>CAYSZJ010000038.1:0-33346 GCA_964435435.1 uncultured archaeon
AAGACATAATCATATTGCTAGGGAGTTTTTTTCTATTTTTAACCTCACATTTCCTTTAATTTTTTAGCGATATTTTGGGCGAGTTCACATCCTGCGATATCTATACCTTAATTGCCCATTTAAGTTGTTCTTTTATTTCTTTTGAGGTGATAGATTTTTTTAATATGGTTAAATCAACTCTCACTTCTACTAGCAAGGTGATTATTTAGTAAACTTTACAATTTTAAAAATTTACAATAAAAATAAATATTGAAATGACTAATAGTACCATGAAATTTAAAATGCCAAATAAAAAAAAACAAGGACGGAAAAAGAGAGAACTCTTCATACGCCAATACATTCCACAAAGATCTTACCAACAACAAGAAATCCACGCAAGAAAGCCGCTTCCCTCATCTGAAATTTCACCCTTTATGCGTAATCAATCTATGCGCAAAGTAGACGCACCAAGATCTATAAAAGATATTATTGCGTGGTTATTGGCATCATTGTGGCCTTTCTAGCATTAAAAATGTTTTAAATGTGTGCTTTCCATTCAAATTTTAGTGTTTTGTTTATTCAAAATCTCCAAAGGAGATAGGAGAATAACAGTTCAACTCAAAGATTTTCAGAATCTTTAAATATTTTTTGGGAAATGAAAAATAATTAAAGGAGATTATGAGAATCAATCCGAGTATAATTCTATACCTCTTATTATTATTACCGATAGACTCTTTTTTAATTTATTTCTATCTAAAAACTGCATGTTTTTTCAGCCCCCGATTTTTTAGGATCGATTGAGATCGAGTGAAGGTAAGGTTTTCAAAAATTCCAAAATAACTTTTTAATAATTATCCTTATTATGAAAACAATAGTATGAGTAAAAAAAATATCAGAGATCATTGGAATTTAGATTCGATATCATACCAAAAAAGACATAAAATCTCAACTGAGTACGTGCATTATGGTCCTAGTTGTCCAACTGAGGACGAACTCAATCTTTTAGGAGACGTTGAGGGAAAAAAAATTATTGAACTGGGATGTGGTGGTGCCCAATGTTCTATTGCACTATCGAAAAAGGGAGCAATTTGTACTGGTGTTGATTTATCAAGAGAACAATTAAAATTTGCTAGAAAATTGGCAGAAAAAAATAGAGTAAAAGTTGAATTAATAGAGGGAGATATAGAACATTTGGATATGATTGATGATAATTGTTTTGATATTGCATTTTCTGCGGCTGCTTTCTGTTGGACTCAGAGTTTGGATGATGTTTTCAAGGAAGCTTTTAGAATTCTTAAAGAAAATGGCTTGCTGGTGTTTAGCACGAGTCATCCATTTTTTGATTGTCTGGACGAAGAACCCCAAGCAGAAGACCTCAAAATTAAGAGAAGTTACTTTCAAAAAAACATATTATTCAAAGAACATACTGAAATAACAATCAATTATGTATTACCAACTATAAGTGATATTGTTAATAGTTTAATCAATAATGGTTTCGTTATTGAGAAAGTTCTCGAGCCAGAACCCGTTGAAGAAAAGTTTGGTACTTACACATCTTCCTCACAACTGGAAGTTTTAAAAATGATTCCAGCAACTATTATTTTTAAAGCAAGGAAAAAATAATTTTTTTAAAAATGTCCTGAAATTGAAACCTTCTCTAAGTTATCGTAATTCAAAATGATGCAAGAACACCATAATTTACCAATGTGTGGAAGACTCTCTCGATTCACTTATGTTAAGGCAATCAGAAAGACCAGACAGCCAAAAAGAAAAAACTAGTGAGAAATCATCTGAAAAAGGGGGCGGTATTACAATATTAAAAACACCCTATCATGAAATATGTGAAGGGTTGATGCCGAAATCACCAAAAAAAGAATCAAAAGAGTTGCCTCATTTTGATAAAGGCACTACTGCTGGAGGAAATATTGAGAAAGATTATAAGGATATTGAAAAGGGATCGACAGATAAAAGCAAGGATTATGAAGGTATAGCGGATGCCTCTAAGGATGGTGATAAGGATTATAGCGGATTGGATGAAAAGATCTCAGAAGAGATGGGCAGAGATATTGATGGGATTGACGAGTCTTCACGTGAGAATACTAAGGATTATGACTATATAAATGAGAGTTATGGTGATGGCGGTGGTGAAAGATGGGGTTCACCATAAATTAAGATTGCCTATAATTAGAGCCATAACCTATATTAATAGTTGTACTATACAAATTTAAGAAATTAGTATAAAAAAAAAAGTTTAATTAAGATTTACAAATTTTATTTAGATATTTTCAGGAGCTGTCATTCCCAAAACTTTGTATGCTTCTGTGTAATCCATATAAGTATCTATTTGATAGGTTAATCCATCGATACTTGCCATTATTTCATTACCTTGAGTTGTTCTAATAATATTTTCTTCGCATTTTCCTTCTGCTGGTTTTTCAATACCTATAACATGAATACCTTCTTTAGTTGAACGTACTAATATAAGAATTGTTTTTCCTAAAGACGGATCAGGCGGAAATTTTTTTAGAACCTCAAAATATTTGTTGGCAACTTCATTAGATTTATCGGTGGGATACCAAACATTATTTACAATATATACCATTTATATCACCTTCTTTTTTATAATTGAATTTAGTGGATTTCAAAAGGTAAGAATTAATTGATTACTTTAAATTTAAATTTTACTTATTTGTAAAAGTATAGATAGATTAACAATTTAGTATTATTTTAGAGAGTTCTTCATTTTATCAAAATTTAGGATTATGCATCCCCCAAAATAGGCAAAGAACGATTAAGTCCACTTTTGGTAACTTTTGCAATGGACCATGATCATTAGTCAAGAAGATTGTTAATTTTGCCTATCAGGAATATAAAGTAAAATGTTCCGCGTCAGTCAAGGTTTATAATTTGCTTGATTTTGGAAAACTCATCTTTCAATAAAAGAAATTTATTAGTTCTCCATTTTATGCCATATAAGTGGTTTATATTCTTTTAAAGGCAATTGAATAGTGTTTTGGGTACGTTGTGATTCATATGAAGCTAAAACTATTTCCAAGCCTGCTTTGCCATCATATATGGTCGGGATCCATTCTTCAGGAAATCCAACGTCCTTGTTCGAACGTCCTAAAACTTGGTTTATAAAACTACGTATCTCTCGAGCATAATTAACACTCCAACGGTCCTTAGGAAAAGTGGTTTCAACTTCCAAAAGTTTACTGGTCTTATTTCTCCTTGAACGTTTTCTAATCGTCATTGGCTTTAAGAAATACTCATTTGGAACATTAAAAAAGTAGGTCCCTTTAGTTCCATGAATTCTACCTAATTCCTCACCATAGACACTCCCAAAAAATGCTTCAGAACGCTCAAATACTGCTATAGCGTCACTTTCTTTAAATGACAATAGAACTGTAGAATGATCCTCATTAACTCTACTCTTATATATCCGCCTTATTTGTGCACTAACACTCTTTATTTCTCCAAACCACCATCGAAATAAATCAAAATAGTGAGGTCCATGATCTAAGAGATCACCGCCTCCGCACCTTTCACTTGTCAATCTCCATAGTCCCACTTCTTGTATTAGATCGCTTCTTGGATTCAGTCCAAGATCAGGCATGGAATGATACCAATAGATTGATGCATGGAAGACATCGCCTATTTCCTTTTCAATTATTTTTTCTTTGATGAATTGGAACCCTAAATCGAATCTCTTTTGAGTTGCAGTTTGAAAAATTACTTTACTTTTCTCAACAGCTTTAATCATCTTGTTGACTTCTTCTAGATTTAAACCAATAGGTTTTTCACATAAAATGTGTTTTCCATTACTTGCTGCTCTGATTACTTGCTCAGCATGAGCCCAATGAGGAGAACATATGCTCACGGCATCGATATTTGGATCATCTAATAAATCATCTGGATTTTGATATGCTTTAGGAACATTATAACGCTTCTGAGCTTGTCTAAGATGAGAATCGAGGGGATCAGAAACCGCTCCTATCTCTGTGAGTGGAGATTTATGGTATATTGGTAAATGACCAATGTTAGCAACGGTTCCGCATCCTATTACTCCAATTTTTAGCTTATTATTAGGCACTTTTACAATTAACTATAATTATTATTAAATTATTATTAAATATGTATTAAAAATTTCAATTTTCTTTTAATTTATTTTTTTCTTTTTATTCATTGAATTTATCTAATCCAAAGTTCAATTAGTTAGAATCATTATTATATTCTTTAGGATTTATTTTTCTATAATTTCTATGCTTTTAATTTTTATTTTGCATAAATAATTTAATTAATTTATTTCTCTTTCAATTATATTTGAATCACTTTTTTAATTATTATATAGCTAGAGGGAAGTTTTTTTTAAAAATTGATTTAACTACGCTTATAATTCATACAGACTGATAATATTTTTCCTTTTTCAAAAATATTTTATTTTCAATCCCCTATTGGCTTTACAGTACTTTTTTCCATTATTAAGATTGATGTACGAGTAGGAGCTCTTGTACGATGCATTACACCTTTTGGTACCGTGAAACCTTGATTAGGCCTCAATTCAATTAATCTATCTTTTAGATCAATTAAAAGTAATCCTTCAATAACGAAGAAGAATTCATCTTCTTTTTCATGTTTATGCCAGTGAAATTCTCCTTCAATAACTCCTAACCTAATGAGAGAATCATTTACCTGGCAAAGAGATATATTTTGCCATTTTTTAGTGCAATTTTCTATTAATCTTGGAATATCAATAATCTCTAATGCTTTATATTTTATTTCTGGATCAATTGAGTATTTATTATAGTTATTCATTTTTTATTAACCTAAATGTCTGTAACTTTCGATATATCTAATGAAAACATAACTTGACGCCGATGAGGCTCAAATTTGCTTAGTTCTCGACAAGCTTTTGTTGTTAGTGCCTTTATTTTTGTTGTTCTATTTTCATAATCATCGTCTGAAAGCTCAATGAATTTTAAACAATCATAAAAACAGAAATTCACGCATGCTGGTGACCCTTCACATAAATCACACTTATTAATCATTAGTTCTTTGATATATTCAATTGCTCCAAATGGACAAGTAACAACGCATTGATGGCATCCAATACACTTATCTTTATTCACAGCAATTAATGGATCTCCTTGAGGTGTTTTACTCTTATAAATAGCTCCAACTGAGCATGCTTTTATACACATTGGATCTTCGCACTGTAAACACACAATAGGTCTCGACCATCCTTTTAATCCATTGGAGACTACCCGAATACGCGAATGTGAAAGATTGAATTCTCCCTCTCTGGTGCTAGAGCACGCTAATTCGCATAGATGACAGCCAGTGCAGTTTTCTGCCTTAACTACTAAAACTTTTTTGCTCATAGGCTTCTCTTATCTCATCCTCCTGTAATGTAAGCAGTTATAATTATCTCATCCTCATCTTTTAAAAGAGTGTTAAACTTATCTGGCAGTGTGCTTGCATTGCGCCCATTAATCAAAACTGAAATTTCTTTTTTAATTTTTCCGTCATTGAACAATTCTTCCATTAAAATCTTACCATATTTACTTACTAGCGTGTCTAAAACTCCTTGAATAGTGAACTTACGTCCCTCGATGATTTCTTCCCCATGTGGTAAGCTTTTAGCTAACGCTCCAACCACGGTAATTTTGATTTTCATAATAACAGTATTTTTTTAAAATTAATTTTTCTTTTAACTAACAACAATAAAATGTTCTAAATCTCGATACTCGGTTCATTATTATATTCATATTTTATAATTGTCTCTTGAGTCGGCTCACCTTCACTGTCCCATCCACGGCATAAATAATAATTTGATCGCATTTTCAAAAAATTCTCCATTCCAATAATTTTGCCTACTCCTGGGCCATCAGGAAGACTTTGTTCCAAAGTACGTTTAGGTAGAATGTCATCTTTGGAACTAAAACCCTCTCGAATATTAATGCGCCTGATAAGCGTTTCAATGATTTCAGTACTTCTATTGAGATCATTTCCTGTATAACTTGAGCCGACAACAATATTTAAATATTGAGCCCAATCATCCATTCCTAAGCGAATTATTGACCCTGGCATATCACAAACTATAAGTGAATGCATTATACATCTTTGATTCATCAAATCCCTTACGATTTCTGCTTTTCCTTCGATACTAAAAGGATTTACTCCACGTAGGATTTCTACCAATGGAGGCCATGCTCTCCGATGACAAGCTCCCCTTGGTGTAACAGAATAAGTAATAGCTGAACCCCATCCTGCTCGGGGATCATAAGCAGGGAATTCTAACCCTTTAGAATGCATAGCGAAATCTTCTGTATGTTGACCAAGTAATCTTGCCATTTCTCTTACACCTTGAGCACAGAAATCTCCAAAGTCTCTTCTATAAGCCATAAGCTCCAACAATTTAATCACAGCTCTATAATTGCCGAATTTGAGTTCTAAACCTCCAGTTTTTTCTTGAGTTAAAATGCCTCGTTCATAGCACTCCATTGCAAAACCTATAGCTACACCTGCAGAAATGGTATCCATACCTAAATCATCACAGAGATAGTTTGCCTTCATTATTGCCGGTAAATAATCAATTCCCAAATTAGCCCCAAGCATAGCAAGCGTCTCATATTCTGGCCCTTCCAATAATAAATCTTTAAATATACCATCCTTAACTTGCGTTATATTTGCACACCCAGCAAAACAAGCGTAACAAGCTCGATCCGCTATTTTTACATCTATAACAGCATCTTTATCGATAGTACCGGTACCCTTTTTAAATTGACCTTGAGTAAAATTTCGAGTTGGAAGCATGCCCGCAGCATTAGTAATAGTTATTGTCATTGGAGTCATGAGTCTTTGTCTGACTCTTTTTTGATGATTAAGAATAAGACGATGAAAAGCCACCATATCAGCACAACTAATCCCACCAGTGCCTTTGATCGCAATAGCTTTAAGATTTTTTGAGCCCATTACAGCACCAGCTCCTCCACGACCTGCTTTACGAAAAAAATCACTTCCTACACAAGCAAATGGGAGGAGATTCTCCCCAGCCGGACCAATAGTTAGAGTACCACATTCTGGGTCAAAGTTCTCCCTAATGAATGTCTCCGTCTCAAAAGAACCTTTACCCCACAACTGTCTAGCATCTGAAAATTCCACTTCATCATTATTAATTAACACACTAATCGGATATCTAGCCTTAGTAGTAATAATAAGACCGTCATATCCAGCAAATTTCAGTTCTGAAGCTACTTTACCACTGGAATAAGAATCTAACCACCCACCAGTTGCAGGCGATTTAGTAACTATAAGATGTTTTCCTGCACCAGGTGCCATTGTGCCACTCAAGGGACCAGTAAGAACCATAAAAATATTGTCTTGTCCAAGTGGATCTGCTTCTGGTGGAATAAGATCCCAATAGAGTTTTGCTCCAAGACCACGACCACCGATATATTTTTTCAAGATTTCTTCTGGAATATTTACTGTTTTATAGGATTCTTGAGAAAGATCTATATTTAAAAGTTTACATTTATATCCATGAAGCATATGTATCGCATAAATTTTCTTTTAAATAATAATTTTTTCTTACTTTTATATATAAATATTATTTTATATTTTATCAGAATTTATTTATTCTAATAAATAAACAAATAAATAAACAAGATAACAAATAAAAAATCGTGAATTAAATATTTGAAACATATTGAGGGAGAATTTAAAGGAGTAAAAGGATTAAAAATCTATTATCAAGCATGGATTCCAAATAATCCTAAAGCGGTTATTCAACTTGTTCATGGAGGATTTGAACATTCTGGAAGATATCAATCTGTTGTAAATGAATTATTTCCCGAAGGATATGCAATTTATGCAGATGATCATCGCGGTCACGGTAAATCCGAAGGATTAAGGAATTATGTCGATTCTTTTGACCAATATATAGAAGATGAAAGATTATTATACAAAATTATAAAAGAGCAACATCCAAATTTACCAATATTTATGTTGGGTCATTCTCTTGGCTCATTTATCGCCATTTATTTCACAAAAAAATATGAGAATCTCTTACATGGTCTTATTCTTTCAGGAACGGGAACAAAACCAGGTAAAGAAACTAGTCGATTTTTAAAACTAATAGCAAAAGGTTTCTCAAAAATCGCGCCTAAGATGAATTTCAATCCAAGACTTAATGCTAAATTTTTAAGCCACGACCCAGATGTAGTAAAATTGTACGAGAAAGATCCTTTAGTAAATGCCGATAAAATTTCTGCAAGATTAAGCTATGAAATGGTAAAAAATTTTAAACATTTTAAGACATTTATCGGTAATTTTAAAATTAATTTGCTAATTCAGTGCGGTTCAGACGATAAATTAATTAAAGGAAGTAAAGAACTTGAAGATTTATTTAAATTGGATAATAAAACTATTAAAATCTATGAAGGTTTATACCACGAAGTCTATAATGAAATCGAAAATGATAGAAAAATAGTATTAAAAGATCTTCGTGATTGGTTAAACGACCACCTATTTTAATGATTTTGAAAAATTACTAGAATAATAAAGAATTCTTTATTTTTGCCTCCAAAAACTTGTAATTTATATATACTAAGTGGATTCCATAGATTAATTCCTAATTGATTTAATTCAAAAAACTGAAAATAGAAAAATTGGACTCCATAAGTTAAATATTGCGATACTTCTAATTTCTCTTTTGGAAATACAAGCCTATTGTATTCAAAATTAAAAATAACGAATCGTAGTAAATATGTCAAATAAAACTATAGTAAAGTTTACGAACCTTAGTAAAAGGTTGCATGATTTAAAGGTATTCAGATAAGGATAAAGTTAAATTAAATAAATAAATTTTTTTAATAAAATTTATTAGAATTTCATGCTGATTCATAGTTACATCAAATTCAGAAAGAAAAAAAGTGTTATGATACGAATGTCGGAAGAAAATTTCAAAACTGCCACTTTTGAAGAAAAAATGAAAATGCTATACAGCAAGATGTCCGAGAAACAACAGAAGAATAGTCGTGAACAAGTAATATATATGTGTAGGGAGTATTGCGGAAAATGTCCAAGTTATGAGGGAACTGGAGAAGAATCTCTTGCTTTTTGTATGGTGGGGAAGAGCTCCGTAATAACTGAGAAGAAAGTTTGTTTATGTGGACAATGCCCAATTACAAGAACAATGAGTCTCCGCTGGGGGTATTATTGCACTGACGGCAACGCAATAGAGCTCTCCCAAGCTGGAAAGTAAAAATATCCACTTATAAATATAGATGTTTAGTGTGAATAGCCTATAAATCTCTTTCAATTTCACTATTTCTTAAATCTTTTGATAATCTACAATTTTTATATATCAATATGATTTTTGTCCTATATGAGAAATACATTTCCCAAGTGATCTTAAAATAGTTGAGAGGAATTTAAATTCAATAAAAGTGCCAGAGAGAATGAATAAGCTAATTTGTTATTAATTAACTATAAGTAAAAAGTTTAGTTATAATAAAGTATCATAAAAGTATTAATTTAAAAGTGAAAAAAGTGGAAGAACAGAAGAAGAAGATTAAGGGAGGTGATGTTTTAATAAAATGTCTCCTCGAGGAATCGGTTACAAAAATATTTGGGATAACTGGTGGTCAACTCTTAACGATATATGATGCCGTTTACAGATGGGGTCGTGAAAAAGGGATTGATACCGTCATGTTTCGGCACGAACAAGCTGCAGCGCATGCAGCCGATGCGTGGGCTAGGGTAACTAATACACCAGGAGTGTGTATAGGAACAGTCGGTCCTGGTGCAACACACTTGGTACCGGGTGTAGGGGCTGCGTGGAGCGATAATATTCCTGTAATTACTTTAGTGGCGCAAGTAAAGAGTCAAGAAGCTGATAAATTCGCATTACAAGGAGGTCTAGATCAAATAACAATGTTCAAGCCTATAACTAAATACCAAAAAAGTGTTCGCAAGATAGAAGAAATTCCTGATGCTGTCCGTAAATCTTTTCGAGAGGCTACAGGAGGACGTCCTAGACCTGTTTTATTAGAATTATATGAGGATGCATTAATTGGAGAGATTGAAGAAGATAAGGTGTCTATTCTTACCAAAGATCAATACAGGGCAGTTTGGAAGCCTGCAGTTGAGGGGGAGTTAATTAAAGAATCTCTGGCCCTACTATCAAACGCGAAGAATCCTTTAATTATCTCAGGTGGAGGAGTTGCTCGCGCTGAAGCATGGAATGAGTTGCAAGAATTTGCGGAATACTTGCAAATCCCCGTTATAACTACTATTATGGGTATCGGTACTATATCAAATCAATCAAAATGTCATTTAGGAATATCGATAGGAGCAAATAGGTCAATGGCACGTAGGGTTGATGTGATCTTAAGTCTTGGTTGTAAATTTTCTTTTATAATGGGATACGGCGCAGAACCGCTATGGAAAGACTCACAAAAATTAATACAAGTAGATATTGATCCTGGCATGATTGGGAGAAATAAACCAGTTACCTTAGGAATTGTGGGTGATTGCAAATCATTCTTAACTCAAATACTTGATGAGGTAAAGCACACGGAAAGAATCGAGACAAGAGATTGGTTAGATAAACTTATTAAGTCTAAAAAGCAAAGCGAGATGGCAATGAAGAAAATGGCTTCAAGCGATAGCCTACCTATCGCACCACTAAGGATGGTAAAAGAAGTTTTGGAGTTTATTGATGAAGATGCAATTTTAATCGTTGACGGGGGAAACATTTCCAGTAGTACTTACGGTCAACTTCATTTATACAAGGATAGGAAACCTTTATCGACGCTTCAAGCAATTGGTATGGGACACCTAGGAACTTCAGTACCTTATGGAATTGGTGTTAAGCTTGCAAAACCAGAAAAACAAGTAGTATCAATATCGGGGGATGGTAGTTTCATGATAAATATACAAGATTTAGAAACAGCAGTACGTTTGGGCTTAAAAAATTTGATCTTTGTAGTAGCAAACAACAAAGCTTGGGGTATGATTAAGACAGCTCAGCAGTTTATGTTTAACAAGCAATATATAGATGTAGATTTACCTGAGTTTGATTATGGTAAATGTGCTGAGGGATTTGGATGTTATGGTGAAGCCGTATCTGATCCCAACGAAATAAAAAATGCTCTTGAACGCGCTAAAAATTCAAACAAACCAGCAGTCATTGATGTAAAAATTAAATATTAAGCGTTTGGTTTTAATAAATTTATTTTTATAATTTTCATGATTATAAAAAACGTAATAAAGTAGTGAAATGGAGTATATTTGACGATGGAGTCTGAAATGCTTTTTCTCTGATTAGAATGTGGTAAAGAATTTAAAAATGATTTGAAATTAGCTGTATGTCCCGTATGTCAATAAAATTTTCCCTTCAATCCTAAAGAAACTTTTCTGCAAGCAATTCTTTAAGAGAAGGATACAGTCTTTATATTATTAAAGTTATGAAAGTGACCATCCAATTTCTCAAGAGATTAGGAGTCACTTTCATATGGTTTAATCTCAAGAGAACTTTAATATTTACCTTTTGCTCATGGAATCGAGATTTTAAAAATTATGATCCCATTATAATTATAATCTTTTTCTAATCATTCTTTACCCATCTAATAGAGGTTCCGTGAGAAAAAGTTGATTATTAAAAATCAAAGTTATTTGTTTTTCTAAAATTAATATTCAAAATTTAAAGTTTTATATAATATCATGAGAAATTCCGTTAGGTTTTTCAAAGGAAATTTCATGAAAATCAGACATTGAATTTACCATTCAGGAATTTTTTTGATTATTATTCTTATTTTATTAAGTACAATTACTTTATGATATGCTGATAAAATGCCGATCTCAAATGCAAATCCCAGAAGAAGGATGGATACCAGGATATAATCTATTCTTTCTACTTGGCATTCTTTCCGTTGTAGCAATCAATATAAGTAAAAAAATAAAGAAATCGTGATGAAACTAAAATGAAACCGAATACAAAAACATATCTGTAAATTTTTTATTTCCGTCTCCCACATTTCTAAACATGTTATAAAACTTTAAGAAAAAGTTTAAATCGTTTAGAACCGTCTTAATTTTTATGTCTATAGTTGGAATAAATTATGAAAAATGCTCTGTTTGTAAAAGATGCATAACTGATTGCACTAGAGATCTTTTTAAGGAAGATTCTTCTGGGAAAGTAATTCGTCTTGCTGATGAAATGAAGCGATGTAATTTTTGTGGAAAATGTGTTGCTATTTGTAAAGAGAATGCTATATTGTGGGAGGGAAACTGGGAAGATGATGTGGAATCTTATCCTGGTGTAGAAAATTATGAAGAAAATGTATCTTATGAAAAATTAATGCAATTATTAAAAGCTAAACGATCTGTGCGCCAGTATAAAACTAAAAAAGTTCCCCAAGAGTTACTTAAGAAAGTATTTGAAGCTATGCATTATGCTTCAAGTGCAGATAATCGTAGAGCATGGAAGTTTTCAGTTGTATCAGATCCTTCAATAATTAAAACATTAAGTCAAGAATCAATTAAAATAATATATCGTTATATAGGATTTCCCTCTGCAGAAGCAGCATTGAAATATTTTAATTCAATTGATAAAGATCCCATTTTTTATAAAGCTCCAGCAGTAATATTTCTTACTACAAGTGCGATGGGTTCGATGCCCCCACTGATGCTGGAATTGTGTTAACTTATGGCCAACTTGCCGCACATACACTTGGTTTAGCAACTTGTTGGATAGGAATGGCTCATGGTCTAGGAATGAATAAAGAGATGATGAAAGTTATTGGATTAGAAGGTCAAATTCATGGTGTATTGACGATTGGTTATCCTGCAGTCAAATATTATCGCACTCCTCCTCGAGCACCATTATATGTAGTAGGTTTAGAATAAAATTATATTTAATCACCACATAAATGGTATTATTTCTGGTGTTATTTAGTCTTCATATTGAGAAAAAAAGTTGATCACCACAGAATGCATTTACAGGCGATTTTAAGACATATAAAAAAAATATAAAAGTGGAAAAAAAATACCACTTTTTTTTAATTAATTATTTTGTTTTTCCTATACAAACTAATTTTGGATAATATTTATCAACACATTTTTGACATAATGCTTTATGAATCTTTAGGAAACGCGTTATGTTTTATTTTGAGAAATGGTAAAAGATAAGTTGAAAGAAACATTTAAAATTTTGAAGGAGGAATGCATCATTTTTGGAGTTTATAGAAGATTTCTCAAATAATAAGAAGTTTGATCCAAAATTTCAAGCAAAACTTAAGCCAATCTTTCATAAAACAGTGGAGTTCTATATCTCGATAGAATTGCCTAAAAACGAGTCGAATAGATGGCCAATCAAATTTTATCTAAAATTCCAAAATGAAGACTTTTTTACACCATTGGCTGATGTGTGGAATTATGACGAGTTATTTAGTGAAAAGTTTGTGAGCATTCTTTTAAAAAAAAAGAAGTTTCTAAACATGCTATTGGATTCTATGAGAATAGCAACTAAAGTATTTCCTCCCTTAAACCGCGCTTTAAAGAATAAATACCCCCAAAATATTGAGATGACTTCTTCCGAGGTTTCTGAATTTCTTACCCATCCAATAAAGTTACTTAAATATATTGGATTTAAGGTTCAATACCCCGCCAAACTAAGATTGACACAGAAGAGAGGTTTATCTGCCAGATTATTGATCGAGTCCAAATCATTTAAAAGTAATTCTGATTTTAGTTTGGATTCTCTAGTAGATTTCCGATGGGAAATTAATCTTTTCGGAAAACCTGTAGGATTAGACGAATTGAAAAGATTATCGAAAATGGATAATCCGTTGATAAAATGGAGAGATAATAAATGGATTTTCATTAACAAGGAAGATCTAGATTTTTTAAAGAGGATTTACGATAGTAATGGATTTTCTGGTAAAATTAAGACAGCAGAAGTAATAAAATTAGAGTTAATAGATAAATACACGAATTTACTTTTGAGAAGAGATTATAAAATTAAACTTTTAAGAGATCTTAGAACAAAAATAAAAAATATCAAGAATAAGTTAAATTTTAAACTAATAGAAAACCCGAAAGATTTCGTGGGTGAACTGAGGGATTATCAGCAAGTGGGAGTGTCTTGGTTAGCGATGCTATGTGATATGGGGCTAGGAGTATGCTTGGGAGATGATATGGGTCTCGGCAAGACCATACAAATTTTAGCTTATCTCTCATACCGACTAGAGAATTATCCTAATGAAGAAGGTAGCATTTTAATTGTGTGTCCTACATCCTTATTAACTAACTGGGAGCATGAGATAATGAGATTTTCTCCTAAATTAAAGGTTCTGAAATACTATGGACCGAAAAGGGGGAATCTCCGGGATAAGAGAGATGACTTTCTTATTGCTCACCAAATAATTTTAACTTCATACGGAGTCATAAGAAACGACATAGACTTCTTAAAAGATATAAAATTTAATGGTATCATAATTGATGAATCAACAAATATTAAAAATTCTAATTCCAAAAGAGCCAAATCCATTTACCAATTAATAGGGGTTTTTAGAATCGCATTAAGTGGTACGCCCATAGAAAACCGTCTCGATGAATTGTGGTCGCTTTTTAATTTTTTAAATCCTGGACTATTAGGTTCATTGAGTGAGTTCAGGAAAACATTTGTCAATCCGATTGAGAATTATCAAAATGCTGAAAAAATCAAAAAACTAAAAACGATTATAGATCCCTTCATATTGAGACGTTTAAAAACAGATAAAAATGTGATTAAAGATTTACCAGAAAAAAATGAAATTACGATATATATTAATCTGTCTGATTCCCAAATAAGCCTATACACAAAAATAGTGGATAAAACCATTAAAGATATAAGAGAAAATTATAATAGGGTAAAAAAGCGAAATGGTCTTGTTCTTAAACTATTAACTAAGCTAAAACAGCTATGCAATCACCCATTACAGTATCTTAAAGTTGAACTAGCTAAATATGATTTTAATAAAAATCTCAAGGATTTTCTAGTACAATCTCCTAAAATCGCAAGGATTTTTGATATCGTTGAGAACATTCTTGAAAATGAGCAAAAAGTTCTAATATTTTCACAGTATAAAACGATGGGCGATATTTTACTAAAAGCTTTTAACGCTAAATTTGGGGAAATCATATCATTTTATTATGGTAGCTTGAGTCCCAATCAAAGAGATAAGATTGTTAAAGATTTTCAATCAAGTAAGGAGGTAAGTTCAAAAATTCTAATTGTTTCCCTAAAAGCTGGTGGTTTTGGTTTAAATTTAACTCAAGGAACAACTGTAATACATGTAGATCGGTGGTGGAATCCTAGCACGGAGTCACAAGCTACTGATAGAGCTTATCGGATTGGTCAAGATCAGAATGTTAATGTCTACAAATTTGTTGCTACAGGAACAATAGAAGAAAAGATTGATAAACTGCTGGAAGAAAAAAGAAAGTTATCAAGGCAGATTATAACTCCCACGTATTCAATCATTTCAAGATTACCTATAGATGAAATTGAGGAACTATTTTCCTTCATGCCACGATAATATTCAATAACCGGATAGCAATCATATTCACCACTTTCATTAATTAATACTTCAAAAAGGATTAGATTTAGACGGCGGGTTTACCGTCTAAATACGTTATAGTTTTTTTATCTTCTAAACGAAGTGTGATATACTCGTTAACTTGAAATCTCTCCTACTTTTAGAATAACATCGAACTAAAAGAATAAAAAAAAAAATAGGATTATTATTTTACTTCTTTTTCTTCTTGTATGATTCCCCTTTAATTCCTTTAAAAATAGAGACTTTAGAATACAGAATATTAATATCTTATTATGTGAGTAATTCTTGAACATTTCATTTTTTTAAATATATTTTTTCTTTCTATTTTTCTTTTAAATTTTTAACGATATTTTGGGCGAGTTCGCACCCAACAAAATCTATTCCGTTAATTGTCCATTTCAATTGCTCCTTTATTTCTTTTGAAGTCACAGATTTTTTTAAAATGGTTAAATCAACTTTCACTTCTAAAAGCAATTTGAATATTTCATCTATGCTCATAAATTCATACTTTTCATGTTCTTGATTTATTTGATTTTTAGCTATTTTTCATCAGCTCTTTTTTTATTGATCAATGAAACCTTAGAAGATTTTAAAAAAAGTTAACTTAAAATATATGACAGCAATGCATAAAATTTAATTATAAACTCATTTTCATTAATCCTCGTTTATAACCAGAAATTTAATTTAAATAAAATTTAACCTTTAAGCACATTAAGTGTTATATTATATACTATTTAATTAATCAATTATGGACGACCTAATGGAGCAGAACAGCATGTCAATAAATCAAAATTCAGACTCCAATCCATTTAATCAAAAAGATAAGTATTATTTTCAAACGCTTTTTGAAGATTTTTCAGTTACTTCTACTTATGTAAAGATGAGAGATGGAGTTAAAATTGCCTTAACTGTTAGTTTACCAAAAGGTTTATCAGCTGGAGAAAAAATACCTACGCTGCTTTATCAGACGCGCTATCAAAGAACTCATCATCTTCGGATACCTTTCAGATGGATATGGAAAGAGACTGTGGAACACTATCCAAAAACGGAGCTATTTACTGCCAATGGATATGCGTGTGTATATGTTGATGTAAGAGGATGTGGTGCTTCATATGGCTTTAGGCTATCTCCATTTTCTGAGGAAGAAGTTAAAGATGGGAGCGATATTGTTGATTGGATTATTAATCAACCATGGTCAAATGGCAATGTAGTATCTAACGGTATTTCTTATACGGGATTTACAGCAGAATGGCTAGCGACTAATAATCATCCTGCTGTGAAAAGCGTAATGATGGGTCATAGTGGTTGGGACATTTATGTTGATATTATTTTACCGGGAGGCTGTTTTAATACTGCATTTATACAACTATGGTCTTTTTATGGAAAACAACTTGATCAAAATATTATGAAAGAATTGAAGGTACTAGCACCATTTCGTTGGCTGCTAATGAAGGGGGTAAAATATATCCATTCAGATGATGATTATACTCAGTTAAAAGAGGCTATACAAGAACACAGTAAAAATCAATATATTTTTGACAATATTGGTAAGGTAAATTATCGCGATGATGTTGTTAGAATTGAGAATGAGGAAGGCTTATTTGATTCCCGAAGCATTTATCAATATCAACAGGAATTACAAAAATTAAATATCCCTATTTATTGCTGGGCTTCTTGGCTGGATGCAAATTTTGCCAATGTTGTTATTACCCGTTTTTTAAATTTAAGAAATCCTCAAATTGCTATAATAGGTGATTGGAATCATGGGGCTGGTCTTCCAGCCAATCCATTCTATCCATCAAGACCAAAAGTGATTCCTTCTCCGCATGAGCGTATTAAAACTGAAATAAGCTTTTTTAATAGATGTCTAAAAAAAGATGGACTAAAGAGTAAGACTATTTATTATTATACAATGGGAGAGGAAAAGTGGAAAAAATCTCACATATGGCCTCCATTAGGTCATTCTTTACAGAGATGGTATTTTCAAGAAAACAATAGTCTAAATACTAATGAACCTCAAGAAAAAGATGGAGCAGACGATTATAAGATCAATTTTAGAGCATCTAGTGGTTTTTTTAATCGTTGGATGGCTCCAGCAGGGCTACCAATTGATTATAGCAATAGAACAAAGGCAGATAATAAATTACTGACATATACAAGCCCTCTTCTGGAAAATAATTTAGAAATAACAGGAAATCCAATAGTTAGTCTTTATCTGTCTTCTACCCACCAAGATGGAGCCATTTTTGTATACTTAGAAGATGTTGATGAAGAAGGTAATGTGATTTATTTAACTGATGGAAATCTACGAGTAATCCATAGAAAAATATCGCCAGAGACTCCTCCATATAAAACACTGATCCCCTATCATACTTTCTTGAAAAAAGATTCTCGTCTGCTAGTTCCAAACGAGATTTCAGAAATAAAATTTGGGTTATATGCAACATCTGTTTTAGTCAAAAAAAATCATAGAATTCGTGTAGCAATAGCAGGGGCAGATAAAGAAACGTTCAAGCGATATCCTGCTGAAGGAAAGCCCATAATTACCATTGAACGGAATAAAGAATATCCTTCTTTTATTGATATTCCAATCGTACATAGGAAGTAAAAAATAAATAGATAATAATGAATGAAGATGATGTGTTAAAATGGAAGAATTGTTTCCAAAATTAAGTAAGTCGTTAAGTAATACTGTAGAAATCAAAGTAGATGAGAATCAGTTATTAATTGAGTTGAAAGTGAAAAAAGAAGAATTAATCCCTTGGGATTTAGGGACGCCTAATGAAATCAAAGAAATGATAAGAATATTTGGTGGAATAAAACAAGATATTCCTATGGAAGTTGAGGTTGATGAAAAAAACAAAATAATCACCTTAAAATTGATGAAGAAAGAAGATTTTGAAATAATGAATATCGCTATGAAAAATATTTGGGAACGTGTATCAGAACTTATAATAAAAGCATTTAATGCGGAACCAGGAAAAATTGATGAATTTAGAGATCTTGCAGATTTTGATGATACTTATTAAAATTGCAGAGAATAATTAGATGGAGCTACCTGAAACAATTTAAATGAAACGTGATGAAAAAATCAAGAAAAACTAGTACAAGAATTCCTGAATTTCATAGGTGATAGAATATCTAAACCAAGAAAAAACATATTGAATAATTCAATTGAATTTGCTGTTAGGTATTTATGGGGATGTTATAAAGAAGGAAAAAATCTTACTTTATGCCATGGAGATGCCCATGCATGGAATGCTTTTTATCCAAGAGACAGTATTAATGGGAAGCTTTACTTTAGTGATTGGCAATCTGTTTCAGTAAATAAGGGTATATCTGATTTGGCATATTTTATGGGGATTCATTGGTCTCCCGAGCGAAGAAAGAGACTGGAGAAAGTACTTCTACGAAAATACCATTAAATATTAGAAGAATCTGGAATTACCGATTATTCTTGGGAAGATTGTTATAATTATTATCGATCAGCTATAGTAGGTCAAATTTATTTTTGTGTTATATGGCAATGGTCTACTAAAAAAGTACCTGCTATAGTTTGGTGGTCACATTTAGAAAGAGTGTTGAGTGCATTCGAAGATCTAAACTGCAATGAATTAGTTAACCTAGTATAAAAAAAACTGTCAATTATACTGTCAGGTAGAGTTTTAATTTCTCTAAATTATCTGATTTATTTCAATGGAATTTTCATTGAAATCAGACTCTGAATTTACCTTTTCTGCTAATTGAAGAAGAGTTATTCAAACTCTTAAAAAAATTCTAAATTTCATGAGAGAAATTTTAACTCTAAAAAGTCTTTTTTAGGAATTTTGTTTTCCTAAGATTCTAATTAAGATTCTAATTGATTTAATTCAATAAACTAAAAATAAAAAAATTGGACTCCATAAGTTAAATATTGCGATACTTCTAATTTCTCTTTTGGAAATACAAGCCTATTGTATTCAAAATTAAAAATAACGAATCGTAGTAAATATGTCAAATAAAACTATAGTAAAGTTTACGAACCTTAGTAAAAGGTTCCATGATTTAATGGCAGTAAATAATTTAAATTTGGAAATTTATGAAGGTGAAATCTTGGGATTTGTTGGTCCCAATGGAGCAGGAAAAACAACAACTATGAAAATGTTAGGCGGATTAATTAAACCGACGAGTGGTAAAATCGAAATATATAATCATAATGGGGACTCAGTTGATATAAAGAAAAAGCCAGCTGATCTTTTTAAACAAATTGGTTTTTTAATTGATTTGCCCGCCTTTTACGGACAAGTAACACCAAATCAGATACTTCGTTATTATTGTCGTTTATTAGGATTATCTAAAGATATTATTGAAAAACGAATAGACTGGGCGCTTGAAATTGTTGAAATGTCAAAATGGAAAAACAAAATCATAAAAGAATTTTCAAAAGGAATGGTTCAAAGGTTAGGACTTGCACAGGCACTAGTACATGATCCAGATTTGCTTGTTCTTGACGAACCTCAAACAGGTTTGGATCCTTCAGGACGCATTCTAGTTCGAAATATCCTGCAAAAATTGAAAAAAATGGGGAAAACAATTTTTCTCTCTTCTCATCTATTGTATGAAATATCAGAAGTCTGTGATCGAATAGTTATAATTAATCGTGGAAATTTAATTGCAGCGGACACTCTTATCAATTTAGAACAGAAAATGACTAAAAAGCAAATTCAATGCGAAATTTTTGAGCCGCTCGAACTTTCACAAGTTAATAAAGTAGTAAATGAAATCAGGAGTAAAATTGAACAATATTGCGAAAATGGAGCTAAAAATTTTGTCACATACGATGAAGCTCTTCCTGGTTTCAATATATTTTACAATGGGACACCTTTATCTCTTAAGAAAATTCACGAAATTTTAACTATAGACATGAGACTTCCAATTGTCGGATTTAGCAAAGTTCGCACTTCTCGGTTAGAAGATTTGTATATAAGTCTAGTAGATGAAGATGATAACAAAAATGGAGGTGAATTGAAAGAGTGAACTCCAATTTAATTATAGAAGAAAATCTTAATTTAAAGCAAATCTTCAATATTTACAGATTCGAAATATTTCTCCAGAGAAAGAGATATATTTTAGTTGCTTTATTATCGGTAGTAGCTGTCATTTTGACATCTCTAATGTCCTTATCAATGCCTAATGCAAAGCTTTTTTGTGGAAGTACTCTTAGTCAAATAGGTACATTTTCCTACCTTTTAACTCTATTTTTTGCTGGCGGAATTATAGCTAACGAATTTGATAGAAAGACGGCATTAACTAATTTTACGAAAACTGGACGCGATAATTTTTTTATTGGAAAAACTTTTGCTGCTTTTACTAGTGTCTTAGCATGGATCGCTCCTGCATTCGTAGTAACATCTATTATTTGTTTAATAGAGTACAATACCATACCTGTTGAATTAATTTTATGGTTTGGATATTATTGCTTAATTGGAATATCGTGTACATCTCTTTATCTTCTATGTAGTGCTATATTTAGATCAGGCAGTCAAGCTATGATAATAGGATTTATTATATTCACAAGTTCGGCCATATTGTTTGCAATATTACTATTTATTGATCCAAGTGTTCCAAATCCAACCTTCTTTTATCTAGAAATAGTAGGACAAGCTATTTTCATAGGAGATGCAGCAATGTCTGAGATGAATATAGATTTATTATTAGCAATCTACATAGCACTTTCGTATCTTATCCCTTGTCTTATACTTTCTTACCTGAGATTTAAAACTCGAGACGTTTAATTAACCTTTTTTTTATTTTTTTTAATAATTATGTTATTTTATTTAAGTCGAGGAAAAATTTATACATAGGAAATACTATTACAATTTATTTAATTTATTTTTTCTTTTTATTCAGTTAATTTATCGAATCCAAAGTTAAATTAATTAGAATCATTATTATATTCTTAAGGATTATTTCTTTTATTGTTTTATTAGTAGTATAAATAGATCTATTTAGATTTCTTGCAGAGGGAACTCAGAATTTTTCTAATACTTAGCAGACGTATAAAATCTTCTTTTCCTTCAGCAATTATAATTAATTCTTAATATTTGAGTTTATTATGAAAAAAAGTTAAAGTTAAAAAAAAAAATAAATTAGCTTTCCAATTGATTTTGTTTTAAATTTTATTTAACTCATCATTAATTCCAGCAATTTTTTTTACCATCTCTTTTTTAGATTCAATATCATATTGAGTTGTAATTGCTATACTTTCCATCACGGGGGAACCGCCACCATGATAACTTCCAAAGAGATGAACTCCGCCTGTAGCAGAACAATACGCATCACCAACGTACCTCCAGAATTGTGCAGCATTTTCAGGTGAAATCTTCGGATTTCTGGTAATGTATTTATAAAGATAATCTTTAAGTTCTGGATTAACAAAATCTTTTTCATGAGGGAAAGTTGCTGGAATACCACCGCAAAGATCAATTATAATCTCTGCTTCACGAAATACATTTTCTCCTGATAAACATCTTCCAACATTACAATAAATTGAATTTGGAATATAACTGCCGGGACCATAAGGAATAAAACCTACACCAGGCATATATACCTCTGGTTTACCTAAATCTGAAGCTGTATAACCTGCAGCATAACCAAGTTCCGTAACTATTATTAATTCAGCTAATTTGCTCCTTACATGACTAGCTCTATGAATATTGTTATATTCTGCTGCTAAAGCGGCGGTTCCTACTACTAAATCTCCAATAGCAGGTTTACAGCCTGAATAACTGTGGCGATGAAATAGAGCAAATAATAAGGCAAGAGTACCAGCATGTTGATATTCACCACATAGAAAAACCCTTTCCCATGGAACAAACACATCATCAAAAATGATATATGAATCTGTAGCCCCAGGCATAAATCCACGCTTAAAATATTCCCTTTCGCGCAAATTGTGAATTGTAATTACTTGTTTAACTCCTTCATAATCTGCAGGTAAAGCAAATGCAACCGCATAATCTTTATCCTCTGGTCTTAATGCTCTTGTAGGTACAACTAAAATCTCATCAGATACAGAAGCTTCTGAAATATGAAGTTTACAGCCTCGAACTATGATACCATCTTCTCTTTTTTCAACTACATGAACATACATATCTGGATCTTCCTGATCTGCAGGGCGTTTTATTCGATTACCCTTAACATCAGTCTGAGCGCAAGCAGCAATTAAATCTTCCTGCTGAAATCGCACTAACCATTTTTTAAAGTTCTCGTGATAATTTGTTTCTCCATTATTAGACCTGTCTGCTTCATAACTAACATTATAGATTGCATTGGTTCCATCACATCCCATACAACGTTGAATACATCCACCAACTTTCTGACATATTTTTCGCGTCATATCTTGCTTTTTATGAAGATCTTCGGTATTTTGATGAATATGTGTAAACCTATTAATTGTCTCACCAGTAAGATGAGACTTTACTAATATTAAATCTGCAAATTCCGGATCATCAACCACATCATAGGTTGTTCCAATTGTATCAAGACAAGGCATTTGCCGTTCATCTAATCGATCAATTCTTTCACCATCATAAAATATATTCTTTTTCATTTTGCTTAAAGCTTTCATATATTGTTCTTTTGTCCTCATTTTAATACCTCCTTTTAAATATTTGGTAGATTTTGTGATATTATACTTTTAAAATTCAATAAGAATAGTTAATAAACTAAAATATAGTCATTAATATCTTTAAATTTCTTTTTAATAAAAATACTATTATTTACCAAAAAAAGTGAAAAATGAATTAAAAATAAGGGCTGTGAACATAAATAAATTTTGGGTGTAAGAAAATTATTATACATTTTATTCTTTATTTATCCATCTAATCAAAAATTAGTTTTCAATAATCATTCTTGGTTTGGGGATTATTTAGATGAATGTCGAAGAGAAGTTAGCTTTTTTTCTATTCCTTCCTTCACTTAATTATATAAGAATGAGGTTATTTGAAGGAGCTATCACATTTATTATTCCAAATATTAAAATTGATTGACATTTAATTATGCTCAGATTATGTACAATAGAAATTATCACATGAATATAGTAATTAAAGAAGATATCAAGAAAGGAATAAGAAATCTTGGGATAAACACGGGATTTCATCTTGGAGTGCATAGTTCTCTACAGAGTTTTGGTAAGGTCAAAGGAGGCGCGATAACAGTTATAAATGCTTTACTAAAAGCTGTAGGTATATTATGGATGTATCAAATTTTACCATTTAACCCTAAGGAAAATGAAACTTGATAAAAAACTAAAGAAAAAAAATAGAATTTAATTTAATTTTGAAGATTTCTTTATTTTTCTACTTATAATGATTGCTATACCTGATAGAGTTCCAAGTAGAAAGAATAGATTATATCCTGGAATTACTCCATCACCTTCTCCATAATTGCAAGACTTATTATCTTTAAATTCGTTTCCTTGGGAATATTCTTCTAGGATGCACTTATCATTTCCCATTAAGATATTTTCCGAAATTTTGTTGTTATCACTACTTCTTAAATATATTCCAGCTACGGTATTATTATTTGCGGTATTTCCTGAAATGGTGTTGTTATTACAGATCCATAAGTATATTCCACTTTCATAATTGTTATTTGCGGTATTTCCCGAAATTATGTTATTAATACTATTATCGTGCAACATTATTCCACTATCACCATTGTTGTTAATGGTGTTTCCTGAAACGGTGTTAATATTACTATACCATAAATATATTCCATCCTCAATGTTATTATTTGCGATGTTTCCAGAAATAATGATATTAGAACTTTTTCTTACATTAATTCCCCTGTAATTAGAATAACAAGTGTTATTAATTATTACTCCATTTGTTATATTATTTAATGTAATTCCTCCATCTATGATATTAGAAATTCCACTGTTGAAGAGGGTACAATTTTCAATCTTAAAGTACACATCAGAATTTTCAATTAGTATGCAACTTCCCGGACCATCGGCATCTATTATGAAATCTTTTAGGATATAAGGATCGGAGGAAGTGCCTGAACCTGAACATATACCCCCAGCCTTAGCAGCAGACCAATCACCATCAATATGAATTTTTCCAGATATTTTTGAGAATTTCAACTTTTTATTAACTGAATTAATATCATTGCTATATTCCGAACTTTTATCACTATTTCTTGCATCATAATTGAGATTATTGCTAATTATCGGTGATAATACAAAAACTATCCCTAAAATTATTAATATTATTGTTTTAATTTTAGTACTTTTCTTCATTTTAATTTCGCTCAAAAATTTAAACTTAAATACCAAGATTATAGAGTACTATTTAATATTTTTGTATAATTTAAAATACTTAGTTACTATACCGTTTAATCAATTAGAATCTGGAAACAGATCCTGATTTATTTTATGAATAAGAGATGAAATTTTTCTAAAGATAATTTTATATTAATGAACCTTGTTTCTTATAAAATCCGTATTTCATAAGATTCTAATTAAACTAAACATAAGTTTAAACATAATTTAGTGTGCTAAATAAGTGAGAAAATTTGAGAATTGATTTTCATTGTCATCTTTTTCAACCGATAGATACAAGGAGAATGGATGAAGCTGGTTCAATAATCTTTAAGGGATATGGATTTTATGAGAGAATGGTAAAAAAATTTAATGGAATAAAATCCATTGAAACAAAGAATATTATGGAAAAGACTATTTTTCATTTGAATTGTGCTAACATTGACAAGGTGGTATTATTACCAGTAAATATGAAAGAAAATCAAGAAGTAAAAAAATGGGTTGAGTATGCCCCTGATATTTTCATACCTTTCTATAACCCTCCTGAAAAATCCGATGCTGATGTTATTATTAAAGAAGAAATAGAAAAGGCAATTGTAGAGGAGAAATATAAAGGATTTAAAATAATGCTTACATTCCGGAAAAAAAGACTAAATGATCAGTTAATTTTTCCTGTATTAGAAGCTGCTCAAAAATTTAAAATCCCTATTGTAATGCATTGCGGATATCCTCCACCAGGGACGAGAAAGAACGTATTAACATACTCAAATCCAATTGTTATTGATGAATATGCTTGTTCATTTCCGAAGGCTAATATTATAATCACTCATATGGGGTATCCTTTCACGGATATCGCAATTGCATTGGCAGCTCAATATCCAAATATACATTTAGACATTAGCAATCTTGCGTATATGATGCCTTCTCGTTTAAAGGAATTACTAATTAAAGCAAATGAAGTTATTGGTGTAAATAAAATCCTATTTGGTTCAGATGGCAATACGCCAGAAATGATAGAAATTGCTGTGAATTATTTTGACGATGTTGATTTTTTAACCGATGAGGAGATTGAGAAAATTTTAGGTCTAAATGCAGCTAAATTATTAAACCTATGAATTAATTAAGTATATCTCTTTATATTCCTCAACTCTAATTAAATTATCATTTATTTATATATAATTTGGCCTTAAGTGGTGAAAAATGAAATTTATTGATTTGTCTATTCCATTAATTAATCCAGAGGAATTAATTTTTGATCCAGAAAGAACAGAACTACATATAGAATACAATGATCATAAGAAAGGTGCTGAACAAATGGGTGCTATATTTAATCTAATACCAGAAAAACATTTACCTATTGGAACAGGTTGGGCAACAGAAAGGATTACACTAAGTACTCATAATGGGACTCATATGGATTCCCCGTGGCACTTTTCCTCTATTCAAGATAAAGAAACAGAAGAGAAAAAAGCAATGACTATTGATGAAGTTCCCTTAGAGTGGTGTATTGCTCCTCTTATTGTCCTGGATTGCACAGATTATGAGGATGGATATGTTTTATTACCAGAAGATATTGATAAAAAGTTAAATGAGATTAATTATAGCCTAAAAGAAGGGGATATCTTATGTGTTCATACTAATGCTTCCAAATATTATGGAACTAATGAGTTTGTACATCATGGAGTAGGAGTAGGTAAAAAGGCAACATTGCATATAATCAGACAAGGAGTCCATATTGTAGGGACAGATTCATGGTCTTGGGATGCCCCTTTTTCTATTACTGCTCAGAAGTGGGAGCAGAGTCATGATCCTTCTATTATTTGGGAAGGACACTTCGCTGGAATTGAGTTAGGTTATTTTCAAATGGAAAAGTTAACAAATTTAGACAAGGTTCCACCTGTTGGTGCTACAATATATTGCTTCCCTATAAAGATTGCTCGAGCTAGCGCTGGTTGGGTTCGAGCCGTAGCTACAATTCCCGGATAAATATTAGAAAAAAAATTATTTTTATTTATATCTACAACTAATTTTTCTTTAAAAATTTAGATTTTTTACAATAGTCATAAATTGTAATTATTGATATCATGCCTATAACTGTAATAAATAAAGTTACGCTATATCCTGGAATTAATTTTTTAGATTTTATTTTAACTACAACATTAATGCAATTTGATAATACATTTTTAATTTTACCATGAGCTTCTACGATATAGTAATAGTCTCCACTTGATAAACCAGAGATAGGAAATTGAGATGTTGCATTTTGCTGAGCAAGAATAGTTAGATTATTATCAATATAAGTTATATTGCTATAGTATGTGTAGACTGAAAAATTTCTTGCTCCTTTAGACGGTGTCCAAGTTAGGTTGAACGCACCATCTGTATCAGGATTTCCAGCATCAGAACTTAAATCAAACGAACAAGGAAATTCATTACTCCAATAACATGGATAAAAATAAACCAAACCTAACACGTTATATGGAAATCCATAAACATCTACATAATGAACACTTTGAACAAGATAAGCCCATACAGAGATGTGCGTATGACTTGCAGGAGTTAACGGTCGAACAACATCAAAGATATAAGATTGGATATTCTTCCATATAATTCGTTGTTTATCTAAATCAGTTTCTTCTGAACCAGCTATCAACATTTCTGTTAAACCACCAGTAGAAGTATCATTTATTCGAGAAAAGCAATATAGAGATGCTAAGTTAAATAGCGAATCGATAATGTTGAAAGCGTTAAGAAAATCTGGTTTCCACCCAATATATGCTAGATCCATTTCCCAAGGTGTTTGTTCACCGGTATCTATATAGTCGCCCCATTCTCTGATTGTTTCTTCAACTTGGATACCAATTAAATCAAGATTATCTGCCAGTAATTGATTTAGGCGTTGATTAATAGTACTGCCAAAGTGTCTATTTATTTCAAGTTTTCTTCCAAGGATATTTTTTCCTCTCCAATCAGCATCATTATTAACATCAAAGCCAGAAATATCAATACCTCCTCTCGTTACAATGTCAACACTGTAAGATTTCAATAGTTCTCTTGCCTTTACAATATTTTCTTCCCAGTTATATTTATGAGCTTGTTTAACTGAAGCATTATAACCAGGCATCGAATAAGGAACAGCTGGAAATCCCTTAATAGCATATCCATCTTGAATTTCTTCATATATATATGAATAGTTTATTGCTAATGCTGTAGCTCTTCTTAGCCAAGGTGGATTTTTCTGATATTGATAATTTCCTGGTTGAATCATAATACCATCGGTATATCGTGGACCACAATAAATTTCTAAATAGAAATAGGTTAAATCTGGACCAACTTCTATAACTCGAAATGCATCTGGTCGATCTTTGAATGTGTTGACTTGATCTTTTGGAATTTCACCAACATAATCAAATTGACCCGTAAGTGCAGCATTAATTCTAGCTGTATCATCTTGTATGATCCTAAAAATTAATTCTTCAATATTTGCTTTACCACCCCAATAGCTATTGAAAGCATAGAATTTAACTTCCTGATCTGGTATATATCTTTCATAAACAAAAGGTCCTGTGCCAATTACTTTATCCATTGCTAAATTTAAATAACTATGTTTAGGTGTAGATGCCGGTGAGCATATATAAGTAGCGTAAAAAGTTAATAAATCTAATAATGCCCCGAAAGGGACGTTTAAATTAATAGTAAAATTATAAAGTCCATTTACTTCAAAACTTTTAAAAATATATGTTCCATCGGTTAAAAAGTATAGAGATGATGAAAAAGCCGTCCAAGATGTTTCATTAGCAGGAAGGGTACCACTTACATTACAAAAATACATAAGCCTTTCAAAATTCCATTTGACTGCAATAGCATTTAATGGTGTTCCATCGTGAAACATAACATTTTCTCTAATCTTAAATGAAATTCTTTTATTGTTTTCCCAAACCCAAGACTCAGCAAGCATTGGTTTGAATACATAAGCTGGATGAGCAGACAAATCATAACAAACTAAAGGTTCTAAACATTGTAATATTACGTTCTGGGAATTCATGTCACCAGTATAAATATCTACAGGATCAATTCTAGAGGGATTATTGGGGGCTCCATAGATAAATGGAGGTTTAGAAGAGCTAGTACGAACCTCTGGAATTTGATTTATTGTCTCTGGTTTAACTATATTTCCAGAATTCATATTTAGTTTAACTAAGGTTATAGATGATTGTAAAGAAACAAAAATTGTAATAAAAAGAAGATAATAAATTGCTCTTTTACACTTCATTTTATGGCACCTGAATTTTGTTAAAATATTTAATTAAAGCTGTAACCAAATTATTATTAGTACGAAAATTTAAAAAGTTTTATGTGAATTGTTATTAAATTTATTTTCTGAATAAGGTCGTACTTTTTATTACAAAATACGTATATTACAGAAAAAAATAGAAATATATTGAATGAATGTTTAGAATAGTAATAAAATCATCAACTATAAATCAAGTTTTTAACTAAAATAGACTTTAAAACTCTTAATTATATTCATTTTGAAAGATGGCAGTTTTAGAAGTTGGAATTAACCTCGACAAGAAAAATTTAGTTGATATTAAGTATTATTCATCTTCAGATAAGATATTAGATCCTAATATCCGCGCTAGATTTTTAACTGGAATCAAAAATTTCATCACTGAAGTATTTGGTGATAAAATTAAAGTAATATCCCTATCGAGTTTTGAAATTGTCTGTAATTACAAAATTGTTCAATTACCAAGTAAACTGGCTAATAAACCTCAACCATTATTATCATTTGCTATTATAGAAAAAGGTACAGATCACGAATTTGTAAAAAAACACTTACGAGAAATTAATTCTGATTTTCTCAATCACTATTCTCTTAATGATATTTTTTCGAAAAAACCTAAATATTTTAAAAATTTTATACCGCGAATAGATGATATTCTTGGAGATCTAAGATTTACACTGGAGGATCGTCTTAAAACTGTGTTCAGACATTAAATGTAAGCTAAAATTTGTTTCATCTAATTTCTGTTTTCAAATAATATTTTATCTTCTATTTCATTCTTCTTTAAAAATATCTTCTACTAGTTTATCATTAACCTCTCTTTTAAAGTGATCGAGTGATCCAGTCCAATCTTTTAATATATCTGAATATTGTGCTTCAAATTTGCTAATTAATTCTTTTAAGGGTGATCGTACTTCAGAAGTTTGATTTCCTTTTATAAATAATGCTCCAAAAATGCGATGTCCATATTCTAAAAGAATTGTGATATCTCCATGATCAATCTTTTTCAAAGCTTCAGTAGATTTTGTCATTTCTTTAATAAATGAAGTAATAGCAGAAAACATTCCAGAGACTAAACCTGGATCTTGATCAACATCTTTTTGAAAAGTATAATTATAAACTCCTCTTCCATCGTCATAAATAATATAGAGTCCTTGTTTTTCGACACTTTCAAAAATATAGCTTAATTCTGGTTCCCAGATATTTATGTAGTTATTTTGATAAAGATATCTTAAAGTAAAATAAAATCGTTTTTTCTCGTTATCATCGACAGGTTTAATTTCTTTTAACAATCTATCATTTTCAAGCTTTATTATCATAGCTTTGATTTCTTCTCGTTCTTGTTCTACGTATTTTACTTCAACACCCTCTTTCTTAGAAATTAAATATCTTTCTTTATTTTCAGAGTAATCATTATAAGAAAGAAAATCGCTGATATTAGAAAAGACTATTTTTTTAACGCGTTCTTTATCTATTGGAATATTTTTGATTCTGAATTCTTTTCTAAAATAATAAATCATTAAACTCCATAATATGATGTTAAAGATATAACGTGTATATAAATAAGGTGCTGCTAATACAGTTAATAAATCTGTTAGATTTGCTCGTAGGCTTGCAGTCCTTAATGTATAGAAATCAAATCCAAAGACTCTAGTATAACTAGTTTGTCCAGTTAACCAATATATGTCCCCACTCCCAATCATTATAAGAATGGAAAGTGTTATGACTACAGGAAGATAAACTACTATACCTACCCCTATACTCTTTAAGAATTTTAAACCATAAACCAAAAATATGGTTAGAATGATAGCCGGGATTATTTCAGTTATTAAAATTCCATAAATTATTAATAAATCAAATTGTAAAACATGATTAAATTCTGGATTATTTGTGGTATATGCTCCTGCAGCATATATTCTTGTTTCTTCTAGAGATCCCGGTCCTCCAAAAAGTGGAATATAGACAAAATTCGTTAATATTAAATTTGAAATAAAGTAAACTACAAGCCCTAGTGCACCAAAGATTAACATGTAATAAAAATTCTGGGTATTAATTTTATTTTTCTTTCTATTTTTCCACCAATTAATCATCTTGATGAAGATTAAAATCGAGATAGGTTCAAAGATATCAAGGAATAACACAAATATTATAGAAGCCATTATAAAATAAGCGAAAAAGTAGATAATTATTACAATTGATGCTTCATAATGGATGGCAAATAGAATAATAGAAAAGATTGACATTGGTGCTCCAATTGTATATAAACTTTTGTAGACTTGATCTCTGATTTGTTCACCAAAAAATCTACCCTTTAAAGCAATTTGGCTTGAAAATAATAATTCAATGCTAAAAATGAAGATTGCTATATATACAAAGAGTATTTCTAAAAACCATCCTAAAGCAGTTTCACCAGTAGTTAATGATTCGTTTTGTAAATTGGAAATTTCAAGTATGACTTGTAAAAGGTAGAGAGAAATAGGCAACAGAACTATCATTAATTTCAGGATTTCTTTTTCTCGGGACCAGTTGTTTCTAATCAATTCATTTTTAACTCTTTCTAATGGACTTTCTTTTATTTCATAACTCACTTGTTCTAAATTTGAAATTAATGTTCCTTCTTCCTTCCTTAATCGGTTCCAAAAGAAGATTAGAGAAATGAATGGAGCGACAAAAAATATAAATGGTAATGTTATTATTGGGTAGGAAAAAAATTGTGCTATAAGTGAGCCAAAATGTGCGAAAATATAGCCTATCCCATACGCAATATCCCCTTCTTCTGATGGTGATGTCACTAATTCATTAGGAGTTTCACCTACTTGAAAAATTATTGGGAGGATCCAATAAATCAAATAAAATACTACAATTCCTAGGGCTACTCTAAAATACAATTTACCTATAGTTTTTTTCCATATGAAGAATAAGGGAATAATTAATACTATAATAGGCAGCGCATTTAAAAATATCATAAAAAAACTTTCTATAGCTTCCATTATAATCACAATTTTCTTGAGTACTAAAATTCAAATTTATTTAAAATAAATGTATGTCAATGTTATTATAATAATTTTAGGTATTTTTGATTTTTGATGATTTTAAGATGAGAAGAAATAATAAAATTGGAATAATTGTTGATGATGATTTTGCCACTAAAAACATGCCACCCTATCCGTATCCCACATTTCTCTCTTATGAGACCCCTTTAAGGATAAAATCAATTTTAAGTTATTTAAAAGAAAAAGCAGTTTTTGAAAATGAAAGAATAGTTAAAATTGAGCCTATGAAAGTGGAAGAAGAAATAATACGTTTAGCACATACTAAATATCATATAGACTCAATCAGAAATCTTTCAAATAGAGGAAATGGATTGTTAGGTGAAGAGGTATTTATTACTGAAGATACATTTGAATTGGCTAAAAAAGCAGTCGGAGGAGCAATCAAATCCATCGAAAGTGTAATTAACAATGAAGTAAATCAATCTTTTGCACTTATACGACCTCCTGGTCATCATGCATTGCGAGAAAAGGCTTCAGGACTTTGTATCTTTAATAATATAGCAAACTCTATAATATACCTTCGGGAAAAACTCCAATATAATAAAAAAATTGCAATAATTGACATTGATGCTCATTTTGGAGATGGGCTTGTTCAATATTTCTATGAGGATCCTAGTATACTATATTTTTCTATTCATGAATTTGATTTTGTTGAAGGAGATATTGGGTTTATTGATGAATTGGGAGCGGGAGATGGTCTTGGTAAAAGTATTAACTTTCCGATACCTATGAACACAACAGACCAAGATTTTCTAGAGTTTGTAGAAATAATTGAACCGCTTTTGAAAAAATTTCAGCCAGATCTAATTATTATTGCTGCTGGGTTTGATATGTATTTTGATGATCCTATAGGAAATTGTCTGTTAACGTCGGTCTCATATTATCAGTTCACTGAAATTATATTAAGAATTGCTGAAGAAATATGTGAAGGAAAACTAGTTTATATTCTTGAGGGGGGGTATAGCCTAATTGGTTTACCGGTTTGTATTTATTCTGTTTTTAAAGCTTTATTAAAGGAAAGTTATGAACCTCCCTCTTTTGAAAACCTACAATTCTCAAATAATTCAAAAAAACATGATATAAAAAAAATTAAATCTGCATTGAAAAAGCTTTTATC
>CAYSZJ010000039.1:0-32665 GCA_964435435.1 uncultured archaeon
AGAGGAAGAAGTTATTATTTAATTATACAAAAAAAAGAACATTTAGTCAAAAATTAAAGGAGAAGATATATTTCAAATTCTATTTAAGGTTTTTGAAGATCACGACGAAGTAATTTGATCTTCTTTTTCAATTCAATTATTTCATTATTTTTTTCCTCAAGCTCAGTTTCTTGTTTTAGTTTTTCATCCTTAATCTCTTGAATTTCACTTACCATCTTCTCTTTTGCTTGTTTATATTCTTCAAGATCACTTCTTATTTTAAGAGAATGTTCTTTTAAGGTTTTAATTTCATCGTCCTTTCCATCTAACAAGTTTCTCATGTTTGCTAATTCCAATTCAAATTTACCGGTTAAATTTCCGGATTTTTTATGAGCTTCTTCTAATTTTTCTTCAAGACGGTTTACTAATTCCATATTAGTGATATTTTTTTGCCTTAATTCTTCCATCTGAACAACTAATTCTTTATTTCTTTCGATTTTTTTCTCAAGATCTTTTTTCATTAAACTGAAAGTTTCTATTTGTTGCTGAAGTTCTTGAGTTCGTTGATTTACTGTTTTCAACTTATTTTCAAGAGTAAAGATTATTTTTTCCTTTTCAGTTATGATTTCATCCTTTTTTTCTAATAATACTTGAACCTTTTCAAATTTAGACTTTTGAATAGTGTCGCTTTCAAGGTATTTTAGTTGTTCTTTCAATTCATTAATCTGAGCATCTTTTTGAGATTGAGAACTGTCAATCTGAGCAGTCAACTCTTTGATTTTTTCAATTTGATCATTAATAATTTTATCTGATTTCTGAGATTGTTCCTCAAGAACAGCACTTAACTGTTCTATTTCATCATTTTTTCTTTCGATTGTTTCGTATAATTTTTGAATTGCTTGGTTTTGGCCCGGTTTATCCTCAAGTTGGTTGGAAATTTCTTGAACTTTATCCTCTAAATTGTTTATCATTTCATTTTTTGCATTAATTTCTCCAACTAATCTTTTGTTTTCTCCTCTAAAGAAATTTAACTGCTCCGCTAAATTTTCTTCAGTTTCTAAAGTTTCTCCTTTTTCCTCCTTTTCTTCTACCCAGCCAAGTGTTGAGAGTGCATCGACGATTGATTTATCGTTATCATCTTCTTCTTCATCTTCTTCTTCTCGTTCATCTGACATATTATTAAAATCACCATTTGTTCTATTAAATTTTTTTATTCTTCATTATTCAAGAGCTTATTAAATACATATTTCCTATCTAGAAAAAATTTTGTTAAATATCCTATTGATAATGCAACTATAAAGCTAATTTCTAATGGAGTGTTAATGAAGTTTGTTAAAAGGAATTGAATTCCTATATTTTCAATTGTAGTTAATATAGCAAATCCGAAGTATTTTATAAATTCTATTGATGTTTCTTTTAACTTTTTTTCTGTTTGTTTAAAGACTATGAATTTGTCAAGAAAAAACTTAATAATATAAGTAATTCCAACAGCAACAATGGAGCCAATCAATTCAGGCATATTAAATGGGCTTGTAGAACAATACAAAAGATGGATAAAATCAATATCTCCATAATTCTCACAAATAAGCGAAGTAAAAAATAATTGATTTGATTTTTGGATTAAATAATTCAGTATAATCATTAGGGCAGCGAATATAAAATACAAAATCATTTGTCTTTTAATATCATTATTCTCAATCATTTTTTAACACCTTTCAATTATCATTTAATTTTACTCCACAATGATAGCAAAACTTAACACCATTTAAGGCAATGACACCACCACATTTAGGGCAAGATCTAATTTCCAAATCTTTATTAGATACGTGTTTGGATTCAATTCTTTCTAAATTTGATCTTGTAAATTTGTTAGACTTAAACGAAAATGGTAAAAAACAAATTATCGGAATGAAGAAAAATAAATCAATCATAAACGATAAAATTAAGAAGACTACAAATAATGCTATAAAAATTAAATTAAGCAAAATTTTGTGTTTCATAGGTAAATTTGCTTTTTAATAATTATTTTGGAGAAATAAATATCAATTTTAAATTGAATCATTTTATTTTTGGACCCGTTTTTTCCAACTATCTTTTTCTTCAGGTTGATCTTCTTCCTGTACACTTGTCGAAGTCTCGCTTGTAAGTGGAAGAGAGAATCCTGATCTTTGAGGAGCAGGAGACATTATTTGCATTAACTCTCGTAAATCTTTTTGAGTTCTTATATCCTTACCAGTGAGTTTCTTATAAAGTCTTTTCACTCCATATGCTATTAATGAAATAGATATTGAAAAAAGAAAGTAAAGTGCAAACCAACCACTCCCGAAAAATAAAAGTGGGAAAGGCAACAATCCACTATCATAATCAGTGTAAATAAAACTTAGAACAGTGAAGATTCCAATAAAAATGGAGCATCTTAAACATAAAGGTGTACATTGTTTCAACATTATCTGTTTAGTGAGTTGCATCGTTTCTCGTTGTAATTGCGACATAAGTTGAGTATCATCTAATACTTGAGCATTTCTCATACGTTCTTTTAGGTTTAAACCTTTTTCTGTAAAATCTTTTATCGTTTCTTTACTTATTCCTAAAATCTTATTCAGCACGATACCAAATATGAACATTCCAATGGTTATAAATAGAATTTGAAGTATAACTGCTACGTTCGACATAAAATATTCACTATATTAGGAAAAAATGTATTTTTAATAAAATTTTTGAAATTATATTTATTATTACTATATTTCTCTCGTTATTTTAATATCACCTTAAATTTCCGTCCAAGAATCCTCTTATGTATTTAGAATAAAGTGTCTTCCAACGAGTTGGAATTGATGATGCTATAGCGCATCCTAAACGACAATTCTCACAGAAACTATAAGTATCATGCTTTTTCATAATGTCTCTTACTCGTTGTGAATAATATATCTTTCTTAGAGGATGATTAAGCGTATTAAAACTTGCTATAGGATGGATTTTACAAGGATAATGAAGAAGACCATCATGACTTATGAATAGATATGCTTCAGCAACATGACAACGTAAAGTTTTTTGATAGTATGACGGATTCCCACCAAATCCACCTTTCTCAACTACTTCAATACTTATAGGATCTGTTAAAATATTCTTATATTGTCTTCTTAATGTTCTAATTAAATTTGCCCAAATAGAGATATTTGGTATCATATTATGAATCTCATCAATCTGATAACGGTGGTTAGGGAAATCTCTTATTATATCTTCACAAGGATATAATTCTATTGAAGAATTTAAATTACTTGCTAATTCAACCATATCTTTTAAGTAATGTAAATTATCTTTCATAACCACTGTACTAATTATTGTTTTTATGTCATTCTTATTCGCTAGTTCAATAGATTCTAATACTTTATCAAAAACTTTAATTCCTCGCATTTTATCGTGGAGTTCTGCCTTAGGATAATCAAGAGATAGTAAAATATAATCCAAACCTTCCAATTTATTCTCCTTAAAAAGTTTTGGCAAAAGATATCCATTAGTAGCTATACCATTCATAAAACCATGTACTACTCCAGTGTGATATATAAGTTCTGGGAGATCTTTTCTTAAAGTAGGCTCACCGCCAGTAAATGATAACGCCAAGACGCCCAAATCAGCAATTTGGTCAATTAAATACTTAATTTGTTCAGTGGTCATATCTTTACCTAAAATTTGTACTGGTAAGGAATGTATTGAACAAAATGGGCATTTCCCATTACATCGAAGTGTTAATTCAATTTGAGCAGAATACGGAATTTTCCTATTTGTGAAATTGTTTAAGATGAAATTCCTTACATATTGAATCCACTTTTTTACTCTCCATTTAGGAATTTAGTTGTACACCATCATTTCTGATTTGAATTATAATAAAAATCTTAAAGTATATTCATATTAAAATTCTAATTGATTTTATATATAAAAAGTTGTTTATAAATATCTAAAATTGAATTAAGTGTAGTATCAAAATAAATAAAGAAATAAATAAAAAAAATTTACATCTCATGTCCACAACTTCTACAGACATACTTTTTCGCGTAAATCTTGACGCCACCCATCTGATGTAACACTTGCGTTTTATCTTCTACCGCATTAAAAGCAGTTCCACCACATTCTGGGCATACTCTACGACCCTCAACAGGAGGTTTCTCCTCTAATTTTGCTTCCTCCTCTTGTTTTTCAACTACAGCAGAAGGTTTAACAGTTGTAGAGGGTGTGGATGAAACTGATACACTACTAGCTGTACTTACTGCTGTAGGTTCAGCTTTTAAAACTTTATCAAGTTTGCTGTTAATTTCTTCCAGTAATTTCAATACTTTTTGTTCAAATTCAGACAAAAAACATCTCCTCTAAAATTTTAAACAACAAAATTATTCTTTATTATATAATCTAAATTTGGTTTTATATATTTTAGTAAAAGAAAAGTAATCAAATAATCAATATAAGAAGATTTTAATAAATGTTTAATACTCTCTTCTATGGTTCTCACGCTTTTCAAGATAATCAAGAATTGATTCTCTTATTTCCACTGCCGGTGCTATGAATTTAGATTTTTCAATATAAGAAATTGCATCTCTCCAACTCCAACTTGGATTTTCTTTTAATAACCATGCAACTATTATCCCTGGACTCCTAGAAATACCCATAGAACAATGTACTAAAACTTTTCCTTCATTCTTTAGATGCAAGTCAACAAAAGTCAAGATTTCTTCCAGATAATCGTGTGGTGGATATGAATCATCAGGAAAACCCTTATGTAAATAAGAAAAGCCTAAATATGTGGGATTATAAAGGTTCTCTTTCATTAAATTAATTATAGCAGTTATTCCAATTTCTTTTAACTTTTTAAAATTTAATCGTGGCCAATAAGCTCCTATATATAGGTTTTTATGGACTTCGTAAATTTCATCCAGTTCAGGAATTTAAATCTACCTTATAATAATTATAAAAAGGGTTTAACTCTATAAATGAAAAAAAGAATCTAAAAATTATGGTTTAAGGTCATTTTAAATATGAAATATTTATAGTTCTTTACTTCTCCTTGAATTGTTTTTACTTTAATTTTTTATAAAGGTCTTTTTGAATGATATATTTCATTATTTCGTCTGTACCTCCCCCAATCCGTGATAATCTGATATCTCGAAGGCATCTCTCAACAGGGTACTTATTTGTATAACCAATTCCGCCCAAAACCTGCAAAGCATCATCACAAATCTTAAAGCTGTTCGTACAAGAAAAAAGTTTAGCCATAGCGGCAAGAGTTCCGTCATTGATATTTTGTAAAGATTTTTGCACTAATGCTTTCCCTGCCTCGTAATTTGTAGCCATTTCTGCGATTTTAAAACTAATTCCTTCAAACTCACTTATAGGTCTATTAAATTGTACTCGCTCTCTTGAATAACGAATTGCCTCGTCCAATGCTCTTTTTGCAACACTAATTGCTTGTAGAGCCATCATAACTCGTTCTGGTCCGAGAAATTGCTGCATACTTGATATTGCCTCAGTCCTCCTTTTTCTGGTACCTTCTGTGGAAGGTTTAGGCTCTCTATAAAAAAGTTCATTCTCTTCTGGAACTCTAACGTTGTGAAATTTCAAATGTCCAAGATGAAGACCATGAAGACCCATCATAGAGTATTCTTCTATAACTTCAAAACCATCCCAATCTGATTGAACAATGAATGCACCATTTCGTGCATATACAACAAGAGTATCAGCTACGCTTCCATTAGTGATAAATCTTTTTTCTCCGTTAAGAATGAATTCGTCATTTTTCTCATCTTTTTCATAAATAGTTTTCATTCTCGAGAGATCACTACCAGCATCAGGTTCAGTAAAGCAAAAACACCCTATTTTTTCTCCTTTTACAAGGGGATCGATATATTTCCTAAGCACTCTCGTTTTCCCAAATGTCCGGATTAATGATGCGGGATATGTTGATGCTCCTCGACTCATGTCGAGCGGGTAACTTTGATAGCAAAGTGCTTCCGTCATCAGAAGTTCTTGTATAAATGTCCCTCCACGACCCCCAAATTCCTTCGGATATGTAATCCCTATTAACCCATGTTTCCCTAGCGGTCGAATCACATCCCAGATATCAATTTTTCCTTGTTCGACGTCATCAATATAAGGAGCAACCTCATTTGAAATTATTCTATCAATTTCTTCCTTAAAAGCTAAATCCTTATCACTTAAATTACTAATAATACTTTCCATTCTACATCATTTTATGAATTTTCTTAAGGTTTTATTTCCTATTGGTTTATTCAACTTATTTTCATAAAATTAAAAACATTTTCAAAATATTTGAATCATAACTTATAAAATTCAATGATTTAAAATTACAAAAGTAAAAACTGATGTAAAAAATGTTTGACAACTCTCATTGTTCTGAATGTGAGAATATTGATTGTCTAACTCGTTGTCAATGGATGGATATTGATAAAGAGACGGCAAGAATTGAAATGGAGAAAATGATTAATGGAGAAGATTCATTCGTTTTAAAACAATGTGTTACTTGTTTCGCATGTGATGAATATTGCCCATACAGTTCGCATCCATTCGATTTAATAACAGAATTACAAGAAAAATTCAATACATTTAATATAAATCCACAAATGTTGGAAACTACAATCAACAGGTATAAACCTCACGATGAATTAAGATTAAAAGAAATTGATTCTGAAAAACCAGTATTAAATAAATGTGCTTTCCCGAGAACAAATGCTAAAAACATGGAGGGTCAATTATTTGAAAATTTGCAATATGTTAGTGGGCTCTCTTATTTTTGTAATTTAGTATATCATCATTATGCAAAAGACTCCATTATCAGAGAAAGAGCTCCAATCATACTAGATAACATTAGAAAACAAGGTATTAAGGAAATGATTTGTTTTCATGATGAGTGTTATGGGTTTTATACATCTTACTGTTCCCGTAATAACATAGAACTACCAAAAGATTTCAAGCCAATTCATATTTATGAATATCTTCATAATTATTTAAAAGACCACGAATCAGAGATTAAAAAGCTTGGTATGAAAATTGCATATCAGAGATCTTGTTCTAATCGTTTTATACCTGAAACAGATAAATGGGTAGAGAAGATATGTAATTTAATTGGAGTTGAACGAGTTGCTAGAATGTATGATAGAGAAAATGCGTTATGTTGTGCAGCAGCATTTGCAACACTTGGTAAAGCTAATCTAGTAAGGTCTACTCAAGATAAAAATGTCAAAGATATGATTGATAATGGCGCTGAAGCGTGTGTCTTTTGTTGCCCTATGTGTAAAGAATCATTGGGATCTAAGGTTGAGAGAAAAGGATTAAAAAATTATCTATTAAGCGACTTATGTAGACTTGCTTTAGGCGAAGAATTAGATTATTAAAGAGATTTAACTAAAAATAAAAAAAGATATATTATAAATTTTTTTTTTAATTTATTCGTTTATATCTATATCTAATATGTCTAAAATTTCTATAAGATCTATTACTTCAAAACCCATATTAAATTTTTCATTAGCATCTGACAAGTTAGTTCTGCAGAATGGACATATTGAAGATAGAACAGAAGCTTCTGTTTCTCTTGCTTCTTCTAGTCTTTCTTTTGAGGTTTCTACTGACCATTCAGGATACCCAATTTTTACACCACCCCCAGCACCGCAACACCATGCATTCTCTCTGTTTCTTTTCATTTCTACTAGAGTTATACCTGGAATTTTTTTATAAACCTCTCGTGGAACATCATATAATCCCATATGCCTCCCTAAGTGGCAAGGATCATGGTAAGTGACAGTTTTTCTATATTCTGAATTAAATCTTAGTTTTTCTTCATCTAATAATTGCTTGACTAACTCAACAGTGTGATAGACCTCAAAATCATAATCAGCTCCAAATTTTACCCAGTCTTTCTTTAAAGTTCGATAACATCCAGCACAGGAAGTTATAACTTTTGAAGCTCCAGTATTTTTTATTTGTGTAATGTTATAATCCATAAACTCTTCTACAGGATCTATTTGGCCAGTTCGGATTATAGGACTACAACAGCAATGCTCATCTATTAAGGTAAAGTCTATATTTGCTTTTTTTAAAAATCGTATTGTCGCATCTCTTAGGTTTTTTTGACGATAATTAGAAGTACATCCTATATAATAAACCCATTCTGCTTTATCTGGTAAGTCATACTTCTTTTTTAATTCTTCATTATCTGAATTTTGTTCACCATAAGGATTATAATTTTCTGGATTTTCTGTACGTTCTAATAAAGCTTTCTGTTTTTCTGGACAAAATCCATTTTTAACAGCTTCAGTTCGAGCTGCTTCAATTATGTCAACAAGAAAATCATTAAATTTTTCAAATCTACAATTCTCTATACAATTTCCACATGTAGAACAGGCATATAATACATTTGCCAAATTCGGACTCCATTCAAGATCACCATTAATTATTCCAAATATAAGCCACATCCTACCGCCGGTACTATATGTTTCAAATCGATATTTTTTATAACTAGGACAATTGAAATCAGAATATTCATGAGTAAATTTACAATAACCACATCTAAAGCATCTATGAACAATATCTTCCCAATCCTGTTTTACTTCTGTACCCATATTTAATTCACCTCCCAATTTCCAGGATTCATTATACCATTTGGATCTATGACATTTCGAAGTGTTTTAAGTAGTTTTTTATAACTGGGATGCATTTTCTCAATGATGAGTTTTTGTCCTGCTAATTCTGCTTTCCAAGGGATACCTCCCAACTCTAAAACAAGTTTATTAGTTTCATCTAATGCATTCCGAGCGTTTTGTATGTCAGCAGGATCTGCACGATTAAACGCATATGTAGGAGCGAACATTACACAATGTCCTTTTCCAATAATTCTTAAAACTAGGGTGGGAATAATATTATATTTTTTTGAAATCACAGTAGCTTTTTCAATTGCTTCAGGTGTTTTTTCCAAGGGCAAAAATGAACCAACATATTCAAAGCCACCTCCTTTTCTAAAATCAGCAGCAGCAGCAGCAAATTGAGGTTTTTCTAAAAAAATATTCATTAGCCTTTCAGGTATCTTCATAAATTGAGCACCATTTTTCCGATATAATCGTTTAACATCCTTTATTTTAGAATCTAATTCCTGTTTTGAATCTCCTGTAATATAAACCATAATTGTGACATAACCTTTCATATAATCTGGTTTATCTGCTTTTCCGAGGAGAATATCTTCTGCTAATTCAGTATAAGTAATATTAGAAATCAGGCTTGGAATAAATTTTGGGTCTCTGATTATCCCAAAAACCATATCTCTCATTTTAGGCTTTGGAAATAATCTATATGATAATTTTGTGATAATTCCCATTGTTCCGAATGAACTAACAAATAAACCAATTAAATCAGGAATAGGGCCTCTAGTAAACCAACAATCAGATATGGCACAAGATCCTAATTTACAGATTTCTCCACTCGGTAGCACTACTTCTAACCCATTGATCATATTTCCATGATTTCCATACTTTTGGGACAGATAACCTGATCCATGGATTAAGGCATTTCCAGTAACTGTTGCTGAGGGTGGAGCATCAGGGATTGCTGGTTGCAAATCAGGATAGTGTTCATTTAGATGTGCAAGCAATTGTCCAGTAGTTACCCCGGGTTCAATAAGAGCATAGCGACTTATTTCGTTTATTTCGAGTATCTGATTCATTCTCTTTAGATCTAATACAATACCACCTTTAATAGGAATTATTAGACCACTAAGTGTCAATCCACCTCCCATAGGAATAAGTGGAATTTTTTCTCTATTTGCCAGTTCTACTATTTTTTGAATCTCTTCCACGGTCTTGGGTAATACCACAAAATCAACTGGACGAGGTTCAGAAGCCCCAGGATCTTGAGAATAGATATAGAGATCTTCAGTTTTATTCGAAACAAAATCCGTTCCAGAAATTTTTTCTAATTGAAATAAAATATCATCTTTATTCATTAAAATCATCTTGTTATTAAGATAATATATAGATAAAGAGTTAAATCTAAAATTATTTATAATTATTCACAAAATTAAATAATTTTCAAAAAGAAATTCTAAAATCATTAGACTTCAATTAAAGTTCGGCTTGCTATAATATTAACATCCAAGCCTACAACATTCTGAATTAAGATATCCCCCATTTTAATAGGGGCTTTAACTACAGTTTTTGCAATTTCTTTCAAAGTTTCTTTGAGTTTTTCTTTGGGTAGTAGCACGTCTGATCTAACAGGAATTAAAGGTAGGAAACCATTTTCAACCCTCATGGTTGTTGTAAGAATACGTTTTGGTGCTATAAACTCCTCCCTTGCATATTCTTCACCTCTCTTGCAAGAGTGCCCTTCAATAATTAATTCTCCATTTATATTCTCAACATGAACTAAACAACCTGTAGGGCATACAATACATCGAGTTTCTTTACTTCCTTTTGGTATTTCTGACTCTGACATTTTATTTACCTCTAAACTTAATCTTCTTCAATTAAGACTTCTGGGCGGGGTATAACCTCAACTACAATTTCCTTACAATTAGGTTCGATTTTTAATTCACTCAAATTCAATTTTAATTCAAGCATTTCGCTAGGGATTACATATCTCCTCTTCTTTTTATATAAAATCTTGTTGTTTTCATCTTTGAACTGAATTAAAATCCTTCTTTCTGGTCTTTTGACGCGAAAAGTAAAAATGATATCTTTTTCTAAGTCAGCTTTATTCATTAAATCAGGTTTTACATAATTTACATTTTCTCCTGCAATACATTTGATTCGTTCTTTCTTTTCAGTCTTTTTACCATACCTGTTATGGATATACTCAATTGCATTAAAACCTGCTCGTTTTGCTTCGGTAGTGACTAAATCAACCAAATCATGAACTTGTAATACATTTCCGCAAGCAAATACACCTTCGATTGTGGTTTCTAAATTATTATCTACGATAGGACCTCCCATATTCGAGATTTCAGCACCTGCTTCCCTTGTAAGCTCATTTTCAGGAATTAATCCAACCGATAACAGAAGCGTGTCACATTCGATAAACTTATCAGATCCAATAACTCTATCGAAATTTCGGTCAACTTTTGAAATAATTATTAGTGAAGGCCATTTGGGGCATGTATTTAATGATGGACCAAAATCTACGGGATGTTGGTATTGCATTAACTCAATTTCGTTGGATTTTGTAATGATTGTGAATTTCCAAATAAATGCAAAGTTTTCCAAAAAAAATGCATATAATCTATTCTTCTTTTTCTTACTGTCTGTCCATTCCAGTAATGTTTCAAAAATAATCATAAATTGCTATATTTCATTTCATTTAGTAGATTCCCTTTTTGAAATAATAAAGAAATGTGCAATCCATGTTGTGTGTATGAATAATCATAATTTTATGTATGATTCCTATAATACTCTTCAAAATGCTGATTATGTGGATTTCATGCACCCTTATACAGTTGAAGAATTTTATAGAATTTTTTATAATAAAATTAAGCAATTAAATCATAATTTATCAGAATATGCATTAGAGTTCATAATTTCACAACAGCAACGTTAAGGAAATTATTATTCAGCGTATGGCATTAAAATTTTAAAAGAATATTCAAAAAGTATTATATTAACATATAGATTAAGAGGTAATTTAATGGTGAACTTTGAAGAAAGTTTTAACATTATAGTAGATCATACAAAAACTACATACAATTTAGATTGGAAGTATTTTAACAAGGATCTTCTCTACTATATTAAAAGAAATGCTATAAAAAGAAAGTTTCTTGATATGCTTTGATTGTATTTTCTTACAAAGTCAAATTATTTTATTAAATTAAAAGAATTAAAAGAAATCTATGCAAATTAAATAGAATTTTTAAATTCTTCTTAGAAAACAAATAGCCTTGTAATAAATGTTATCTATAATTTCCCGTTCTAATTTCATTCAGAGAACAATCAATAATACAAGGTAAAATTGTAATCCCACCTTGACTAAGTTCTTCAGCTTGATTAATCAAATAATCTGATAATTCTTCTATTGAATGATATCCTCCTGGTGTATCTGAACATCTAGTACAATCTGGATCACAATATTGGGAAGTAAACCACCCAACTAAGTATAATCCATAGTAATATCCTCGCGGTAATAAATATTGTCTGAATAATTGAGATTCCATTGCAGTGTTTAATTCATTATGCCAACTTCCTTTAGCTTCGATAATCACAGTGATTGTCCGATTTGCTTGGAATAATGCATCAGGATTAATCAAATCTATTTTTATATCTGGTCTGCTGGTTGGATCAATAACAACTTCCCGATTAATGACTATTTCCCTAGTTAAATCAGCCATTAAATGATTCTTTATATTATCTGAAAAATCTTCTTCATAGAAAGGGCAAAATCTTCTACCACCCTGATGATGCCAATAATTTATTGCAATAGGATGATATCCTTCTCTTCCTTGAAGCTTATCCTCTAACCTATGTAGAGATTCAATAATAACTTCAATAAATTGTTTTCCAGAAAGAATTATTCTGGCAGAAGTATTATGAAAAAGCTTATAAATTTCTTGCGGTTTAGGAGGCTCCCATGTATTAAGACGTGCAATCTCTTGTGCTCTTATAATTCTATAAGATATATTATTGCGTATAGCAGGAATTTCCATGGATATTCTCTGTAATGCCGAAACCGCATCAAAATTACCTCTCCTTTCTAAAGTATTAATAATTTCATCTCGGAAACTTGTTATAAAATCACGATTCGTTAACAATCTAGCCATACCAGTTAATGGTATATCCTCTTCTTCTGGAAAATGAGTAAATACCCAAATATAAAGGTCTGATAAATTCTGTTCATTAATTAAGTTTAAAACAGCATTAGAAAAATGATTAATATCAGCTAATTCTGATATTATTCTCCTTCCCAATTCTGTATGATCTTGTAATAATGAAAATGATACATTCCAATGCTCATTTGGGAGATGAGATATTAAAGCTTTCGCAGCTAAAATTGTCTCCTGCTCATGGTGTTCATCCTCTAAATTTGGATTAGATAACAATTGTAAAACATAATCTATCGTCGGTTGATATTTATATGATAATAAAAAGTTAATTAATTGACCTTTAATCTGTACTTCAATTGGACTCTCCAAAATTATATTCTGTATTATCAAAGCAATTTGATCGTTAAAAATAGGTCCAATTCTATCCAGTAGTGCCAAATCTAGTGGATCTCTGGTCTGTGATTCTATAAAATTTTTTAACGCATGATTAAATTCTTCCCCTGCATGAGTATAAGACAATTCTAATAATTCCACTTGAATATTCTTCTCTAGTTCTATATCTATTGCGGTGTTTTGAATAAATTTGAAATAAAGTACACTTGCAACCCACTTACGCCAAATATCGGCTGGAAGATTATGAAGAAAACTGTTATCATATTCATAGTTTAACCTAATTGCCCTATATCCTGCATAAGCGGGACGGTGAATTGTATCTTCCCTTAACCAATCATCTGTATGTGGATCTGCTTCTAAAATATATCTCTTTGATGCTGTGATAATTCTCTGCTGGATTTCTTCACTAGAATTAATCCAACCGGGATATTGTGTTATATTTGGATAATAATCATAGAAAGAAACATAATAACCATTTTCATTTACGGCTAAAAGTATATTTAACCGCCACCACATATCAAGTTCTCCTTGCTCGAATCTATTTAAGCAATTTTCTATCCTGTCCGTTATGTCTGGGGCTATTGTCTGATGTTGGGTACTTTCTCGTAAAGATCCAGACCTTTCGATTGTTTGCTGGATTTCCTCCTCACGCCGAAATTCTTCCCTCATACGTTCTTCTTCCTCACTCCCTAATTCAATCGGACCAAACCAAAATATGAAATATTGCCTAAATACATCTTCGGTACGATATAATTTGAATGCAAGATCGTCCCGAGAATGGTCTCTGGGGAATATTCTGTTTATTATCCAAGCTAATTTTTCTTTATATTCATGATCATCAGAGGATTGTACTTCTTGGACTAAAAAATCTAAATCATCATTATGAATCAGGTCAATTAATCTCTGATTTCGCTGAATGTTAAATATTCCATTTTCTTGTAGTAACACATTTGAAATCAAATGAATTAAAAACCTCTCTTCATTTGGTATATTGTGAACGACTTTCGTGATTAAATTCCTTCTTAATTCTTGATTTTGATTAATTTGATCTCTAAATGTAGTACGATGATGGATTTCTCTCAAAAGATAATTATTTGTAATTAAATAACTAATAGTAAGACCTAACTCGGTAATAAGTTCTGAGTTTGATATATAATTTAAAGATTTCTCAAGGATTTCCTCAGAGAGATCATATTTTATGGAAAATTGATCAAAGTTTGCTAAATTTTCTCTTATCCAAATTAATGCATCTACTATATTATGTTCTGGTAATTTAGTTACAAAATTTTGAACTAGGAACCTAAAATAACCACCTCCATATCCTTGAATAGGTTCGGGAAAATGTTCAATAAATTGATTAAACGTGATATGTTCAGGATAAAGTATATTTAGACAATAGCCCTTAAGATCATACCGATCTTCACCTAAATCATCAGTGAGAGCTAAAGGAATTAATTGTTCTATCTCCTCTATGGAACTACCTTGTAAATGCATCTCACTTGAAAAAACCTCTAAGGTGTAGCAAGCAAAATTACGTATTTGATAATTAATATCCTCATCTAACGCAAGTTCAATTAAAAATGAAGTTAATGAAAATAGATTACATTTTTCAGCTATTTTTATAGCAAGAAGTTTTACACCATGATTATATTCAGGATTTTGTAGGGCGGTTCTAATTTGATTGGTCAAATTAGGATGATTAAGGTTATGATAGTAATTAGCCAAATCAAAAAGTCTGATTTCTAATGAGCTTCCTTCATATTGATCAAAAATATTTTGCACGATACTTTCTTTCGTGTTGTCTGGGAAAATTGCTAAGTCGGACTGTATAAGAATCTCTGGTTCTTGGGCTAAAATTAAGTCAAAGATTTCTTCTTTGGATGTACACAGCCAAGCAACTAACCCTCGGAGAGCTGGAATTACTTTATGATCAAATGGATTTAATATTAGATTTAGTATTTGTTCAAGGGGAATTTCTTTCTGATTAATATATTCAGATGCTAAAAATTCCATAAAACTCCAATGAGCCCATTCACACATATTATCTATTGTAATAAATAAACCTGAAGCAAGAGTTTCTATAACACATTGTTCTGTTATATCAAAATTTTGTCCTGATATATTTTCTTGTCCTTGTCTTAAAATTGATAATGGAATAGCGTTATCTGGAATATCATTCACTTCGTCGCCTGACCAGAAATATGGTTTGTTCGAGAAAATACTTAAAGCTGCAAATCTGCTTGAAGCAAGGTATTTTTGCTCTGGTGTATATCTTATATCTAATCTTGCATCCCTTCTTCTTAGATTACTCTCACTACAGAGATAATTACAATATGATTTGTATAGCTCCCCCCTATTTGCTCTAATATTATTTGTTCTTTTGTATTGCTCAATTAGAGCCTTTAATGTAATTGGTCTAACAGCAAACGATATCCCATGGAGATTCTCAACTTTTTGAATAAAATCAGTAGCATTACGGGAGGGATGATCCTGTAAATCTTGATTAGCAGCATGTAATATATCATTTTTGCGGAGGACAGCAAGATTTAAAATTTTGACACCATCAGAAAATATGTCACTGAGTTGAGTGGTTAGAGAATTGGGCCAATATCCGGTTCGACAAGCAATATATAAAAATAATCTCTCTAGAGGGAATTCTTCAAGTCTATCTGCTAATAAAGTAGCAATTACACCCGACCTCAAATAACTTTCATCAAAACTATCAAGAAGTATAAAAAGATTATAGTCTCCCTCAATCCAAGGTTGAATTATCGTATTGTTAAATACTCGTTCCTCGAAATGGCTTTCATTCCCAACACTCCTAAGATCACAATAATGTATGTTATCATTTCCATTCAAAGAATTTAATCTATTTCTTAATTTGGAAAGTTCATAGCTCTTACCGCTTCCTGGTTCTCCTAGCATAATTATACAATGTTCATCAATTTCTAACAAATTTGAAATTAAATGACCATTTATAGAAAATTGATAGGTAGGATCAACTAAATACCCTTCTGAATCAATATAGTATTTTTTATCACTTGGACACCAATATCTTATCCAATTATAATTAATCGATATTGTTAATTGCCTCTATATATGTTTTCTTATCTTTGATATATAAAAAACAAAGCTTTAATTTAAGAAAATCTATTAATTTCAAACTACTGAATATTAACCAGAATACATCCTATGATAAATCCACATTTACATGATCTTTCAATTATTCAAAAACCGCTCACTGAGTGTGAAAAATTGGAAAAAATTAATTAGCAGGATCGGAAGGATGTAATTTCTTAGGTGAAGCATCGAATTTTCTAAATGCCTACTGGAGGTTTATTAATTACATAAGTATCCATCAAAATTAAATAGGTATATCCAATAAATAGTATGCTGCGATTAATAGTGTTGTATCGCACTTTCCCTACTAATTGAGAAGTTGATAGAAGGTCTTATATCGCATTTTATTTAATTTAAAAAAAAAATACCTACAAACTAAAATTTTTGATCATTATTTTATATACTACCTAATACCACAAAAGGATCCATAAGTTTAAATAAGTGAAAAATAATATTATAATTATGACTGATGAAGATTATAAAGCAATAAAGGTTCCAAAAGATACATATGAATCTTTGAAAGAGCTTAAAAAAGTGATAGTCCAAAAAGGGCTTAACTCATTATCCAATGATGTTATAAATTATGAACCAAAATATTGTCCTGAATGTAATAGCGAAATGGACTCTGTGGAAGTAAGAATGGGTTATCATCACTGCCCAAATTGTAATTTCAAATATCCAAAGATAAATCTTGGTCTTGGAGGAAGTATAGCTTTAGGAACTCTTATTGGATTAGGAATAGCTGGACTTGTGTATCTATTGACTCGAAAAGACGAGTGAAATTAGTTAGAAAAAGGATATCCCTCAGCGGAACACATGGTGGTATTGCTTTCTCCTTATTAATTAAATAATTACCATAAGTTGGGAGACTATGTATCAGGGAAAAAGTGAGATAAAAGCAGATCTCTTAAATTTTACACTTACTCAAAAGTCAAAAAAAATAAATGCTTAAAATTAATTATTTATTCTAATCGAATAAAAGTAAGTAACAAATATGATAATAGCTCCAAATAAATTAACTCAAGAGAATATTAATCAAGCATTTTTTGAACAATTAATTCAGGATGGTATTGAAGAAGATGTACATTTAGATTATAAAAGAGAAATTGATAATAACTCGGGAGAAATCGCAAAAGATTTGTCAGCTTTTGCTAACTCAGATGGTGGGTATATAGTCTATGGTATTGAAGAAAATAAGCATAAACCAAAAAAAATTATTCCGATTATTGGTATAGGAATTAAAGAAAGATTAGATCAGATCGCCCAGTCTGGAATTGATCCCGCTTTAAATACTATAATTAAAGCTATTGATGTTAATGTTAATGGCAATTCTGGACAAATCTTTTTAGTTTACATTCCAAAAAAATATCCAATTCTTCATTTTGCTAAGAAAAAGAAGAGATTTTACTATCGAAGTAATTTTATTTCAATTCCGATGGATCGTTATCAAATTGAACAAGCATACAACAAGAGAGTTACCATTAACAACAGTTTAAAAGAGAAGATAGGACAAATTGAAAAGGATATTAATCAGTACGCTAAAGGTTATAATTTACATTTTCGATTTAATGTATATCCAATTCATACCACAGGAAATCTTTTTGAAATTGGTGAGGATATGAATAAGTTCTTAACTACTGCTGTACCAAAAACACCAATTTATGATATTGAGATTTTCAAACTTAATTTTAAAAATGGAGGCTTACATTCTAGACAAAGAGATTACTTTTTCAACTGGGAAGTAAACTTGAATCCAACCACTTGCTTAATACGGAAAGAAGGAATAATAATTTATGGAATCTACTTTCGGTACTATAACAGAGAAAATGAAAAAGATATAAAGCAGCAATATGACATACTTAATGAACCTCTTGAATGTATAAGAAGAGGAGTGCTATTCGGAAAGAAAATTTTTAATATGGAAATCATAATTGATTTTACTTTAGGTTTTCTTAGTTTTCTATATAAATTCTATACAAGGCTTAATTATTTCGGAGATATAAACATCATATTAAGAATTAAGGGAGGTTTACAGAATTGGATTGAGCCAATTTCTGGGAATAATTTTAGACAAAATAATATTGAACCTATAGAATTGACGATCAATACTGAATTAATACCAGTTAACAAATTAGCAATGGTAAAGGATATATTTAAATCAATTTTCAATGGCTTTGGTCTTATGGAAAATGATCTTAATCAATTCTATACTGATCTTCAATTAAAACTGAAGGGTTAAAATAAATTTTTTAAAGACCTATTGAAACAATTTCCCCTGGGTAATTAGACTTTTTTAAAACTTGGATCCTCCTTACAAATCCAGAAATTTGATCTAAGTTCCTGAGAACCACATATAGGACATTCTTGGTTGTTTGAAATTTTTAACCAAAAGTTTTCAATTGTACTAAAAGGATCTTCTGATGGAATTAGATTATTATTACAAATAAATTCTGTGAATTTTTTTGAAAATGGGAATATATTAATCAATGCTTCTACTAGTCGAGATAATTTTTCTCTAATTTTTGTAATATTTTCAACATTAATAGAAAGGAGTGTATTAATCAAATCAGTTTCCCTTACTAAACTACTAAAATGTTCTTTAGAAATAAATTCTTTTAATAATTGAATTTTGTTTTTTGCTCTTTGTAGCCATTTTTGTGCATCTTCTTTTAAATCAAAGAAATTATAGATATTGCTTTTAATATTTTGAAGAAATATATCAAATTCTTTAAGTGTTTTATTGATTAAGTCTAAACTAGGGAATTCCAAATCATTATGTTCAAGTTTATTCCTCCATTTAATGATTTTATTCAGAAATTCCATATCATCTTTTAATAATTTTTTATTATATGAATTAATCTCCTCAACTTTCTTTGATATGGAGTCAGTGGGTTTTATTTTACATTTTAATATGAATCCAACTTTTAGTAGAATAAATTTTACCAGTGAAATTATACTTAAAAAAATATTTTTTAATGCTAATCTATTCTTTTCCTGATTTTGAGAATCCTCTTTCTAGTAATTTTGTAATGATCCTTTAATTGATTTATAAGCTAAATCTAATTCTTGATTTAATAGTCTATTTTTCATATAAATTTTATACAAAAATATAAAATTAAATTTTATGCTTAATTTAAAGTTTTTTTTCCCATTAGGCAATATAGCGTTGCTATCGCATTTCTCCCTATTTCATTCTGTGCGGCGATTAAAAGGGGGCAAATCGCAGTTTTCCTACCAATTAAGAAGGCGATAGAAGGAGTGATATCGCATTACCTGTTTAATTAGAGGTTATATAGTTTAAGACACTAAGTATCAGGAAAATAGGGAAAGAATTATATTGTTATTGTGTGTATTATAGGGTAAGATAAGAATTTTATTATTAAAATGAAAATTAAATCCAACTATTTAAGGTGAAATCAAAATGGAAATAAAAGATATGATAAGGGTTTTTGAAGATGATATTAAATCATTGATCCAAGGAATAGAAGATAAAATTCCAAGAATTTTAAGAGATATTAAAGAAAATAAAGAAAGAAAAGGTAAATTTACGATAGATTTCGATTCGTTTATATATTTAATTAATGAATTTTGTTTCCACACTGATTGCATCAACTTTCACCCAATTAAAGGTTATTTGCCCGAAAATAGAATGAAGCTTTTTGAAAATATTATTTTATCTCAGATAAAAATTGAGCCTATTCATCGACAACCTTTTCCTCGTGGTCGTGAATTAGTCTATTCTAAAGAAAAGTTATATTATAGGTTTTTTTATTCAATCTTTACTCAATATATTACTACTAATGAACCAGTATCGAAAATTTTTCAAAATAAATTAAACTTATGGAAGGATGCCCTAAACTCTAATAAGTTCCCTATAATATTCCAAATTAATTTATCTGATTTTAATTTTGAAGGGGATAAGTTAGACATAAGTGCAGAAATTTCCTTAAAAAAAGTACCTTTTTATTCTCATATTCTCTTAAACCTCACGGAAACTTATGGTTTGCATAAATTATTGATTTTCAAAACGAAATTAAAGTTTGAATTAGAATTAATTGAAGATTCTGAATTAAATAACCAATTTGATTTTATAATTGATAAAGAGGATTGGGAGGAAAAACTAAAATCAATTGAAGAAATAATTTTTTGTCTTAGAATTATAGGTTATAGTTTTGTATATAACGGAGATTATGATATTTCTTATCCTTGGTGGTTTAGGGAAAGAAGAAAATTATTTAGACATCCCTTCAAAAGTTTCGGTACATTAGAAATTGGGCGTGAAAGAATTACCAATTTTACAGAGTTATTCAATCTTATAAAAAATACTAATTTTATAAAAGATCAAGAATGCAAAATATGGATAAAAAGATATTCTCAATTATTTGAAAGAGAAGAATGGCAAGATACGATCTTAGACCAATTTATAATTTTAGAATCTATTTTTACATATAGGAGCAGGTCTGAAATTACATTTAGATTATCCTTGAATATAGGGTTATTCTTGGAGGAAAAAATTGAAGATTTCAGAAATACTTTTGATTGTATAAAAGATCTATACAAATTAAGGGGTAGTGTAGTTCACGGTGAAGACTGGGAAAAAGATTTACGAAGTAAAGAAATAATTAGAAATCTTACTGTAAAAGATCGCAATCAAAAAAAATATGATATTATATTTGAAGTATTTAGCATTTTAAAGACTTATATAGATCGAACTTTTAAGAAAATGCTTCAAATCAAAAATAGACTAATCCAAAAGAACGAGAATACAAAAATATTTCAACATATCAAGAGTTACTATTTTCTTGAAAATAGTTCTTTTGTTCAACAAGCTATAAAATATGATCAAATAAAAAATAAAGAATAGGCATTTCTATAAAACACTTTATCTATTAATTAAGAAGGCGATAAGTGGTGTTGTATCGCAGTCCCACAACTGATTTAAAATTTTCGAGAAATACTTTTCTTTGGAATTTCTTCAAAACTCACCTCTGAATTTACCTTCTGTTCAAAAATTAAGATTTAAAAAATAATATGGAAAGATATACATTATATATATTTATCAAAGTATCACGAAGATATTACTTTATAGTTATAGATTTGGATTGGTCAGTTCTTCAATATATATTTTTACCAGAACAGCATCTATATAAGAAGAAACAGGATGTACTCTTCCTGTTCTGGAAAAAATATCCAAAATTCTTTTCTAAATATACTAGTATTAGGGGTTTTAATTGCCATTCTTTCGTTTCTTTCGATTTTTGACAAAATTCCCTTTTAACATTAAAAGGAGATTCTGAAGCTTTAAATTGAAATAAAGAAATCCCCGAAGGAAGGAAATCCAATCCTGATGGTAATGGTTTTGTGATAATTGCATCAATTCCTTGATCTGCTATATTTGGATTTGAAGATAAGCTTAATCCAGAGATATCTAATGAATTATTAGAAAATTCATAGCGAAATAGCTTTTCAAACAAATCTGTTGATTCATATTCATTTAATTGTTTAATATCTTCAACGGTTATATGAATCAGATCTAATATTTTCATTTTAAAAATGCATTCTGAATAATTTTTATCTCATTATCATAAATATACTTATTATAATTATAAATTTTTATACAAAAATGGTGAAAAGATATATTTCAGATAATCCAATTATCCGTTTTTTCATAAATAAATATTATTCCTTAATCTTCATCTTTTTTTTTGTTAAAAAATGAAAGAAATCTTATATTGTTACATTCTTTTTTTTTCTAAAATTGTTTTTTTTGATTTTTTTATAAAAATCATATCATTCCTTTATATTTAATTACTTATATTAAGTGGATCGTTACATTTTAATAATCAAATTTCTTTTTATTATTTATGAATCTTTCTCAGACTATTCTTAAAATCCTTAAGGATGAACCATTGTTTATGAATGAAATTGTAAAAAAAATTAACAATATTGATCCTAAGATTGAATCAGGAACAATCCGTCAATCTGTAAATAGAAAAAAAAAAGCAAAATCAATTCAATATATCCAAAAACCCTATAGCTTAAAAAAAGATTATATATATTTTCTATCAGGAGATAAAAAGAAAGCATATAACAAGCTAAGTAATATACCAACAAATCTTTTAAATAAATATGAAAACCGTATTCAAAAAGTATTGATTTCCGATTTTTACAATAGAATAATTGATATTTCAACTCTTAGGAAAGTCGCGGGTCTTTATATGGAATCTCCAAATAAAAAAAAAATTCCTGATTTTTCTTCTTACATAAGAAGTTTAAGTAATAAATATATTGAATATGAATTTAGAAACATTAAATTCTTAATTCATAGGGATTATATTTTTGAGAGGGATGATGAAATCCAACTTACACGTGAAGGGTATGCAAAAGCAAACCTTATTGTTGATCTATTGAATGAGGAAATTCCTTATAAAAAGTCATTTTTTGATTATGTTAAAAAGATAAATTTAGTTGGATGGGATTTATTAACATGTCCAGAGGAAAAAAATAGAATTGTTAAATTCAATGGCATTCCATTTGACACTTATGGTATGAGTTATTTAGATCCATTAAAGACAAATAATAATACACCAAGACCAATATTATTTGATATTAACTTATATCGTCAGTATGAAGATTATGATGCTTATGGTTTTATAAATAGAGTTGAAACTATAAAGCATAATAAAGGGACTTTTTTTAATGCTCTAGGTGTTGTTTTTTGCAGAAGTTATACTAAAATTGCTCAAAAAATATTAAAAAATAAAGGATATCTCATTTTCACATTAGGGAATATACTTGGAAATGAATTTTCTCAACTGCTAAAATACACAACACCTTCCAAATTAACGATAAAGGATGTTAAGCCTTCTGAAATATTACATAATAGTATAAAATTAGCTAGTTTTGCTCTTGATAAAGATAATAAGCATTTTCAAGGTATTTTTAATAATATGAAAGGTAAATTATTTGAATTTATTACTGCTTATGCCTTATCTACAGATTCATCTTTAATTGTTGAGTTCTTTAAAGCTAATAAGAGGAAATTAGATATTTATGTAGAAGATAGAAATCATCAAAGAATGTGGATAGAATGTAAAGCATATTCAAAAAATCAATCATCGGAACTATATGAAGAAGCATTAAAATTCTTAGAAAAAATTTCAGAGATTAGAAATGAAGATAAAGATAATCTCCCATCTGATAATATTAATGTTAAGGCTATTTTTATTTGTCTTAATAAAGCAGAAGAGATTGTAGATTTATTAGAAAATGGTAAAACCTCTAATCCATCTGTAGATAAAATATTTCGCCCCAAAAAGACAAAATTTTATGTTTGGGATGGAAATGACTTATTGAATTATGTGAAAATTGAGAGAGAAAAGAAGCATATAAAAGATTCGATAAATATGTTGCGATATTTAGATTATTGAGATTGAGGTGTTTGCAGTTTTTTAATCTGGTCTATAAAATTTAAAGATTTAATGATTTCTTCGATCAAATCACATAATATATAAATTAAAATTTAAAATATATGAAATATAATTATCTGAATAAAATTTAAACTATATAACATCTTCTGTAAATTACGATCCAAAATATTAGATTATTTTTTAAACTTAAACAAAATGAATTTAAATCTCAATTTAATAGAAATTTCGGATTTATTTATTGAATGTTATGAGAATGTTGATTTTAGAAGTGGTATGTTTAAGAAAGGGCATGGTTGGAAAAAAATCCTTTCAATCTTTAGATTTACCAATGAAACGAGGATTAAACTAAGAGATAAAGTTAACTCCCTTGGTTTGGATCGATATAGCACTGCAAAATTTAAAATTCACCATGAAATCATTGATAAGTCTAACTGGGAAGAAAAAATTCTCGAATTATACAATGAAATTAACGATGATAAAGAGATATATGATACTGATGAGATTCGTTTTAATGACAAATTATCTGATAAATTTAATAGCATATTCAAATCTCAATTTTTAAATTCTTCAATTTGGGGTCTATTTACCAAGAAAGAAGTGAATGAGAATAACTTGATACTCTTTTCCTATTCTGTACCTAACAAAAATAATCATCATAACCAATTTAATTTATTTCTTAGACCAGAAATGTTAAAATTAGGAGAAAAGAACATATATGATGTTATTAACCGTACTATGGCACTCGAAGGTTATAGCAGTCAAAATAGTCTGTATTTCCTAATTGTATTTCCAATTTATATTAATGTTATTGAAATTGGCTATATCCCAGAAATATTATCAATAAAAGTCAGAATCCATGAAAAGTTCGAAAATGCTCATATTATCTTTAACATATATTCTGATACATCATTTCAAGAGAATTTATTAATAGAAAAAGTGAACTTTACCTTTTTAAAGGATTCCCCTAATACTATAAGACTAGATAATGGATTATGTGAAGTAAAATTTGAATTGGATTTTAAGGATTACAATTGTACTCCTAATTTTAAGATGAGAGTTTGGTGGGAAGAATTACCAGAAATTCAATTGTTTGAGTACCAATATCCTGCGACTTTTCTGAAAACAAGACCTTATAAGGAAACCATTGATGAAGAGATAACAGAACATAAAAAGGAAGAAGATAATGGATTAAAATTCCAAAATATTATTAACTTAAAGATTGCTTTTGAGAATGATTATCTGGATATTGTTAATGAAATCAATTTAGCTTATAAGAGTAAGTTTTTTGATTGTGTATATATTTTAGTGAGGAAACTACTTGAAAATTTATTAATTGATTGTTTAAGAGAATATTATTCTATGAGTAATGTTGAAAAATTCTATAATGAGGACAAAGGTAGATTTCTCACATTAGGGCGTTTAAGAAAGAATTTCAATGAAATGATTAAGGAAAAGAAGTTTAATGTACTGGTTGGACAAATACCGCAAAAATTAGTAGATTTTCTAGAAATTTTTAAAGAGACGGGAAATTCAAGCGCTCACTCTTTTTTTAGCATAAATAATAAATATATTATTGAGGATAATAAAGATAAATTAGAGATAGTATTAAGTCAATTAACTAAAGTTTATAGAAATCTAAGAAGTCAATTAAAAGAAGAAGACAATCAATAATGCTTTTTTTTAAAATTTTCATATAAATATTTTTAATTTATATTTTTTTAATTTAATTTACTATTGTGTAATTAAATCTCTTCTAGCATTAATATTAATATTCAAGCCAGATACATTCTTAATTAAAATATCCGCCATTTTTATTGGTGCTTTAGTTCTAGTTTCTGCAATTAATTTCAACGTCTCTTTTAATTTCTCTTTTGGAATTGGTTTGTTGGATCTTAAAGGGATTAACGGTAAAAATCCATTCTCCACACGCATTGTAGTAGTAAGAATTCTTTTAGGAGAGATAAATTCTTCTTTTGCATGTTCTTCTCCTTGTTTACATGAATGGCCTTCAATTATCAATTCTCCATTAACATTCTCAACATGAACAAGACAACCAGTTGGACAGACTATGCATCTAATACCCTTGAATCCTTCAGGGAGGTTATTTTCATTACTTTTTACTGACATTTTTAAAAGTCTGTCTATATCAAAAGACAATGTCTGAATATTTTCTAAATAATTTTATATATTTCTTTCTAACATAAATATATGGAATCTTATGAAATGCATTATGTATTTGAAGATAATAATGGAAAAAAGCTGGATCTTGAATGGACAAGCGCCATTAATTATCCTTTTCTAAGTCCTTTTGAGGTTTTATTTACAAAAGGAAGACCTATCGGCAAAATAGCTTATTTAGTTTTGGAATATGAAGAAAAATTATATGCTTTTGGAACGATTGTTTATAGCATTGGTGGTCGGTTTATATTTTTCAGCGGAGTTATTTATCCTCGAATCTACGATAGTTTATCTAAGAAAAAGGGAGAATTATCGCATATTACGCTTGAAGCAAACAAAGATAAATTCCATATTAAATTTAAAAATTTTAAAACCAAAGCTCCAACTTTTCGAACAGACAAGATTGATAAAGACTATTTTTATTGGTTTAGTTTATCGATGAAACATCCTAATATATTACTTCCCTTAAAACACCTTAAATATAATTTTGACAGTCCAGAAGGAGATGGAAAAAGAAGATTAAATGAACTCGGCATTAGCCGAAACAACATTATTGATAAAGTATTAACTCTACCTGAAAAAAAACTGTATGAGGATGAATTTATTGATTTTGATTTCTATATAACTAAACAAGAAATTAACGATAAAAATACCAAGCTCATACCTCCTACAACAATACCCCCTAGGACTCAAAAAGCAAAGTTATATAATGTAGATCTAATTGATACCGAATATAAACTCGGTATTTGTATTTCAAGAATGAGACCAAGAGGAGTATTTAAAAAAGATTTAGCTTATATATATCACCACGAAAAGGTAAAGGAACTTTTAGAGAATAATAATTAAATAATTTTTAATTCATTAAATCCAGTTTGGAAAAGAACCTATAGCACTCGCCATCTTTACTAATTCAGTATTATAATCAAATTGCGAAAATTTATTGATTAAAACACGAGGAAATACGAGACTTAATCTTTCCCCCGTAACAGAAGGAATCCCTAGCATTTGTCTGACACAAAATATTATTCCCGAAATTCTAGTTTTTTGCCCCTCTTTAGTTTCTCTCCAAGAAGTTTTGCTTACGATCTCGATATCTCTATGTTCCCAAAAACTTGAAGAATTTGCAATAACAACTCCACCCACATTAGCAGGTAATTGTTTATATTTTTTATGAACTTTCTTTATCCAATTTTCTAATCTTTTCTTTCTATTTGATATATCACCTAAAATACTTGAGCCACCATCTTTTTCATCGATATGTATTTCTAAGTCGTCATCATTATAATTAAAAGGGGGGATAATGCCACTTAATATATTGAATAATTTCTTAAGTTTGATGTCAGCACCTGAATCTCTCTTCTTAAATCTAATAAAAGTCTTCTTTGAGCCAAACTTATCCTTTAAATAATTAAAAATTCTAAGACTATATCTCCATTCTTCTCTTTTGTATTCTTTTGAATCTTGACCTATTATTTCATAATATATTGATTTTTCGTTAATTATTAGCTGGCCATCTCCTTTTTTACTATTAATTAATGGTTGTAGCTTCAAATTCATTCCAGCTTGAGCAAAACACGAGGAATAATCTAATTCAGTTGAAATAGATCCAAACTGTTTCTTATCTCTTAATCTAGTTATGATCTCTCTATCAAATCCACTGATTTTTCTTAAATTGAAGATGCATTCACCCAACCTCATAATTCGAGTTATTGAATATGGTCCGCAATTAAATAGAAAATACTTATTTAAAATCCTCTCTCGCTTATTCTCTTGGAAGCTGTTATACCAGTCATTGTTAAATATTTCTATAAATGCACTCAGAAATTGCTCGATTTGTTCATTAGTTAAATTAAATCCTAACTTAATTAAAGAATCTCTATCACCAATGTAATCCCAAATCCACCAATTTAAATCCGTCATATATTATTAATACCTTATTAAGTTTGAATTTGGTTTTCCTATTTTTAAACTCATTGAAAGCTTTATCTATCAATATTTTATTAATTATAAGCAATTACAACTAAAATGCATTTATTCAAATCTATAGTTAATCTACGAAGAATTAACAATAATAGTTCTAAAGTAGTCTTTATTTTATTAGCTTTCAAATGAATTCTTGAATCATCAAATCTAATTATTTGAATGGGTTCATAATATTTTATTCTTTAGTCATACTTTATGAAATATAGACATAAATTTTTATTGCATAATTTAGCCAGTTAATCATCTACAAACTTTGTAATAATTTCACATATTTTTACCTGAAAGAAAATCTCTGGATTTTAGTTCAATTAAATCATATTCAAATATTTATGTGTTATACCTTGTTTTAATTTCTAAGGCTAATTCCCTAGATATTTCTTTAAAATAATTAATAATAATAATGAATTAATTGATGTTATTAACAACATCAAAAAGAAATTGATCTGAATACAATGGACTCTAAGGATTATAAAACTGGAAAAAATAGAATTAAATTAGATATTTAAGTAGAAATATGTCAAGATTACTGATAAAAATTGAAAAATGAAAAAGATTTAGAAGTATTCTCTCTAATTGGGTGTAATATTGTAATTTTTTCAGTTTTCTTGATGAAATAACTAGAGAACAATAAATCTGTAAAACTAATTGAGGAATATTCAGCTAATTAAATTATTTGAACTTCATTGAATTTTAAAGAGGTTAGATCAGTAATAATATCGCTAAAGAATTCATTGAATGAAATGAGATTATTTTTCATGAATTCATCAATTGATATATAATCTTCAGTCATTTGATATTCTAAGTTATAATCTATAATTTTATCATCAACTTTGATTGTACTCTCCATATAAGGTATTTCTAATCCAATATTGTTTCTAAGTAATCGATTTTTTCGGGTATCTGGTATATATTTTGGAGGTTTTTTGGGAATTACGATAGGTGAATGAATTTTTGATTCTTTGTCGCCGTTATAGATTGATTTTATTATGCTTGAAATTGTGAATAATTTGCGATGAACTAAATGATGACGATAAGAACGTACATAGTCTAGCCAAACTATATGTTTTTTAACTTGATTTAGAATTGGACCTGTCTTACCTTTTAAAACAAGCCTGATTAAGGTGGAAATACTATCTAATTTAATCCCTTTTAAATGAATTGCACAAGCTGCTGCTAAAAAGTCAATAGAGCTTTTTAAAGCTTCCAAAAATGCAGAAAGTTCATATACATAATAATTTGATGAAATTTCTGTGGTTGTTATTGTGCTAACTTTCCATCCTTTTGATTTATGATTACTATCTAACAACTCAGCTTTAATACTAGCTACTTTTTCTGATTTAAAATCCCTTATCAAAAAATTTAATACATTGCTATAATGATACTTAGCAGCTTGAAATTTGCGGAAAGAATACATAAAAATGGTCTCATAATGGTCTTTATCTTCTTCTCGTCTAAAGAAACCATCTGATTTGATTGAAGCACTATCAAGTTGTTTGAAATAATTATCTAATACATGATAAACATTTATCTTTGAAATTTTTTTGTTCACCTTTATGTTTCAATGAATTTGCTATATCACAGTGAAAGAAGATTCAAATAAATAGACAAGTAATAACATTATGTCGTTATACGATGAGAATTTGGAAAATAAGCAACTATAAGACATGGCAATTATATGGTCATACTCATGGAACTCTCGTCCTATTACAGAATAAGTGGGAAGTGGGTCTTGATGGTAATGATTTCTATCCAATTTCTTATCACTAACTTGTCGAACTAATGAATAATAATAGGAATAATACTATTTTTGCATAGATTTTGATTTATTTAAATATTTGTGAAGTTTAGGTTAAATATAACTTTTACTCAAATAAATATTAAAATAAGTTAAATACATAGCTATCAAGTACTAAAATTTAGCAAAATCTAGCAAAAATAACCTAAATTTTCCTAAATTAAAACAATAATTAATGTTCAATCAATTTCCTGATCATGCTTTATATTTGGTTATTATTTATTTTTTTTAGAATCTTATTATAGCAATCATCACATACAAATAAACCCTTTATTTCAGTTCCTTTAATGTCAGCTTTTTTTTCCATTATCCTAAAAGTGCCATGCACTTTTTTGCAGAAATGACATATAGTCTTCATATTCTTCTTATCTTTAATAGTATTAAATTTATACATTAAAGGTAAATTATATTTATATATCATTAGATGAAAATAGTGATTAAATTCCTTTTTTGATAAATTAAATTTTCTCATTAATTCCTTTTCCTTAATTGGCTTATTTTCTGATGAATTTTTTTTAATGTACCTATAAAATTTTTTTATTATTTGTGCTTCATTCAAATTATACTCTCACTTTTTTTATTAATTTGTTTTTATTTTTTCAATAAAGTTCTTTAGAATAAAGTTTAATTTTTTAAAATTCTCGAAAATGTCATTATATGAGTTAAAAGATTTGAGTTGCTTGTTTTTGATGAAAAATTTCCTTAAAAATTCGAAATTACTATAATCAAGATCTCCTAATTTCAAATCCTTAAATGCCTTTAATAATTCTGAGCATGAATCTAAAATCTTAGTTAATTCTTTTTCAATTTGATCTTTGGTTTCAATTAATCTATCTTTTTCAAATTTATCATAGTAGAATGCCATTTCATGAAAAAATGTTTCAATTTCATCTTTTTTTACTTTTGGGATTTTAAGAATATTACGTCTATTAAAAGGAGCAAATATAGAATGGAATACTACACCTTTTTCCATAAAATCTTCCCTTAAACTATTATAAATATTATATATCTCAGGATCTTTACTTAAATTTGCTTTAATGTTAAATTCGAAATCTAAATTATTTAATGCTTTTATTAATTTCCATGTTTCAGGAGCAAAAAGAAAACCATTTCTTATTATAGAATAAATTAAATCTTCTTGCAGTTGCATGGTTTCCTTAGTAAAAACAATTCCTTGATTCAATTTCTTATTTTTAAATTTAAATGAAAAATTTGAATTTCTCAGAACACGCCCTTTTAGTTCATTTTCTTTATTAATTGAGACGTTAATAGACTTATTAAATAGTTCTTCTTTTTTTTTAGCATTACGTAATAATTCTATTGCTTTTTCTTTTCCCTCTTTAATTTGTAAATCAGGATCTTTATCCCACGTCTTAATGTATGGATTTATACTATATTTCTTTGTTTTTTTATTATGTTGTATCCAATCATTTCTTACAAAAGGTTTTAAATTGTTATATATTGTTTTTTCACTGCCAAATTTCCTTAGATCAGTAGTGATTTCAGAATAACTGAATTTTTTCTTTTCAAGTGCATACTTTTTTATTTCATAAGAAATATCTACATTCTTTTTTGTGTATTCAACCATGATTGTAACTTTTTCCTAATTATTAATAAAATTACAGTTGATCTTAATTTAGCTGTAAAAAATTACTGATACTCTTTGATATCTGTGTAGATATTGTTTTGAAACCTATTTAAACTTAATACAGGAACTCTATTTAAGTGCAAATAATTATGCGAAGGATTAAAAAAATTGGGCAATATGTGAAAAAATGTAGATTAAATCTTCAAATTAATTTTCTATTCGAACAATCCGACAAAATTGAATATAGAGAATTTGCTCCTTATATCAAAACTAAAAAAATAAATATTTTACATTTATCTGATTTACATTTTGGAATAGAAAATACAAAATGTATTCCTCAAGCAGAATTAGATAAAAGAGATACAACTCTAAAAAAATTAACTAAAAATTTAGTGCAGATTTCAGAAGTGTATAAAGATTGGAAACCAGAGATAATAGCTATTACAGGTGATATTGGATATGCTGGAAAAAAAGAGGATTATAAGATTGCTAAAAAATGGTTAAGCCGCCTTTTATCTGAATTGAATGTGGAAATTAATAATTTAATTATTTGCCCTGGAAACCATGATCGAAATATTGAAAATTTATGTAATAAATCCATTTATCCAAAAGATATTAGTGATTCTGATAAGAAATGGTATAAGTTTAAATCTGAAAATATTAATAAAGGTTTTGAGGAATTTATAACCTTTACAAAAGGTTTTTTAACACCTTTAAAATTAAATGGCAGAGAATCATATTTGAGTGGATACCGAGAAATAAGAGGTATTAACTTTATAGTATTAAATTCTGCACGTTATGCTAATGGGGGTAATGTTGATAGGGGTAAGTTATTTTTAGGATGGCCAGATGTAAATATTTTGTTAGGAGATAACATTTTAACTGATATCGAAAACTATGATAAATCTATGATAACAATTTCTCTTTTTCATCATCCTGATAGTTGGTTTCATGACTCTGTCACAAATGAATATAGAGATCATGTTGCAACATATAATTTCTTGGCAGAACGATGCCATATTATGCTTAGTGGACATTTACATGCTGGAAAATTGGGACCTGAGAAAAGAATTGGATCAGGGGCTAGACATTTTTCTATTGGAGCAGCTTACTTACGTCAAGAATACGCGAATAATTGTGCCATATTAAGGTTAGATCTTAATAGAAGAGTCTTAGAGATACTACCAATAACTTTCAATTCCTCTAAAATTGAATGGATTCCTGATATTAAAGATATAAGAGAGTTTAATCTAAAAAAAAAATAGGTATTTTTATAATCTCATAAATTAAAATTGTTTAAAATAAATTTATAATGATGAGAAATGTGGAAATCAAAACTATCTTAATAACTTAACTTCGACAAGATAAACTTAAATTAATCCTTTCCTGCAATGCAT
>CAYSZJ010000040.1:0-31411 GCA_964435435.1 uncultured archaeon
TCAATTGGATGTTATCCTCAGAAATATAAGGATTTTGATAAATTTTTGATTTATATACCTTTTTTATAGTTTGAATTCCTTCTATAGCTTTCTCTTTTCCAATGAGCTGATCAGAACTTATTTTTATATATACTCCAGGAATTATATCATAATTAGCCAGTAATACATAATCATCAAAAATAGAATCCAATATATCTGTTCTTTTTGCTTTATTGATCTCAGATTCGAAAAGAACTATTACTTTCGTATCTTTTGGGTTATTTTGATTTGTTATGGTTAGATTAAATAAATATTCTTTTAATATCTCATCAAATTTAGAATTACTATTATCTAATTGGAGCTCCAAATCCTGTTCCTTTGTTTGTAACTGGTTTTTAAGTGATGAAGACAATAGATCAAAATTCGATATCGATTCTTGGTTTAAATCACTAAAACTGTTATAGATAAATCCTATTCCAAGAATAGGTGTAATAAATAAGCTAGCAAAAATGAGCGTAAGAACTAATCTATTGTATTTTTTTTTAAATTTTGTCATAGGTTATGCAAATAAGAACAATTATTTAAACCTAAATATTTTGACTTAAAATTTTCTAAAAATTCTGAATTATATTTTACTCCACTGTAGGCTCTTCCATTTATTTTCAGAAAGTTATAATGTCAAAAAGGCTGTTCACGCAATTTAAAAGAAAAAAAAAATTTAATGAAGAAAGAATATTAATAGAAATATCTAATATTTTAAATGATAAGAAGGGTAACCGAAACAGTTGAGAAGAATCTAGTACCAAAAGAAGATATCTTTATAAAAACGAGGATGATTTCCGAGGGTGTACACGCACAGGTTTCGGAAAAAATATCGCCTGAACTTTATAAAATGTCTATGAGAGAGAATAATATAGGATCAAACGATCTAAAAATTCGTGAGAAGCTCGATTTTAGTGATCCTGAGAGTATCATTGAATTATTTGCTGATGTAAATAAAATTGATACGAGTAGTGATTTCCGACAAGAAATTATTTTTGAAAGTAGTGGACTTCGTGCCCCTATTTATTTAAACAAACACTCTCGTCTGGATCTCTTTATCCAAAATAATAAAGCAACAGTATTTGAAGATGGTGTTATTCTGGTTACTGGTATATTCCCAAAGAGATTTGAATGGTTAGATGAAAAATTGTCAAATGGATTACCGATATCTACTGTTTTACCTTCAATGTCAGCTTCAATCATCAATGTTGTTTTCAGCCTCTCTTGCATGAATTATAATACAAATCGAGGGTGCCGTTATTGTAATCTCTTTTCTAATCCAATTTCAAAAAAAATCTCTATGTTGCCAAAGGAAACGCTGAGGGTATGGGCTAAATATCAAGGTGAAGCCGTCAAAACAGCTATTGATAATGGTTGGCGTGGAAGTATCGCCATAAGCGGAGGTGCATTAGCTCCAGCTCAAAGAGGTGAGTATCTTGAGCGTCTTGAGATTGTTTTATCATCCCTTAAAGATGCTGTTGGAGATGAAATATATAAAAAGCTCCCTAAGGTATATAATCATTGCCCGCCTGATGACTTTTCAGACATGTATAAATGGAAAGAAATGGGCATCACTGCAACTAGCTTCGACTTAGAAGTAATGGATGATGCATATTTTGCTGCCGTATGCCCTGGAAAAGCCGCTTATAAACCCCTTTCGTATTTTAAAAAAGCTCAAGAATATTCTGTTAATGTGTTCGAGCCTTTAGTTGGTACAATTGGGTGTGTTGTTATGGGCATAGAACCAATGTCAACCCTAGTGAGGGGGTTTGATGAAAGAATCTCAAAAGGTATTTTACCCCTACCTCTCGTTTTTCATTCAACTCCAGGCTCCGCTTATGAGGATTTCAGACCCCCAACAGCAGAATGGATTATTGAAGCATCAGAAAAAATGGCAGATTCCTTCATGAAACATATATTTAAATGGTTTAAACTAACTAAAGCTGATGCTAAAGAAGGTGGGAAATATGTCTCCAAGTTTTCCCCTAGAAAAATGCCCACAACACATCTATCTGTTGTATTCGATGAAGTAGGATTTAGAATTAATCAATTATTACGTGGCAGATCCATTTCTGAACTTATGGAAGGAAAAAAGAAGGGATAAATTTAATCTTACCAAATTTTATCTTTTTTTCTTTTTCCCTTAAATAATATAACTAATGAAATCCGTGATACTTTTATTCAAAGCTCAAATATAATGAAAGATTTATCAATTATTGTAAAAAAATTTTAGTAACACTAAGAAAAAGTTTTGGAGTCGGCGGGAATTGAACCCGCGGCCTTTCGCATGCCAAGCGAACGATCTTCCACTAATCCACGACCCCAATCTTAGATATATTTTATAACATTCCCAAATAATTAAATTTTATTATTTTAGGGTTATAGAATGTATGTACTTAAAAATTACGCATAAAATTCAACTAAATTGATAGAAATATTTTAAAAAAAGAATATGAGGCAATATTTTAATATATTATTTTGTTAAAAGAAAGAAGTTTTTTATAAATCATCTTCATATTTTGATTTAAGTTTATTTATTCTGGGTAAGTTATATTTAAAATTAAAAAAATAGAGTTATTTTGATGAATTTAAATATTGGGATGATTGGGACTGGCACTGTTGGATCTTTACATTTACTTTCGTTGAAACAAATTAATGAAGAAAATCTCCTTTCTAAGAATGCAGTTAATTTAAAAATACGAGGAGTAGCAGATATTGATGAAAATAAATTACACAATTTGAGAAGAAACAATCCTTATAAAATAGAATATTTTACAACAGATCCAAATGAGATCATTAAAGATAAGGGAATAGATATCATATATGTAACAAGTCCTACGAAATTCCATAAAGATTATTATATACAAGCTGCTGAAGAGGGCAAAAATATTTTTTGTGAAAAGCCACTTGCATTTTCTTTAGAAGATATAAAAGAAATGATTTCAGTAGAAAAAAAACAGGGAATATTAACTCAGGTGGGGCTCGTACTACGGCATTGCCCTGTTTTTTGGAAATTCAAACAAATATTATTGAATAATGATAACGCTCTTGGTAAAAGATTATCATTTATCATTAGAGATACTCAAGAATGGCCAATAGGATCTCACACTCATCCTTCTGAATGGAGAAAAGATCCATCCTTAGCTCATGCAGGGTGTTTATTTGAACATGGCATCCATGATGTTGACCTAGTTGAATATCTTTTTGCGAATGATTCCAAACTATTTAAATTATTTGGTATAATAAGATATGTTTCACCAATAACACAAAAAAGTATTGAAGATGTAGCTACATTAAAATTTGAATATGAAGACGGATTTGTGGGCAATTTAATAAATATTTCGAACAAAGTAAGATTGGATGAGCGACGTATTGAAATTTTCTTTGAAAATGGATATGTTGTTTTGGATGGTTATACTATATTGTCCTTTAAAAAATGCGAATATTTGATAGGAAGGAAGAAAAAAAGGCTTAACTTCAATGATATTACTAATGAGTACCAAAAAGTTAATTATTATCCTCAAATACTTCCAATAACAGGACCCTATCTATTCGAAAATCTGCACTTTTTGAAATCCATCGTTAAAGAAGAAAAACCATATCCTGGATTAGAAATTGGCTATAGAGCACATGAAATTATAGAAGTTGCTTATCAATCTTCAAGAGAAAATAAAATAATATCTTTCAAATAGATTTTATTATATAACTTTTTGAATATTTAAGAGTTAAATATCGCCCAGTTTCAAACTGGGAGTAAAATTTTCTAATTTCTCTTCTTTCTGAAATACAGGAATGTTTTCTAATAAATCTTCAAGTTCAGGTATTTTTGAGTATGGTATCCAAGCATCTCTAAAAGCGTCTCTGGCTGGTTCACTCCCTCTTTCTGCTACAGTTTCTAAGAACTTAAGATTTACAATCTTTCCATCAATGTAAACTCCTGGGTAATCACAAAACTCTCTTTTATGGTATAAAATCCTTTTCCTTCTTTTCATTTTTCTTAATTCTTTGTCAGTAGCTACTAGAGTAACATCAATATCCGAATCGTCTCTTTCCATACCTTTTGCGACTGAGCCACTAATTATAAGGGCTAAAAACCTCTCGTCTTTTTTAATATTATCTACCAATTTTTCTATAGCTTTTTTATGATGAGGTCTCATTACTATTCTTTTTACCCCCAATTTTTTTAAGATCTATTTCTATTTTCTCAGCCATATAGGGTTTCAATATGCTTATTGCTGTAATATATAAAGGAATCAAGGATAATTCTATAAATATAGAGATAATAAATGGTGCTTGAAATCCTAAATGATCCCACGCTAAACCTCCTACAATAGGACCTACGATAGCTCCTAAGAAGCTCATCCACTGAACTACACCAAAAATTTTACCTCGATGACCTTTAGATATGCGACTAAGCACATTTTGTAGTACTAAAGAACTAGCCCATGCTAATGTAACGTCAAATACTAGAATAATTCCAAACATTAATCCAGATGTACTATTCACTATTAACCAGGTTACGAGAGCTCCAAATCCACATATGATCGTTATTGCTATTTGAGGTTTAATTCTATCTGCAAGTTTACCCATTCTTGGAGCAAGTAATAAAGATATAATTTGACTTGGAAAATAAATAATCATTACCATTGTTGGGTTAATTACATTTAACTCATTTATTAAATAAACTTGGAAAAAGGGTGGAGCAATGGTTTGGTTAGTGCTACTTGTCATAAAAGCGGTTATTAAAATTATAAAACCAATCATAAATCCTATAGTTAACTTTAAGGATGTATGATTCGTTTCTAATTCAGAATCCATTGTAAACTCATTAGTGAAGTTCATATGAATATCATATGTTAAGTCTTCATCTACTTTTCTATGAAAAGTAATTCCCGCATAGATATTAGAAATTGTAAATAAAACTAATGGGCAATATACTAAAATTCTATTATTCGGCACATAGTAATTTGCTATTCCAAAAATTAAAAAACTAAATATAGATCCAACAAAATTACCCTTACCTAACATTCCCCCTTGCTTCCCAAATGCAGAAGAACGGAATGTTTTATGTGATTTTTCTGATATTAATGCGTTTAAGGGACTCCAAAAAAATCCTAGGAAGAATCCTAGTACAAATAATCCTATTGCAAATATAATTAAGGAAGAAAAAATAATTCCAAGGTACAATAGAATATAACATGCAGCCCTCCCAAAACTCCCTATTAATACCAAAAGCTTTTTAGATACTCTATCAGTAAGATAACCAACAATTGGGGTACTTATTAAACCACCAATTGTTTGACTTGCAAATGTTAATCCCATTTCGGTACCTGAGGCTTCAAGAAGTTGAGCTGTAACATAAGGAATTAAAAATTGAAAGAAGAAAAACCCTAAGCTATTCCAAAACACAATTCTAATCATTGGAATAAAATCTGGAGTTATTTTTGATTCTGTTTGCTTAGATTTATTAGATTTAATCATTTTATCTGTATTTGCGCTAAAATAGGTATTGGAATTGTTTGAACTTATTTTGGTAGGAAATTCAATTCCTATTTAAAGCTCATTTTATTTGAGATGTATTTATTAATATCATTTCCATCCTATAAATTTGATTTTTAGAGTAATTTATTCTTTCGTGTAAAATCAAACCTTTAGATTTAGATCATTTATGATAATAATAAAAAAGTTAATTATTTCTATAAATAGATTTATTGAATTGCTTCCATATCTTTGGTAATTAACTTAATATAATCAAGATATTTCAAGCCTTTCTTTTCTGCTTCTTTAGCAATAATTTTTCTTGCAATATGAATTTGTTGCAATGCAGTATCATTTGGAAATTCGAGTTCAATATCTTTTTTAATTTTTTCAATTTCATTTAACGTTTATACTCACTTCGGTTATAATAATTCTTATCTATTCTGTAAGTAGTTTAAGTTTTGACGATTAACTTTATAAATTTTACGATTCATTTATTATAGAAATAATTGATTTCTTCAATTTCGGTAAGTCTACTTTAATAACTTCCCACGTAAGTTCTAAATCTACACCGAAGTATTGATGGATTAGAATATCTCTCATACCTATAATTGCTTTCCAGGGGATATCCTCATGAATGCCTTTAAACTCACTAGGAATGTTTTTAATAGCTTCCCCTATAATTTCTATCCTTCTAATTACAGAGTCCTGTAATTGTATAGATTTTAGGAAATCTGATTTCTCCTTATCTTTAACATATCCTTCAATTAAATTAATTGCTTCTAGAATATGCTCTAAAAATATTTTCACATTTTTTTTCATAGAATCTTAACCTGTTCAGCTAAAATTTGATTTTTTAATAACGGATGAAGAGAATTATAAGTCAGCACATCTACTTTACATTTTAACATGTCCTCAAGTTCTATTTTTAATCTTGCTAAATCTAATAAACTTTTAATTCCTTTAAATTCTATTAATAAATCTATATCGCTCTCATCAGTCATTTCTTCTCTTACAATAGATCCAAATAAGGAGGCTCTTTTAACCTCATGTTCTTTTAATTTCGCTAAAATTTTTTCTTTATATTTTTCAATTTGAGAAACCATGTTATTTATCAGACCATTCTAAAGTTTACCTTATCTTTACTAAGTATTATCTTCACTAAGCTTAAAAAACTTATTTATTATTTTAGCTTTTACATTCAAAAACATCAAGTTTTAATAGAAAATCTCTTCTATAAAAAACATAATAAGATGTGTTATAACTAAAGGTGATTATAGATTTATTATCATCGTGAAACGATGATTATTCTTTAAAATTTCATATCAGAGATATGATTCATAACTTAAATGCGATTATAAGAACTAAAATGTGATTATAAGAATTCTAAATCTAATAATTTTTTGCATTTGTCTAGTAATTGTTTGAATATTCATAGAAGAAATCATCGAGCTCATTAATTCCAGAATGGAATGTAAATTCTTTAAAGTTAAAATCTAATTCAACTTTTTCAAAAATAGGTTTAATTACAGTCATTTAGAATTAAAAAGCTTTTATTTTTCATTTCTTATTCTTTTGTACGATCATCAATTTCATTATAAAATTTCGAATAAAAATTAGCTAATTCTTTATCATATTCTACTGACTCTAACTCATCTAATAATAATTCCACGGCCTCTTTTGAAGTTAAGACAAGATCATCATTGTTAGATATAATATAGAAATCTTCTGGTTCCTGTATTTCTTCAAAATTGGTTTTTTGGATCTTATCCTCAGTTTTCAATTATATCACTTTTTATATTTTTTCCATCTTATGTTTCTAATAGAACTTTAAGAAATTAAATTTATTTGAAGTTATTAATTAAATAAGGATTTTTTTAAATAATAAGAATTTAATCTAATCAATTAGTCTCTATAATTTTTAATGGAATTAGACCGTTCCAGATGATTTTATATCCTATTAGCTCTAATGCTTTTTCTGTTAGTTGATATTTATCCAAGATCTTTTTAATCTCCGAAAATTTCCGCTTTTCTCCAATTTCAACCTTTAATTTATCTAAAAAGTCTTTTGAAACGAGATTTTTACCAATAATATAATATCCCGGTATATCAATTTGTTCTAAAGCTTGTATGCTAATATTTAATTCTCTTGCCTTAGTTTTCAAATCACTGATATCTTCATCAATTTTAATGGTTTGAATACTATCTATTTCATGTTTTATTTTTCTCTCTTCTTCTCTTTTAAGAATATCTAAGATTGGCTTAATCGGGATGTGTTTTTTATAAAATATAACATCTCCCGGAAAATCCGCCCTGGAGCATTTAAGATTTTGATTAACCGCAGCAATAATCTTTGTATCTGTTTGATTAAACTTTTTTATCTTCTTTTGTATGTATTCTGGAGTCCAAAATCCCACTACTTCTAGAAAAACTTTCATTCCATTCTTGTAGAAGCCAAAATCGGGTATGATAACATAATTACCAGCTTTTATAAAGGTGGGTTCTCGTCTTATTTCCCAATCTGAAACATAGAGAGATAAATCCTTGTAAAATTGTTCTTCTATTTTGCTATCAAATTTAAACTCGTCTTCATTTTTAAATGGAAATGGAATATTATCTCTGGAATGTAATTCAAAGGTGAAAATCCTTGGTTCATTTCCTCGTTCCATTTCAATTTTAGCTTCAATTGCCCAGTTAATTGATTTTATGATGTACGGAATGAGCTTAGCCAAGGAACTCCCGTATTTTTTTGTATTTTTTAGAAGAGAAACGGGACCACTTACCCGTATCTCCGTACCATCCGTTTCATACATTAGTCCAAGATAATTGATGGTTCTAAATATTTGCTGATAATTATCCCCTACAGTAAAAACCATTTCTGTAGCATTAAATAAGAGTGTCTGTGTAAGCGATAGATTATATTTTCTCACGAGCTCTTCTGGAGTTGTAGAATTAATTTCTTTTAATTGTTGTTCTTTTGGTAAGTCAGCAAACATGGCATTTTCAATATCTTCTTTCGGAACTCCAAAATCTTTCGCAATAGATCTTATTATCGAATCTCTTTTTCCCTCATCAATAACAAATCCCTTTTCAAATAATGCCCTTCGTATTTCAAGCGGATCTAAATCTGTATTTTGAGCAAATTCACACCGTCGTTTGATTAGCTCAGCTAAAGCTCGAATAAGCTTGTAATCTGTACTTCCGCGTTCTAATCGTGTAATTTCTCTTTTCAAGTACTTTAGTTTCTTTCCTTTACTCTCCTTAAAGATAGAGATTATCTGTTCCACTTGTTCCCTGTCAAAAAGATACTTAGGCTTGACATTTCCACCCTTGAACTCAACTGTGAGTAAATTTTTAGGAAGCATTTAGTTCTTCCTCCGATATGATGTTCTAACTTCCATCGTGTTTCTGGTAACAAGCTCGTATAAAATCGCCTTTTTGTTTTTAACAAGACGTAATAATCGACCTAATCTTTGGATGAATTCCCGGGAACTTCCCGTCCCGCTTAAAATAATGCCGATATTTGCCTCTGGGACGTTAATACCCTCGTCCAATACTTGAGATGATACAATGGAGCAATAGAACCCTTTCTTGAATTTATCTAAAATTTCTTTTCTCTCGTCTTTTTTTGTTTTATGAGTTATATACGGGATTAGGAACCGCTTAGCTATCTTATATACCATGTTATTATACTTGGTAAAGATGATTGTTCGATTATCCTTATCTAATAGTTTTGCGAGCTCAGATATTTTATTTTTTGAGTTAAAAGCTAATTTTTCTGCTTTATTCCTAGATAAGATTGCTTCTCTCGCTTCAGGATCTCTTCCGGAGCGTATTACGATTTTTTGAAAGTCTTTTGGACCTCTCATCTTGATATTTCTTGAAAGTAAATAATTTTTGAAAATAGCTTGAGCTTCCTCATAGTCCTTTTGCTCTTCTTCTGTAAATTCCACCGAAATTTTTTTAATTTTAAAATTGGCAAGATATTCGCCGGCAAGAGGTTCTGGACTTATTTCATAAATTTTATCACCAATGAGTCTTGGTATTTCTTCGTGTAGCTCATCATCCCGCTCAAAAGTGGCTGTTAGACCTAATCTATATGGAGAGGCAAACATTTCAGCAATTTGTCTAAAGCTCTCAGAAGGAAGATGATGAACTTCATCAAAAATGAGAAGTTTGAACTTATTACCTAAATAGCTTGCATTGATATAGGCGGAATTGTAAGTGGAAACTGTAATGGGTTCAAGTATCTTTTTGTTTCCCGTGAATTCTCCAATTTCTATAGAAAATGCTTTCTTTAACTCTTTTTTCCATTGATTGACCAAATCTAAAGTAGGAACAACAATAAAAGTTGGGGAATTCACCTTTTCAATAATTTTCATGGCTAAAATGGTCTTTCCCGAGCCAGTGGGCATTATAACTGCGCCTTTTTTCTTCAGGAACCATTTATTTAAAGCATTCTTTTGATAACTTCTTAATTTTATCTTTGAAGATAAAAAAGGACAAGGAATCAAACATAGAACTTTATCTTCGAAAGGGAGATTTGACTTCTTGAGAGATTCTAAGACTTCTGAGTAATAAAGAGCTTCGGCTCTATATTTATTCACTCTTTTATCAAATTTTAAATAGGAAATCTTATTTCTTCCCTCAAAAGTAATCGTCCCTTTATCAAATTGAAGTTCCATATTAAATTCAGATTCTGTGAAAATACTCTAATGAACAACATAAATTGATTATTTTTAAAAGAAAATCCACACTTAATTTATTGAATTATTCTCTTGTCTCTTAGGGTTTTCTAAAAAAATTAAAAAACTTAAATAAATCTAATTTCAGAATCTCCTAAAAACTCGTCTACATCGAATTTCTCATCTAGATCGTCCTCATCTTCTATTTCTTTTTCCCACCACTCAAAGTCTTCGGGGAAAAGCAAATAATTGTTGTAGAACCAATGGTCAATTTCGTTAGTGTAAAAGCCTTTTTTATTAAAGCGTTCATCAAACTCAGTAAATTTCATATTCTTTCGGATTGCAAGGATGAAATATCTAACCCCCAAGTTATCGTTTGGATTCGAACGTAAAAGTTTCCTAAAAAAGTCTAATGCGGAGTCTATTGTACCCTCTTTCCAAAGCAATAGAGCTTGATTAAATAATGCGCATATAATATGTCTATTTTCGAGATACACCCATTCTAATCGATCGGGCCAATTTCCCTGTTGATCTGCAATTTTTTTTAATGCCCTTTCAGAAGCTTGCTTTATAAGGATATTAGCTTCGTCTTTCTTACCAATCATGCTCAACAAATCTTGTAATGAGTTATATGTCTCAAAGAAATCAGGATCCTTTGGAATTAATTTCTTTAATCTGGAAATGACGTTATTCACATTTTTTCCAGTATATCCATCCATTATCTCATAATATTTCTTCTCAATTGCATGATATTTATCAATGAATTCTTTCATATATCAATCTCATTAAATTTGGATTTTAATATTATTTATTAAACTATTATTATCTCGTTTCCCATTCCGTACAAATTAATTTTAATTTAACATTACCCTTAAAACCATACGACAAAAAAGCCCCAAGTCAGTCTATCCATTTTCAATCTGTTATCTTAAGATTATTAATGGAATGTCAAATGATTTTTAATCCAATACTGAGCTATTAACCTTTATGGATAAATCAATATTTAATATAAAGACATTCATGGAAAAGTGCAAGATCGCGTTTCCAAAATATATTTCCACTTTAAAAAAGACTAATATCCCCGATCTAGAACTAAAGTTGATAAAAAAAATAATTTTGTTGTATTTAAAGGAATATTTCAAACATAATAACAACAAATTCAACCGAAATCGATTTAACGTAGATTTTATTAATACGTTTTTATCAAAATTGGTATCTCCCGAACTCTTGGGTGTATCTTCTCTTAAAATACAATCCATAATCACTAATTTCATCAATTATCTATCTCTACAAAATGTCCTGCATAAATCTATTACAAAGGAATTATTGAAAACTTATAGCATCGATCTAGTGCCATCGTCAGAAAAAAGGAATAAGACCAAAAAAATGTCTCAAAAAGATACCAATCAGGTTTCTTTTTCTGAAATTCCGTATTCGGAAAAAAAATTGGATAAACTCATGAAAAAAACCGAAGAAATGATTGATGTTTTTATTAATAGTAATGAATCACGACAACTCTCAGACATTCAAATTAATGAAGCCTACTGGGTCATTTATGACATTACTGAACAAATGTACATGTACTTTCTTCAGACGCCCGAAAATTGGGAATCATCGACCTTGGAATATATTTGTCTTGAAGTACTCCCAAGAAAAATCGTGACTGAACAGAGTTTTTTTAAAGCAATTGCACCCGTTTTAATGACTTATATATCATTTCTTAAAAACAAGAGGATTATCACAGATACACATGCGGAGCGACTTATGATGAGCATTTATCAACTAAGTGATTTAATAGTGGAAGAAGCTTTAAATCCTGCAAATTGGAGTTTCATGAAGACCACATTAATGGAAGCCATGGAAGCCGGAATAGATATGGAGGATCAGGAAACATTACAATCATACGTTCGCTGGAAAATGATTGAGCATAATTTAAGCATCATTCCTCACTTTACAATGGAACGAGTTGAATCGCTGACGACTGAAGAAATTATCAAAAAATTGAGAGATTACGGCATTAAATTTAAAAAAGAGCAATTTTTATTGGATGTACGTCGTTTTTATTCCGTGGAAGAATTGATAAGGAATTGGGAGACTTCATACACAATCAATTCAGAGGGTATCGAATCAGATTTTATTTTTTATGCTGCTATCGTCTTATGGGAGAGATTAGCTCCCGATGTTATTAATTCCGAAAAAATTGCTGAAATGATGGAAAATGGGTATGAATTTTTCGATAAAAACGAAGAGGAGGAGGCATGTGAGGTTTGGCTTCAAGTATGGGGTCATTTAAGGGAAAGATTTAAACCCGAAATGAGAAGCATAAGAGATGCCGATGCAATATATAACTTCCCGGCATATATCATGGATTGGAGCCAAGACTTCATGATGGCTTTATGGAATGCCAATATATTCCAGGAGTTGATTAATCTAGGCCGAGAATTACTTAAATGTTTTCCCGATTCAAGTGATCTTTACATTCACAATGTCTTGAGATATATAGCAGAAGCACTATTTGCTTTAGATCAAATAGAAGAGGGTGAAAAGGAGTTTAAAGATTTAGTCGAAAGATTTCCCGAGAATCCTTGGGGATATATTGGGTGGGGCGATCAATATTCAAATTTTCGAGAGAATTATTTCAATTATGAAAAAGCCAAAACGTTATATTTAAAAGGTTTAGAAGTCGATGATTTAGAAAAAGAAACCGTTGCAAGGAGGATTGAATTTTTAGAAATTGAAAAGGAAAGAATGTGTTTAAGAGAGAGCCTGATCTCGGAATATGAGACTTTTTTATCTGAAAAAGAGCTGAATGAAAGATATAAAGATGAGAAAAAAGGCCATGCAAGACTATTTTTGAATTATGTAATTTCACAATGTAAACATCCATATCTTGAAGAATTGTTAGATAAGGGAGTATTAGACGGCGAAATTATCTTAAATTTCTTAGGGCTTTTGTGTATATACCGAAAAATAGTTGGCTCCAAGACAGCTCTAATTAAATTATGTCGAAGCGTGAAACATTTCATGAAATTCATGCTAGAATATTATAATATATTTTCAAAGGAAGAGGTAGAAGAAATCCAACAAATCTTAAATTCACGAGAGTTTTTCATAGAATGTTTCGAGAGTTATCAACAAGCTAAAGGGGGTGCTGAAAATCAGAGGGAGCGATTCGTTGAACGGGGCTCAATATATTCACATTGGAATGAATGGTATCGCTCTAAAAAAGAGTTTAAAACAGAGTCCAAAAGGAAGATAAGGTTATCCGCTAGTAAGAGAAAGTATTTTAAAGATATTATTTAGAAAAATGGGCTAATCTGCAACAAAAAAGTATACATCGTCAAGTTTGAATCTCTTAATCATTCAATATTTTTATCTAGCATTGAGAGATTGGAGAAGATGAAATTCCCCAAAGGTCTGATCTTTAGCTTTAATTCCTTGGAATGTGAATCCTTTGTATTTTTAAAATTCAACTTGTATAACCCAAAATAGTCAAATAATGGAAGAATTTTGTAAAGAAAAACAACGAACAGATACAAACCCCTGGTGCTAAATGGATAGAGCGTTTGATTGTGATAATAATCATCGCATAAATGTAGGAATTCCCTATAAGAAATTCATTCATCTACTTCCAAACTAGTAAAAAAAAGGGGATAAGAATATCTTTCTTTGAAACTCCACTCTGGTCGCCCACTAAAACTATAAGCATTCAGCCGATACCAATTAATCTTATCCCATAATGCTCGAAATAAAATCCAATATTGCTCCTTCATCGTTTTCTTTAGAAATAAATCCTGATATAAGGATGTCGGGATAAAATTCATCTTTCTAGTATGTTTAAATAACCCCAATCTATTTGAAGCTAAGAAAAAAAAATGAATTAGGATAGTATCTTTTTGATTGATGTTTTTGTCCAATTCCTCGTGAATATTCATCATCGAATTTAACTTCAGAATATCATTTCTTTTCAAACAAAATAAGTTTTGGGTTAATCCAATTCCGTTTTTAAACCTTGAAATATAATTTCCAAACGTCTTGAAATCTTCTACAATTGAAGTCTTGCTGGTTAAATCTTCAGGAAGATTGTTAATGAATTCTTTTTCCGAATTTAAAAGTAAATTCAGTTCTTCCCGCAAATCATCCCGAGTCTTTACGTCTTCATCATATAACCACGCTTCAAAATCATCTTCGAAAGTCTCAGATTCGGGATCTAAATCTACATAACGCTCATACTTTTCTATATATTTACGAGGATTATTACATTCTGCCATTAAAGCCTCGTATGTCTCTTCAGAAATCTTTTTAAAATGAAATAGGAAATTAAAAAACTTCTTTAAAGCTCTTAGGTAAGGGATAATTGCTGTTCTATCATGATACATGACCTTGCGAATATACCAGCTTCCCAAAAAATCATAAACATCATATTCATCAACTTCCAAGATGCTTTGCCCGCTATATCCAATGAGATAATGAATTCCGAAAAAGCTTATGAAATCTAATTGCTTTTCGATATAAGCTTTGTTATGTTCTTTATCCTCTAAATATTGCTTATATTTTTCTAATAACTGATTTAATGCAATATAAAGCAATTTATCATCTTCAGAAATACCATCTGAATTATATACATCCATTAAGCTTCAGTCTCTTTAATTTACAGCACAACTTCTGTTTAATTATATGTCCCTTACAATATTTCAAGGTTTTTATTTTCATTTTAATAATTCAAATTAAGTAATAATTTATCTAATAACTAATGGAGTTCATCTTCTTTTAATAAGAAGGAGTCTAGGATGTATCTGAATAAAAAAGTATAAACCTGATTATATATTCTATAAACCCTTAGAGATATTAAAAATAAATATATAATTTGATATTGTAGATATTATTAGAATACTCACATCTTCGAATTGATAAGAAATGGAAATTGAAAATTCTGATGTATATTTATATCACTTTAATCAAATTAAAGGAATAGGCTTCGTTATTTTAAGGAAGATTTTTAATAAATTTGGGAATTTTGAAGAAGCTTTTAATTCAAACATTAAAGAGTTTAATGAGATTATTAAAGATCAAAAGATATTGAATCAAATAAGTGGATTTCAAGAAAAAGCTGATGAATTATTAACTCAAATTAAGATTTTTAAAAAAGAATTAGATCGTAAAGATATTCGATTAATTTCTTATTTTAATAAAAATTATCCAGAATCTTTAAGAGATATTAATAAACCACCGCCTATACTTTTTATAAGAGGGCAGATGTTGTTTGATAAAATGGAGAAATCAATTTCAATTATTGGTACTCGTAATCCTTCTCTATATGGACATTTAAAAGCAAGAAAAATTGCCAAGGAATTGGCTGAGAAAAGTTACATAATTATTAGTGGACTAGCAAGAGGGATTGATATAGAAGCACATATAGGAGCTCTCGAAGGAGGTGGAAAGACTATTGCTGTCCTAGCTTCTGGTGTTTATAATATCTATCCATCTGAGCATGAAGAGCTTGCTAAAGATATAATAGAGAATGGGGCAATAATATCTGAAAGTGGTATTGAGACAAGAATTGCTAGGTATAGCTTAATAGAACGGAATAGAATTATAAGTGGACTATCTAAAGCTTCTCTTATCATCGAAGGTAGTATGAGGAGTGGTACCTATCATGAAGCTAAATTTGCGATGGAACAAAAAAAGATAATATTCGCTTTAACACCATTTAATAATAAGAGAGAAATTGCAAAATTACCTCTACACTTAATATCTAACAATGGAGCGGAGATAGAATCGGCTATGGACATTCTGAAGTATTTCAATTTTGAGATAAAGAATAGAATTAAGATAAGAGACAGTGATGATCAGTCAAAAATAATAAGAGAGGGGGATCATTTTAAAATAATTCAAGAAGAAGTCCAATTAGATACTAATAAATTAATAAAATTATATGACTGGAATGAGCAAGATACATTTATAGATTTTAGTAAAATCTTTGAGAAGATAGATATTAAAGAATTATTAATAAATACTATTGAACAAATTGGAAAGTGGTATATTATATTAAAAATCTTTAAAAATAACTATTATTCCTGGAATTTTTTCAAGAGAATTGAAGAGATTAATAAATTACCAATAGAGATTATCTTATCAGAGGAAGCGATTTACACCACTAATGAGACTAAAAAGAGTTATAATAATTCTCAAATCTTGTCTCAGATTAATCCTATAAGGTATTATGTAGAAAAATACATAAAATCCAATGCTAGGAAATATGATGTAGAGAATAAACCTAATCTAAATAAATTTCTATAATAAATGAGGTGTCAATTGCAATAGTAAAAGAGGTAAATGGAAGAGTATATTTAGATAATGGTGTGTTTGTTGATCTAATAGATAAAGACTATTGCCCTAGATGTAAGCAAGTAAGTGAAGAGAATCAATTATGTTATGATTGTAAATATAAGGATTATTCATTCAATTCAGTTTTAACATTTGGTTATTATATAGGAAGGTGGTATAACCTTTCAGATGCCTTTATTGTTCCAAAAAAAAACATTGGACACAATATCTACTGGAAGAGACGAATCCAATTTATAGATTCTGTAAGTTAATTAATAATGCTAAGAAAAAAAATCCAGTTAAAAAGATTGACGAAAAAAAAGAAATTATTAACATATTATGTAAAGGATTAGCTTGGAAATTAAGAAGATATGATAATTTAATAATTAATACTATTGATTTTTTAGTTCATGTACCTAAATATAATGAGGATTTCAACGGTATTGAACCAAATGTTTTTAATCATGGTTTTTACTATGCATATTACCTCTCAAAGGAGCTAAATATACCATTTTTAGCTGATTTATTCATTGAAAATGAATACTATTGGGAGAAAAATCTTGATAGATTTGCCACTTCTAATTATCCTCAGAGAGTTGAAGGTAAGAATGCAATGATTGTAGATGATGTTTATACTAGTGCTAGAACTAAGGAACCAATTGCTCAATTACTTAAAAATAATGGTGCCATAGAAGTATATATTAGTGTTATGGGTAGAACCAGACGATAAATTATAAGCTATTTTATAATGGAAAATTAAAATTATCTCTAATAATACTTTAAATAATATTTTTATTTGAAATATTCAAATAATCCGATTTTTATCTCTGCTATCTTTAACATAATCCATTGCAAAATACATCAATTTCTTGTCAAAATTTTTTATCATTACATTATTTCTGAAAAATAAAATGACTTCAATAAAAATAGATAAAATTTTTCGACTAATTCTTTTCTGATAACATTTGAAGATATCGAAAGAGTAATAAGATGGCATTATTAAAATGGAAATTTCATAAGGTTTATGTGAAAAATCTCCAAAATAGGCATTGATACTTATTTTGGGATTGCTATATTAAATAGCAGTAATAACATAGTTTCAGAAAATACTGCTAATAACAATAATAACACAGGGATTAGATTATGGTTTAGTGATTATAATACCATTGAAGAAAATTCTGTAAATAACAATAGTATCTGCGGGATCTCTCTAACTAATAGTAGTAACAACCTAATTGCATATAATAGTGAGACAATAAATTATAACGGGTTGTATGGGATTTATTTGATTTATAGTAATTTTAAAAATATTACCAAGAATGTTATAAATAATAATGGGATATACGGAATTTATCTTTTGGAATCTAATTATAATTATATAACAGAAAATACATTAATTGGCAATAAAGAGAAACCTATTCATGAAGAAAATTGTGTAGGAAATATCATTGAGGATAATTACACAGGTGGGGTTAAATCCCGTTTTCCTTTTGAACTTGTAATATTATTGTCGATTATTGGAGCAGTTGCTATTGTAGTTTCAGCAGGAATAATAGTGTATAAAAAGAAAGTTGCTCCTCCAAAAAAAGAGAAAAAAGTGGGATTAAAAGCGAAAAGAGAGGAGATAAAAGAGAAGGAAAAACTAAGGTTAGAAAAACAGAAGAAAAAGAGAGAGAATAAACTACAAAAGCTAATGAAATTTGTTGATTATCTAATAAAGGAAAGAAATCTAAAGAAAGCCCCAAAAAAAGTTAACTGAAATCGAAAATATAGCAAAGACACATGGATTAGTAGATTTTGTCACTGAATCAGAACAAAAGAAAATTGAATGTAAAAAATTGGAATTAGATATTATTAGATAAATTAAGCAAACAGTTTTAAACTTAGGGAGTAAATATCCTCGCTTACAACTTATGGATATAAGTGAAAAGTGTAGCATTAAAGATGAAACTTTGATTGAGGGGGTTATTCAAGAGATGATTAAAAACAAAGAAATTCAGGGTGATTACTTTTCCGCTTCTAAATCCCTTGTATTAGAAGTTGTTGCTCCAATATCAGCACCAGCAGTAGAAAAGAAGTTTAATGTTTTTTTAAGCTATTCCACATTAGATACAGATTATTTTGAAATTTCAAGAATTGTTAGGCGATTAGAATTATATCCTGAAATAAGTAATGTATACTTTTGGGAGGCTGATAGTGGAGAGAATATCGTTACATTTATGGAACAAACCCTTAAAAAAACTAATGTATTTGTATTGTTCTGTTCTGAAAATTCAATTAAATCAAAAGCTGTAGAAGACGAATGGCAAGCAGCTTTTCAACTAAGAAAAGAGGGTTTGATGAAAATTGTCCCAGTATATGATAGAGATGAAGATATTCCTTATTTATTGAAGCCAATCTTAAATGTTAAGTTTATAAAAGAGGATTTTGATGGTTTTAATGAAAATCTTTATAAAGAAATTTTAAGATAAATTGATTTCTTCACTTTTTAATTTAAATTAATTAATGAAATAGCTTTATTCTAGCAATAATATTTATCAATTATTTAATAAAAATGGATTAAATACAACATAAAGATATAAATTATTTAGATTCTATGATAAAGCAATAATATTAATTTCAGAAATCTTATAAAAAAATTAGGAGTTGATCTATATGGCTGAAGAATGTAAAATTTTAGAGAAAAAAGCTAAAGAATTAGAAATAGAAAATGTAGATGAAGCAATTAAAGCTTATAAACAAGCTGCTGAATGTTATATTAAAAATGATAAGCCAAAAAATAGAAATAGTTGTTTAGAAAAAGTAGCAAAATTAATTAGAGAAAACGCAAAATCAATCGAAGATCCTGTTGAAGCGTTAGAAATATTCAAAACTGCTTCAGAGGTTTACAATCAAATTAGTAAGCAAGCTGAATCAGAAAAAGTTATGAATGAAGCTAATAAAAAGTTAATAGATTCTGCAAAAAATTTAAGAGCAGAAGCAAAAAAAGTTGAAGATCCTGATTTTGCAGAACTAAAATTTGCAAAAGCTTCTGATTATGCTTCTCGAGGGAAAGACGATGAATTGAGTAAAGCATGTTGGAATGACTCTGGTGATAAATTTAGAAAAAAAGCAGCAGAAATTGAAGATCCAAGAGAAGCTTTAGAAGTTTTTAAACATGCCATACAAAATTACATAAAAGGTGGAAGTGAAGAACTAAAAAATAAGTCTTTAACAGAAGCAGCAGATAAATTTAATAAAAAGGGTAATGATGTCGAAAAATCGAAAAAAAATTTGATATTAGCAATTGACGGCTATCTTCAAGCAGCTACTATATATAAAGCTGCGAATTTAGACGAAAAAGCAGACAATTTAACAAATAGAATAAATGATTTATGTGAATTTATTGGTATGCCATTAGAAGAAATAACAAAATACTTAAATTCGCAGAATATAACAGCGATTTCTATTTAATTTTTAAAAATTGTGAAGTTTAAATATTTACATCATTTTCCCTTATTATCTTTAAGTTTCAAAGATTCTTTCTTTTACATGTTTTTTTTACTAATAATTTTTTATTTTTAATTCTATTCTAATTTTTTTCTTACTAATTATTTTATTTTAAGTTTAGTTAACAAACAAAATAAAATTAAAAATAGGAAGATTTTTATAGGAAATTATGACAATAATTGATGTTTTGATGCTTGGAAATCCTAAATTGAGAGAAAAGTCATCAGAAGTTATAAATTTTGAAGCTGAATTTAAAAAGAATCTTCTTGATCTTAAAGATACACTTATATATCTGCAAGATACACAAAGAATTGGTCGTGCAATAGCAGTACCCCAAATTGATATTATGAAAAAATTAATTTATTACCAATTCCCTCATAAATCATTCTATATGGTAAATCCTAAAATAATTTGGAAGAGTGAAGATCTAATTGATGTTTGGAATAGTTGTTTTAGCTTTGATGTTGCTTTTTTTGTAGAGATTCAAAGACATAAAACAATTAAAGTAGAATATCAAGATGATAATAGAAATTTAGTTTTAGAGGACTTCTCTAATGATATTTTAGAATTAGTTCAACATGAAATTGATCATCTACATGGCATTTTAGCGACTGATCATTTGAAAGATTTAAAAAAAATCATAATGAGAAGTGAATGGGAAAGGAGGTTTAAGTAAGGTGAAAAGAATTGGCATTTTAGGTGGCATGTCATATGAATCTACCATAAAATATTATGATTTAATTCTCCAAAAATATTATGACAAGTTTAGTGATTATCATTACCCTGAAATCATAATATTTAGTTTGAATTTCCAGAAAATTATTGATTATGAATTGGGTGATAATAAAGCTAAATATGTTGAATACCTAATGAGTGGTATCAAATCATTGGAAAAGGCCGACTCAAGTTTCATTGTAATGGCTGCAAATTCGCCTCATGCCGTATATGAAGAATTAAAAAAATTGTCAAGAATTCCAATTTTAAGTATAGTGAAGATCACAGCAGAAAAAGCAAAACAAGAAAGAATGAGGAAATTATTATTATTAGGAATAAAATTTACAATGCAATCCACATTTTATCAAAATTATTGTAAAAAGTTGGGAATACAAGTAATTACTCCTTTAAATGAAGAACAGGATGAAATTGATAGGATTATTTTTGATGAATTAGTTATTGGGTTTTTCAAGCAAAGTAGCAAGCAAAGGATACTTCAAATTATAAATAATTACGAAGTAGATGGAGTAATTTTAGGATGTACGGAATTACCTTTAATTTTGAACCAAAAGGATACAAAAATAAAATTGCTTGATACTGTAGAACTTCATGTAGAAGCTGTCTTAAATTATTATTTTTCTTTGGAATGATTAGTTGTAAGTTTTTTTAACTTGCAAGTGCTATTTATAATAATTAAGCTTAGATGGTAATTGCTTATTAGTCGATTTACTACAGTAAAATTCAAAGATCTTGCTCCAATTATATTAGTAATGGTATTGCTATTTATCTCAATAGCATGTGCAAATATGCTTATTCCTAGTTATGCAGCAATAAGGCAAGAATTTAATATCCCAGAAGCACTAATAGCAATTCCCGATGCCTTTTTTGTGTTAATTAGTGCACTATTTGCATTGTTATGGGGATATTGGGCAGATAGAGTTGATAGAGGGAAAGTGTTATTAGCAGGAGCGTTTTCATGGACAATTGGAATGCTTTTAACGGCGTTCTCTACGACATATTTAATGTTAGTGATTTCAAGAGTGTCCAGTGGAGCAGGTTTAGGATGCGTTTTACCAGTGGGGTATTCAATTATTTCAGATGCAATTCCTGCCGAAGAAAGATCAGGGTGGTTTGGAACTTTAGCAATTTTAAGTTCTATATCAAATGGGGCAGGACAGGGCTTATCTTCTTTTTTAGGACCAATTTTCGATTGGAGATTTCCTTTTTTCTTACTTTCTGGTATAAGTGTAGTTTTGATTTTCATACTTTTTTTTGTAAAAATTCCTAAACGAGGAGCAAGTGAAGATGAGCTTTTAGATTTAATGGAATTAGATTTAGAATACAGTTATCGAATTTCTAAGGAGGATTTATCAGTCATTATAAGAAAAAAATCCAATCTATATTTAACAATTCAAGGTTTTTTCTCGATTATTCCAGGTACTGTCTTAGTATATTTTGTGACATCAATGTTGATGCTCCAATATTTTAATCAAATACCTTCAGAAATACGTCTTCAAACTGCTACAATATTTGCTGGTATGATTGGTGTTGGATATCTTCTTGGGAATGCTGTCTTTGCTCGTTTAGGAGATGTTTTATTTCGGCGAAATAAAAAGAATAGAGCTAGATTAGCGACTATATGCCTAATATTATCAATTCCTTTTGCAATAGTATTACTTATTTCATTACATCCTATCAATGTTAATAAACTTAATCTAAATTATCCTGTGCCAATTCCCACAGAGAAAATTTGGCTTTATATTTTTCGTACTATTGGTGAAATATTCGTAGCATATCCGAATTATATTATTTTCTTTGTTTTTGCTTTAATGGCTTCCATGCTAGGAGCAGGACCAGTTGCGAATAGGAATGCAGTTATGATAGATGTTAATATGCCTGAACATAAAGGTACTGCTGCTTCGTTCTTAAAGCTTTCGGAACAAATAAGTAAGGGTGTAACTCTATTAATTTCTTTTACGCTTATTTCCATATTAGGAAGTATTTTCAATATGTTGTTTTTTACTGTGTTTTTTTGGTTTCCAGCAGCGATCTTGTGGTATCTTGCTAGTAGAAATGTAGAAAAAGATATGGCTTACAAATCTAGAATCTTATCAGAAAGAAAACAAGTTAGTTTAATTGATTACATATTCGAATTAGAAATCCAAATAGATAGAGCAATTCAAAAGGTTCAAGATTCTAAATATTATATTCAAAGTGATGAATACAAATTCAATAAACTACTTAATGATGCATTGATGATTTTCAAATTCTGTGAACGTGAAGGAGAATATCGAAGTATTACTGATGTGCAAAAAAAGGCACACATCTTTTATCTACGAGTTTTATTAATAAAGCAAGAAGCTAATTATATTTTTAAAGAATTATCAGATGAAAATTTAGAACCTAAGGAGATAACGTACCTAAAAAATGAATTAAAGCAAATCTACTATAAAATCAGTGAATGGGAGAAAAGTACATATGGAAAAATACAAACTTATTATGAAGATGCTTACTTAAAAATTGTTGAGGCAAGAATAAATCAGAAAAAAGATTTAATAAAAGGATTGTTCAAGATATCTGAGGCAATAAGAATTTATGAACGGGTGAAATACTTATTAAATGAAAGACTTGAAATTGTAGATGAAAGCTCTGACTTATCAGAAGAAGAATCAATTGTACGAGATAAAGAACAAGAATTATTTGATAAATGTTCTAAATCTTTAAATGCGACAATAAAATTACACGAAGAGATAGAATTTGCGTTAAGCCAATTAAAAGAGGTAGGTATTCAACGAGAAGATTTAAGTAAGATTTCTGATCTAGGTCAAGAATATAATATTGACCTTTATGATGTAATCCTTGACACATTTCAGGACGATAAGAAAAGGCAAAAAGCGCTTATTCAAACTTTAGATAAAATTGATGATATTTTTAATCAATATGATAAATGGAAAGAAACAGAATTTAGGGTTTTTTAAGTAAATTTGTTAATTATTCAATTCTGCTCTTAATAAATCATACATCTCGCACCTTTCTACCTCTGAAAGTTGTTTTGGTTTTTTCCCTTTACTATAAACATAATCGGGATATTTTTGTTCAAAACATACATTAATTAAAAAAAGCAAACAATTTTTAACTCTTAAAGCATTAGATATTTCATCTTCTAGATCTTTCATTAATTCAATTAAAATTTTGTATTTACTCACCTCGCTATTGGTGGATGCCTTTAAGATTTTATCGAAACAATCTTCCATTTTTATGAAATCATTTAAAAAATTATATCTTGATCTATTTTATCTCTACATCTTAAGCAGTTACATAAGGAATTAAATATTTATAAGTATCTATTGTCTTTTTTTTCCCATGAGAAAAAGTATTTTCCCTTTTTTCCTATGAAAAAAACTTCATTTTACAGATATAGTAAATTTTATGTAATTTACAATCCTAAAATTCAATTTTCTTTTCAATGCTATTATTTTGAACATCATATTAATTCAAGATTAGAATTTGATTGATAATGTAATTAAATATCTGCGTTTTGATGTGAAGGTAAATTGCCTCATTGAATAACTATTATTATTAAAAAGATTTTTAAACTTTCAGCTATTTTAAGAAGAGTTCGACAATATTTCCCTTTTCTATAACAGAATTGTAATCAGAACAAGGTTTGCCTTTCAGAAAAATTTTTAATACTCTTTTATCAATGGGAATCCCAAACTTATGTAATATTGATTTAATTGTAGATCCCTCAGTAAAATTAACAATTGTTTCAACTGGACCATATTTTCTTAAATCATCAGATAGTTTTATTGTTGCATAAATGGTTATTCTAGACCAAGTATATGAAGAGTTTAGCGATAGTGAGGAAGTATTTCTACAAACATTATTCCCATTCTTTTTGGGAATATACCTACTCTATCTCTATCCTTTATTTTTTTTCCCGGTCCGCAAAGATTTCTATTTACAAAAATATGGCTAATTTCATTTTCTTCAATATTAAATTTCTTAAGAATATCTAAAACAGTTCTGGAATTATTAATTTCAATCTCTAAAGTTTTAGGAATCCCAGTGTGGCCCTTTTCTAAAGAGATTTTCTTTCTTAAGTCTCCATATAACTTTACTATTATTGACATATATTTTACCTTTTAATGAGAAAGATATTATACTTAGAATGATTAATATTTGAGAAATCTAATTAACTGAATAAGTAGATTATCTCTTCATGAGTTAAACAAGCTAAAAGAAATTTAAATGTATCCTTTATATATTAAAAATCAGTAAAATAAGTAATATTTAGAAATTAAATCTCGACACTTTGAACAAAAGTATCGATTGATTGCTCTAAATCTACTATATCATCGATATTTTTAATCTCACTTGAAGCCAATTTTGCGAGAAATTCTTTCAAAAGTTTCTCTTTAGCTTTATCGGTAGGAAATAAGAGACTGCTCTTGTAATGCTCCCAATCTAAGATATTAGTAAATATCAAGAATAAAACTTCAACGTGCGAATAATCAACTAGAGATTGTAATTTTTCTTTGGTTATCATTATTTTTGTGTGATCAGTGTAAAAATTTGAAAGATCATCATAATAGTTAGTGATTCGGGCAATATTATCAAGCTGTGCGCGTAATGCTGCTTGATTAATAGGGCTATCTTCGACTTTATATAATATATCAAAATATTTCATTATGAAATCTTTCAATTTCTGTAGTTTAGTCTGAAATACCCTTGTTTTTACTATTCTCTCAAACATTGGTGAGGCCAAATCCTGATAGAAACGAAGTTCGAATTTAACTATATCTAAAATGTCAAAGAACAACTCTCTAATATCAATCTCTTCAGGCATTTTTAATACCTATTCTATCATCTATTTACCTATATTATTACAATTCTAATTAAATTAAAGAATATTTATATTTTTAGATTTTGAATTTAAGTTGATTTAAATCTTAATTTAGTGTTAAACGATTTGTGGATTAAATTCTTAAGGGAAAAGAGCGATCTGGGATTACGGGTTCAATTTTTTTAGAAATCATTCTAAACCTATCTTTTCTCTTTATCAAATTTTTAAAGGAAATTCCTTGGATATGAATTTTAACAATTCTAATAGGACAGCGAATCATAAAGCTCAAATTATTTCGGGGAGATTTACGCAATCTCAAGAAATTAGAAAAAAACTTACTAGCATTTTTCTGAAATCGTGGTTTCTCAAAAGATATAAACCGTTCAGAAATTTTTTGAAGGCTTTTTGTATCCCTAAAGCAATAATAGTTTGAGGCTTTTAGAGACCACTTAATTGCTTCCAATTGGTACTTAGTAGGTTTAAGCTTTTTTAATTGAAAAATGAGAATTGAAAAAAAAGAAATCATTAAGTTCATAACCATACTTTTGAACATTTCGAGGAACGTAATTTGGATTTTCGGTCTGATTTTACTTCTTAAGTTTTCACCAAAAAGAGTAGTACTATTTATAAGAACATTTCCTAAAACAATATTGCGGGGAGCAAAAATACCTGAAAATACTTTATTTACCCTAAATATTTTGTGGAACACAGCCTCTTCCCAATATTTCTTCTTAGTGAGAAAATGACTTACAAAGATTCCTGTTGACTGTTGAAGTACTCCCAAGATTTTTGTACTAAGTTTTGTATCAAATTCTCTAAAATTATGTTTTATCTCAAGTGCAATAAAGTATTTTTCAATTTCCTTAATATGATGATTTGAAACTCTATCTTTAAAAATTATTAACAAATCGCAATCTGAAACGGGTGTAGTCTCACTACTTTTTACTCTTTGGCTGCCAAATAAAAGAATTGATAAAATTTTATTAACACCAACTTCTCTATTGATCAGATTAATGATATCCTTAATATAATTATGTGATTGCTGATTTAAACCTTCTAAATTCCCAGAAATTTTATCTTTAATTTCCTTAGTAGTGCTTATTATATCTATGTCTTGCACTTTGAATCAATAAGGCAATTTTGGTGTTAATTATTGAGTTTTTCTATTTTTTCTTATCGATAAAGAATTATTAATATAATAAAAATATTAAATATATTTAGCTATTTTAAAGACTCTTTAGATGGGTTAATAACTATTTATCAAGATTATAAGCTGTCTCAAATCCTTCATGAATTGCTTCCATCATTGTTCGAGGTTCTTTACAATCTCCTATTTTATACATTTTAAATGGTGGATTTGTAGCTTTGATCTTATCATATAATTCTGAATTAGGCTTAACACCTGTGGCTAAAATAAACGTATCAATATTCTCTAAGTATTTTTTTTCACCTTCAATTTCAAATTCCATAGTTTTTCCTTCGAATCTTGTAATATTCGCTCCTGTAATTGTTTTTATTCCCAATTTCATTGTATGACCAATCATAAAACCGCGAGTTGTTCTTCCAAGATTAAGGCCTAATTTCGGGAGTTTGTCAATTATTGTCACATTTCTATTACCTCTAAGCCACTTATCCATAACTTCTTCTCGAGGAATTAAATCATAAAAACTTATAAATCGTGCTATCTCCGAGTCTAAAGCGCCTAACTCGGCTGCCCAAATGGCAGTTTCCATGCCAGTTGCTGAACCTCCCACTACAACAACATTTTTTCCTATTGGATAATCTCCAGCAAGGGCATCATCAGCAAAGTAAATGGTACTTCCAAGACTCCCATCAATACCAGGAATATCAGGAATATCAAACTTAACTCCTGTCGCGAATATAACCGCATCTGAGTTGTATTCGTTGATTTTTTCCAGGTCTGCTTCTTTATTAAGTTGTAAATCAATATCACGGTGCTTAATTTGAGCTTTGTAATAATCAATAATTTCACTCATTTCTCTTCGTCCCGGAGGAACCATTGCTGCATTCGTTTGACCGCCTATCTCATCCCTTTTCTCCAAAATCGTAACATTATGACCTAATAATGTAGCTACACGAGCAGCTTCTAATCCCGCTGGACCACTTCCTATAATTACTACTCTCATAGGTTTATCGGTTTTTTTATCAAGATCATACTTACCCTCACGTGAAGCAAGATAATTTCGCATACATTCAACAGACTTCCCTGTAAAAATATGATCAAAGCAGCCCTGATTACAGGCAACACATTTTCTAATATCCCACAATTTATTCTCTTTAGCTTTGTTAGGTAAATAAGGATCAGCGATGAGTCCCCTTCCCATACAGATAGCATCTGTCCATTCATTTCTTAAAATTCGTTCAGCAATAACAGGATCATTAATTCGATTAGCAGAAAATACAGGTGCATTAACATTTCTCTTAATATTTTCCGCTAAATAAGCATATGCTCCTGCAGGTACCATCATAGGGAGTTGAGGAATTCTAGTTTCATGCCATCCTCCAGTTACATTAATATAATCAATCCCTGCATCATCATAATATTTCGCAAATACAGCAGTGTCCTTATATGTATTAGAGCCTGGGACAAAATCATCTCCTGCCACTCGCATTCCTACTAAGATATCCTTTCCTACTCTTTCTTTGACCAGATTTATTAATTCCAAAGGGTATCGAAGACGATTTTCTAAAGAACCACCATATTCATCAGTACGTTTATTTGTATTTAGACTAAGAAATTGATTTATAAGATAACCAGCACTCCCAAGTAATTCAACTCCATCAAAACCAGCTTTTCTTACACGTTCTGCTGCTGTGGCATGACTTTCTTGAACAACTTTAATTTCTTCAATAGTTAATTCTTTAGGGGTCATTCTTGTCAAATTAGACTGAACTGCTGAAGACGATACTGCTTTACTAGAAACTGCATATGCTCCTGCATGATATAATTGAGCAATAAGTTTTGCTCCATGATTATGTATTTCTTTTGCAAATGTAGTTAGTCCTGGAAGAAATTTATTGTTATCAACAGAAATAAAACCTGGTCCAGCACCCCTTGCTTCAATCTGACACCCTCCAATGATTATTAAACCAACACCCCCCTTAGCTCTTTCAAGGTAGAAATTAGTAAATACGTCGCTAATATATCCATCTGGAGTGTAGTTTAATGCCATAGCAGGCAAAACTATCCTATTGCGAATTTCCACATTTTTTATTTTTAATGGTTCAAAAAGTTTTACAAACTTCATAATTTTAATATTCTCAATTTTAAATTTTAAATATTAATAATCTTGAATATTTATATGAATTTTAAATTTTTTATAAAAAAAAAAACTTGAAATGAGAGTGTTAAAGGACAGAATAATAGGATCTAACGGAAATAGGAATCCGCACCTCGATCTTCTGGAGGTGGTTTCATGAAATGGTCAGCTTGTTTTTTAAATGATTCAAATATATGCTCCATTTCCTCAATTTTTTCATTAAGTTTACTAAAGTCCATCTCTATTGAAAAATAATCTTTTAATAAAGAAACTAAGGCTTTTGATGAACGAGGATCTAAAGTCATCATTGGTAACGGTAAAGTTTCTGCTAAAAGGCAAATTCCTGGAGCAAAGTTATTTGTACCAGCATAAGCAGGTAAAATTCCATTTGCTCCTGAAATATATCCTCCCTCGTATATTTTTGTATTATCAAATTCAAGGAAGGATTGAACCAAATCTTGATCAGTTCCGCATACATAAACCAATGGACTATCATGAACTATGTCGGAGATCATAGCTCCTGTACTTACATACATTTTAATTTTTCCTCCAGTAATTTTTTGCATTTCTTCGCAAAACATTTTTGAAAATTCAAAAACCCCTTCTGGAGTTTGAGGTTGATAGGAGCCTGTCAAAATAAAAAAATCATTTCCATTTTCATTATCTCTTGGTTTATAATAGATTTTTGCTGTAGGACTTTCAAGATTTCCTTTTTCAACAGTCGCTTTCGGTGGAAAATCAAAATATTGAATACTCATAAATTCATCGGCATTAATTGAATCTTTAATAGAAGTGATTGCAAGCTTAGCAACCAATGCTATTCCTGGCCATCCTATTAGTACAACAGGATTGTTAATACTTTCAATCTCTAATTCAAATTTTTTTTCTATATTGATATACATTTTTTATTAATCCTTTTATCATTCTTTATCTATAAATGAAAGACTTTCCCCACAATTAGGACAGAATTTTTTCGGGGTTTTTATTAAATATCCACAGAAGGGACAATAAAATTGATCCTCTATTTGCAATCTTGGTGGTGTTATAGGACTCTTCACTTCTTCCAATTCTTGAGTTTTTTGTATAGGTTGTTGATATTGATCGTGGTATACCTCTTTGACTGGATAATAACGTGTTTTATACTGATATCCTAAATCTTTTTTAGCTTTTGAAGTAGAGAATAATGATGTTAGTATACAAATAAAGAGTGGAGCTAAAATAATTTCTATAAGGTTTATTAGAATTCGATAGAGAATTATCATTCCATAATTTCTTGTTTCAGGATTTAACCATGAATCATATATAGATGAAAAATTATCAACACTAGTATATATGACGAAATCTATAATAAAATTATAAATAAAACTAATAATGAATATTATAATAAAATTAACTATAAAGACTCCAATTATTTTCCAGAAGGAACCTTTAGCAATTGCTCGAGCTTCTGAAACAGGATTTTGAACATCTTCCATATTGTAAGTAAACACTAGAAAGATAAAAAAGCCAAAGATAATAATAGCAGGAATAAATAATAATATGCCTCCTAATGGCAAACATATCCCAATAATGAGAATTGGAAAGAAAATCTTTCTATTGAAGGCTGATTTGAATGATTCTCCAAACTTTGTGTCGCTCCACATCTGTCTTTTAAACACATAATTACTAACTGAACACATAGCAATTGTAATAACTAAAGCTCCAATCAAATTTTGAAGGAAAAGAAGGGCAACAGTCAAAAAAAGATAACTTGTCAATATATTCCACTCACTTTCAGTAATTTCAATACCCTCTGCAAATTTCTCCAAGATATCAGCAGCTGAAATTTCTAAAGAATTAATATACAATCTAAGATCAGTTAATAAAAAGATATTTAGAATTATTAATATGACCTGAAATAACGCAAGAGGTAAAATTAACCTTTTATAATTTTGACGAAATAATTTAAATCCACCTGCAATTATTTCCGAGAAACGCTTATTTGCTAATCTAATTAATCTATCTTCACTGTTAGCCATAATAATAAAAATAGTGTTTTACATAAAAATATAATTATACGATTTATTCATTAGAATAGAAGTAAATTTTTCAAATAAGTATTACTCTCATAAATTTTATAGTTTATCTATTTATGTATGTGCAGAAACAACCAACCCGTCAAATTCCCGGTTTTATAACTTATATGGAGTTGTTTTCATCGAAACATTTAGCATACTCTCTATTTTTTGGAATACCTCTTGCCCTCGGTTTATTATCGCTTACATTCAATACTATATTTACTGGATCCTTTGATTTACTCCATTTTATTCGATATTTTGTATTCTTTTTATTACTCTCTTTATCTGGTACTTTGTTTTCTATTTTTTTTTATTCTAAAAAATGTCCAATTTTACGACTACCTCCAAAAGGATGGGCAATACAAATAAACGTTTTTTTTTGTGCTATTATGGGTTTTACATATATTTTTGGTAAAATATTAGCAATTGTTCTGAATAATCCGACATTTCAAGAAGTCTTTTTTATATTAGGCGCTATTCTCTCTTATATTGTAGCATTTGTAGTCTATTTTT
>CAYSZJ010000041.1:0-8291 GCA_964435435.1 uncultured archaeon
ATTAAAAATATTAAATTCATTATTCAACTAAACAAATAATTATCTCTAACATTTATTATGGGAAAAGATAAAAAATTAAGACCGGATCCTAATCTTAATCCTTATAGAGTAAAACAAGGAATTCCCCCTCCAACAAAAGGTTTTATTGATTTTAATACTCAAAGAGTATGTCCTAGCTGCGGTAAAGCAATAAAGATGTCATATAATTTCTGTAAATATTGTGGAGTCGATTTAAGCGCAATAGAACCTATTGGTATGGATGAAATCTCAAAACAGTTGGCAATTACAGCAGTAACCGATCCTAGTCCTGAAGTTAGAAAAGAAGCTGTTGATACATTAGGTGATTTTGGAGATAATAGAGTATTGGGTGTTTTAACATACGTTATGTTAAATGATCCTGATGAGAATGTTAGAATGGAAGCTGCTGATGAATTAGGCAATCTTCATCATCCCTATAGTATGGATGCCTTAGCTAAAGCCTTAAAAGATGAAAGTCCACTTGTAAGAAAAGAAGCAATTGAGGGTTTAAAAAAGATTAAAAAAAAGACTAAACCGAAAGAAGAAGTCAAGGGTAAACCCGAAGAAAGGGGAGAAAAAAAAGAAAATCAAACTGAGATCTAAATGTAATAAATTTTTTATTTTATCTTAAATTGATTCAGAATTTTAACTTATTTCATAAATTTTTAGTCTTCTTTACTTGGAATTTTAGGTAATTGTCTTCTACCTTTAGTTTTAGCATTAGTCTCTTTTCCTTCTAAAGTTGATTTTTTCTTCATTGAAGCAGGTTTGGGTGGCATTGGCGTCATTGAAGGCTTCTTTTTTGGAGCTGGTTTCGATGTTGCCGGTTTTTTCTTGGGACCTGATTTTGATGTGGTTGGTTTTTTCTTGGGAGCTGATTTTGATGTGGCTGGTTTTTTCTTGGGAGCTGATTTTTTAGTTGGCTTTTCTTCCTTTTCTAATACTTCTAAAGCCTCAACGATTCCATTTTTCTCATCAAAATATACTCTTAGAATGTGATTATCCAATTCCATCATGTTTTTTGGAACTTTTTTAACGGGTTCCCATTCAGTCTCTTCTATATCTTCTCCGAAAACTTTAGCACTTTTAGAGATGGCAGCAAAAAGTGTATGCCCCAAAATTAAATTTAATCGATTTAGATTTTCAGGAACCTCTGTTTTTAGAATTTTTTCTTTGATTTTATCTTGTCGTTCCTTTGATAAACCTACTGAGGACGTAGCCATCTGAGGTTTTTGATATTGTGTTTTAGCCTTCGATATAGCTCCACTTTTAGCAAAAGATGACATAACTACTTTTTCACCTGTATCTTGTAATGCTGGCGAGAAATATTCCTCTTTTCCTTGTTTTTGATCTCTAGTAATAACACTAGTTTTACTTATTCTATCACGCTCGATATTTCTCACATAGCGCATATCTGGCAATCGTTCAGTTACTTTCATTGATTCTAGTTGAAATGCATCCAAAAACTCTACAGGTTCATCTCCCGCATCAACCGATACTATTTTACACCGATGATATCTAGAATCTTTCCTGAGCTCTTCTTGAAGAGCTTGAGCAACCCTCGAACTTATAAATCTTTTTCGAACAGGACTTTTTCCACCTTTCCAAATAAAAATTCTTCTTAAGTCTTCTCGCACTATCACAAGAACTTGTTCATGATTTAAATTAGATTCAAGTTCCTCTTGATTTATATTTAATTCTCTCCTTTCACCAGAGTTATCCAATTCATAGACCATGAAGGTTTCAATTTCAGTCATTTTTCTTCAATGAAGATAATCGTCAAACAATATAAATTCTTTAAGAAATAAATTTAAATTTTTATAAAATAACTCGAATTTTCTTTTCAAACATTCTTTTTTAAAGAAAATATTAAATTACGTTAATAAAAATATTTTGGAAAATAAAATTAAAAAAAATAATTAGAAATATTGCTTATTTCAATTAATGAAATAATTTATTTCAATCCACCAATTTATTCATAAGTTTCCTAATTGTTTCTTAATGATTCAATTAATTAGCGATCATGAAGAACGTTATCTATTGAAAGAACAAAACCTAAAAGAATTCTCCTGTCTGTTACATTATCAAGTATTCGTAAAGCGTAAGTATCTTTAAAATCGAACAACCCACCAAGAAAAATATCTCTCCATCTATCTGCTTTTTCTATTTCAGCAACAACATTTCCCGTTGTTACATCATAAACTTTGAAACTAAAACCCATAAATTTACCTTGAGCTCGAAACCATTGATTCCCTTCAGGATCTTCAAGATAAAATACAGGTCTGAATAATGACAGGATTTTTTTCTTAATTCTGGCTATCATTTGTCCATCTGGTGTTTTTAAATCTTGCGCTCCTCGCGCCGAAATAATTTTAGAGTGAATAGTGGCAACTACAGAACCATCAAGTTCTTGTAATTCAACTCTACGCCTAATACTTAAGATAATTCTTTTCATTCTTCCAATGGGTTGGTTCTTCTCGTCTAAAATATCACCGGAACCCCAATCCCAGTATTTTTCTTTTAATATGTAGTAGTTCCGGTTAATATCGAATAAACCTCCTGATCGACTATAAGGTTCCATACCTGTCGCTGGTCCAGTTGTTGGGGCAGCTGAAGCAGGTGCACTTTGTCTTACGCTAGCAGGTATCGGTGAGCCGCACTTTTCACAGAAGTTTTGGGATAGATCTTTTATCTCTGCACCACAATTATTACAAAATCTATTTGACATTTTTTTCACCCAAATTTTTTTTTTTTATTTTTATTCTAAAAATGGTTACTTGTTGTTATAAATTTTAGGATACAAGAAATTTAACTTTTTTCTCATAGAAATGTTTTAATTGAATAAGGTTTAATTAATATTAAACTAAAAATACATTTAAAAGAGAAATGTCTTCAATTCCCAAGCTCCTAAAACTAAAAGATTATATAACTCTTATAGGCACTTCGCTGGGGATTATAGCCTTAATCTGTGCTTGTATAGGTAGCCGTGAATTTCTATCATTAGGTTTTTTTCTAATTTCACTTGCCCTCGGAGTTGACTTAATAGATGGTTATATCGCTCGCAAGACAAATACTGTAAATGAAATTGGAAGAGAATTGGATTCATTAAGCGATTCTTTAACTTTTGGGATAACACCCGCAATTTTAACCTTTCAAGCTTTTAAAATGGGAGGAATTTTTGATATTTTTATTATTATTGGCGCAATTTGTTTTGCTTTAGGAGCAATCCTACGTTTAGCACGATTTAACATCTCTGAGGTTCCAGAATATACAGGTGTTCCTACCCCCGTCAGTGCTTTATTAATAATTGCTTTTTTCTATGCTAATTACTTCTATGCCTTTGCTATGGGTGATTTTTTAGAATTAGCATCATATTTGATACCATTTATAATGATTTTAATTGGATGGTTTAACATTACCACGTACATAAGTTTTGGTGAAAAAGACAGAACTATATACTTAACTTTTATAATTGTCGCCCCACTTTGTCCTATTTTAGGAATTATTGGAATTTTAAATCCTAATTTCCTAACTTCAATTATAATATCAATTTTCTTTTTATGCTCTTTTCTATTAGGGATTGCAATTATTATTAGAGGATTTTTACTTCATTTTAAAAGAAAAAATAAGATCTAATCTTTAGTCATTTTCTTTAATAAAAAACTTTCTATACCAATTTTTTTTTCCAATTTTCAATAGCTTCTATTATTTCATTTTTATCATTTTCATCTAAAATATTATAGACGTCTTTGTATTTGTTTATGAAACTCCTCAACTTATGTAAGGTCACGGAGAAACCACGTTTTTCTAGGACAAGATCAGCAATCTTTTGCAACTCTATACTAAAATCTTCTCCTTTAATGTTATTTAGCTTCTGAATTAATTTGTTGAAAGCATCATTTATTAATATACCAACTTCATCTCCAGCCTTAGGAACTTTAGGTGAGGTGGAGTTAATTTGTTCTTGTAATTTTTGCGTTAAATCAGTTATTTGCTCAGCTGGTTTTGGTGTATCATCATATTTTTTTTTTATTGTATTAGAAACTATTCGATTTTGAGGTAATTTGATTTCTTCAATTCTTTCAAATACCTGAGCTTGGGTTTTACTGACTTTTTGTGGTTCCTTTTTAATTTCGGATGTCGAACGGGTTATCGGTTTAACTGTACTTATTATTTGTTTAGCTGTTGTAGGAGTACTTGAAGTTTTGGCTTTTTGAGAAGCATAAAATGTATCACTATACGCATTTTCCCAAGCTGTCTTTATAATTGAATCTAATAAATTTATAAAGGGTTTATAATTGCATCCTATTCCTAAAAAGTCATTTAGCGGATTATTAGTGTCGTTTTGGATAATACCAATAGCGATTTGATTATTATCTCCTTTTAAAGCTATTAAACTCTCATTTTGATTAACTTTATATGTGATATTAGTTATTTCTTTAAATTTTTTGACAAGACTATTTGTATGGGGTTCCGAAGAAGCAATTCTAATTTTTAATTCTTTGGGGATATTATCAAATTGTTCTACTGCTAAATGGTTTTCAAGTGTTGGAATGATGATAATGAGATTTTCTTTAGAATTAGTTATAAATTTCTGTATTTCTTCATTTATTTTTATCCTACTATTTATCATCCAAATATTATTAATTACAGGTTTATCTGTAGAAATAATATCATGAAAATATTTTTTCATAACCTCTTCAACTGGTTTATTCAAACTAGAAATTTGATTTACAGAATCCTGAATCATTGTGTTTAGATTTTCTGCAATTTTTATCTCAAGGTTCTTTAGGCTTGCAGAAAGATCATCTTTATTCTCAGAAATCATCTCATGTATGTTATTCATTTTATTTTCAAAATTACTTATCATGTTAAGTAGGATCATTTTAAAATCATTACGATACTGAAATGTTGTGTCTATTAATTCATCTACAGGTTTTATAGACTTATCAAATTCTTTTTCTATTAATTCATGTAAATTATTTGTAAATTTTCCAATAATTCTATCTATTTGTTCTTTAAAAATTTGCTCCACAATAGATATTACTTCTTGTTTATGCTTTTTAAATTCAAGCTCATCAAGTTTCGTAATTATATCTGTTTTAATATTAGTAATTGTTTTTAGTAAATTCGCAAATTGAGTTTGAGTAATTGATTTAATATTTTGGTGTAAATCAGATATTTTTTTTCTAACTTTCGTTAATGCTTCCATTCCTTCAACAATATCTTCTATCTCTTGTTTCTGAATAATAGTATCCTCTTCAATATCTTTTCTGAACTCTTGAAAAGTATTAGCAATTGCATCTAAATTAATAGTATCATTTTGTTGAAAAATCTGATTCACTGAATTTATCATTAATTCTTGAATTAAATCTTTAATATTCGATAAACTCGCGTTAATATTTTCATAGTAATTTAATATTGGAAGAATTGGAGGAATTGCTAAATAATGTACTAGAATTTCGGGTCTTTCAGAGATTAGTTGTATTAATAAACCTCCATTAACGAGTTGATTCAAACTTTCTTCAAATTCTTCAAGAGTTGCACTAGATACTATTGCATTTAACTCATAATATGTTAATGGAGTTTTTCCCAAAGATCTAAGGTAAATTTCTATTGCATGGTTAGATAACTGAATTTTTCTTAAAAAATCCTCCATCCACTTTCCACCAACCAATATCTCAAAATTATGCTTGTTTTATTTATGCGTATGTTATTTTTATTTGTATTTATTTATTTGTATTTCTAAAAAAATATAAGGAGGTTCTATTATTATGAATAATAATAAAGTAATAGTTACTCATTGAAATTGGACAATCAGATGTGAAGAAAATGAAGGAGGATATCTATTTTTATTTAGATTTAACCAAGGATTTGCTAAAAAAGAAAGAAATCATAAAAGCTATTAAATATTACATTGAGGAAAAAAATAAGGTTAATATAAAAGGACATTATTCTATTCTCATTTTCCAAGAAGAAAGTAATCCAATATTCATTACTGATAAAAAAGATGCAAATATTATCGCTAATTCTCTTGAAGAAAATTGGAAATTTAGACCAAGAAAGCAGAGTTATTTTGAAAATGGCTTGTTTTATATATTTTCTTATATAGCTGAGACAGTAAGAAAAAAATCAAAATATAATAGGATAATAATAATAACAGATACCCCCTCTGATTTATCTGAAGATTATCAAGAAGCTCTATTTAATTTGGTATCAAAAATAAAAAATTTCCCTACTTTTATTGACATTATTCGCATTTCTGAAGGAAATACAAGATTTTTCAGTGATGACGTTAAATTGAACATGTTAGCATCTGATACGAGAGGAGGGATATTTTATTTACGAGATAAAAAAGAATTTTCTGATGTGATTAAGAAGTTAGTCAAATCTAAACAATTTGTTAGCACTTTTGTTGATAAACCAGATAGGATTAAAATAAGTAAAGAAGATTATGCATTTTATAATCATTTGGCAAAATCATTGAAAAAACCAGAAGACGCACAGGGATTAAAGTGTTATCTTTGTAATGAAGAAGTATGTCCGATATGTACAGATGTCTATGATATTCCATTAATATGTGAGGATTGTAATTCAAGTTTTCACCATTGCTGTATTACAAACCACGTTATAAATCATAACATAGGCATACCAAATATTTTTCGTTGTCCTGGTCCCTCTTGTGATGTCTTATTAAAAATTGATGAGGATGAAATTATTGAAGTATCTGGTGAAGTAGAGGTGAGTTCTGTGAAAGATTTTATGGCAAAAGAAGTTCTACAAAAGATCCCTAAAGAACGCCCTAAAGTAAAGCCATTACCGGTATCAACGCCAGTGATAGAACAAACTAAAGATAAAAGAATAGATACAGTACCAGTTACTAGCTATAGCACAGAAGAAAAAAAAATTAAAATTGTAAGAGTTGGAGGTTTTTTTGGTAAAATGTATACTGTAAAGAAAGTCGGTGATAAAATTGTTTATGATAGAATAGCAAAAACAACCACTTTTAAACCAAATAATAATATGTCAGAAAAATAGGAAATTCCCCTTGCCTACTAATTTGTAACAAATGAGATATCTATATTGAAGTTATTTTCAATATTAACGACAAGTAGAACCAACAATTATAACATCTTTATAACATAAATAATTAAAAAAAAAACTGGTAAATTAAGTATAACGGATTTGAGAAATATAAATAAAAATAAATAACAATTCTATTATTATTCTTTTAAATTTTTACGATATTTTTAGTAAACTTAAATATTGAATTTGATGGCAAGATGTTAACAAGATCAGATGCAGTAAATTCGGAGGAATTCATTTTTTACTTAGATTTAATTGGAGATTTTATGAAGAAAAAGACTTTAATGAAAGCAATTAACACCTTTATCAAAGAAAAAGACAAATTTAATTCTTTGAGTTCATACGGGTTAGTAATATTTCAAAAAGATGAAAATCCTGTAAACGTATATGATTTGAAAGATTCAGAAACCGTTTTAAATACAATTAATGATGTGTGGGATACTCGAGAAACCGAGCAAAGCTATTTAGAAAATGGGTTATATGAAATTCTTGCTTACATTTTTAGAAAAAGTAGAGAAACAAGAAAAAATTATCGAGTAATTATTATTTCAGATACTTCTAGTAAATTACCAGAAGATTATTACAATGCTCTTTATGATTTACTTATTAAAGCTAAGAAATTTTTTGCTTTTATTGATATAATTCGAGTTGGTACAGAGAAGTTTTATGAAGATGATGTAAAATTAAAAATAATATCTAGTGAAACTCGAGGAGGTATGTTTTATTGTCAAGATGAAAAGTTATTGCAAAATATCATAGGTTCTTTAGTTCAAAATAAGAGAGAATTTAAAGTTATTAAAACAGAAGAATCTGATCAGATTCTGGAAGAAGACAAGGTTTTTTATGAACGTTTAGCAGTCGATTTAATCAGTCTTTCTTCTGAAGATGAAGAGATATGTACTATTTGTGAACAAGAATTATGTCCAATCTGTGAAGCCCATTCTGATGAAATACATAAATGTTTTAATTGTGGTGCTAAATTTCATAGTTGTTGCGCAGCAAAATATTCACTTGCTAAAAATATAGGATTTAAGCATATATTTCGATGCCCTCAATGTGATACATTATTAAAGTTAGATGAAGAATTCGTTAATATGATCTATGAAGAAGATTTAGAAGAGGAATTACCAGATATAGATCTAACCGTGAGGGAAATGGAGGAACCATACGAAGAAGAACCTGAACAA
>CAYSZJ010000041.1:8391-31388 GCA_964435435.1 uncultured archaeon
TATAGATCTAACCGTGAGGGAAATGGAGGAACCATACGAAGAAGAACCTGAACAAAAAGAAGTTATAGAAGAAATTGAGGTTGAAGAGCAAATAGCGGAACAAGAAGAACTAAGTTCAGAAATATCAGAACTTCATCCACCTCCCGAAACGACAAAAAAAGTTAAGGTTGGAGGATTTTTTGGTAAAGAAATCGAAATAAAATTGAAAAAGGAAGCAACTTCGCAAACAGAAGTTCCAGTAGCAATTAAAGAACCAGAAGAACCTATCTCTATTACATCTCTAAGTCCACCTAGGAAAAAAACAACAAGGACAATAAAACTATGTAGAATTTGTGGGACTACGCTCCAAAATGCTACTATTTGCCCCACATGTGGCGCAAAACTAGATTAAATATTGATATTTAATTTTCAAATTTTTAAATCTTCGACAAGAATAATTCCTGAAACATTCGTTTCTTTTACAGCACTAAATCCTTTTTTCTTTAAGCTCGTAAATTCTTTTAGATAAGTTAAAATTTCATTTATTTTCTCTTTAGGAAAATCATTCAAGGTCAAACTAAACTTTTTCTCAGAATCATTCTGAATAAAGAGAAATTGATAAATTACATAAGGGTTAACCTCTAACTTTTTCAATCGTACTTCAATTTTTTCAATTTCAAACCAAGAAATTCGAAATCTAGGTTCTCGAGGTAATAAAATTTCAATTTCATAATTAGATATAGCAAATTTTCTGAGTTTTCCAGGAGCTTTTGTTACAACATAATAATAATAAGCAAAAAATATAAAAATTAATCCTAAACTCAATAATGTAGTTATAAGGGCTCCAGGAATTAACAACATGAAAATAACTATTAAAATAATTAATATCGAAATAAAAAATATAACAAGTGAACACGGTATAGTGAAACGATGATATTTTTCACCAGAGAAATCAACTATTTCAATATTATCGGAGTCCATGTCTTAAAAATAGTTTAATTTAGTAAACATTTAAACTTTAATATTAAATATTATGATTGTAAAGATATTAAATTAGACTAGAAAATAATAAATAATTTCATAGTGAAATAAATGGCAATTATCATTCGAGATATGACAAAAGACGATGAATATTATGTTAGCACTTGTACTCATGTTAATGAGAATAATATTGAATATGAAGAATCTGCTCTACGTCGAATTTCTTGGCTTCAAAGTATGAAAAAATACGGTTTAAAGGTTAAAGTTGCTTTATTAGATGATGTCCATGCAGGTTTTTTATATCTAATGCCTATTGAAATAAATCCGTGGCAAATTCAAGGTAAAAATTTAATGGTATTCCCTTGTTTAGTTGCACACTCTAAATTTTCTCAAAGCGGTGTAGGGAAGAAATTGATTAAAGCAGCAGAGGAAGAAACACTTTATCAGAAACGTAATGGGATTGTAACAATTGGATTTTTATGGGATTTTTGGTTTATGCCCGCTAAATATTTTATTAAACTTGGTTTTAAGGTAGCAGCAAAAAAGGGTGAGGAAGCAATTTTATGGAAAAAACTCGATCAGACAGCTAAAGCTCCACGATTTAGAGCAGAATCCTATAAATATCACCCAATTAAAGGGAAGGTTATCATAGATCTGTTTTGGAATACTTTCTGTTTAACTAGTGATGTCGAAGCCCAAAGAGTGCGAGAAGTGGTTATAGAATTCGGAGATGATGTCCTCTTAAATGAATATTCAGCAGATAATATTAAGATTTTGCAAAAATATGGCATTTCTCGGAGAATATATGTTAATGGTAAAATAATCGAAGTAGGCCCAGAAATTGAGAAAGACAGATTAAGGCAAGAAATTAAAAATGCTCAGATTAAGGTAAAATAATTTTTAAATAGAATTAAAATTTTTAAACAACAACTATAGAAGAAAGAGATTTGATGGTTTAAATGTTCATAAAAGAAGAATTAGAGTTATACGAGAAAAATCGACCTAAATCAAAAGAAATTTGGAAAAAAGCTCTTCAGTCTTTACCAGGAGGGATATCTCATAATATTCGAACTTTTGGATTGCATTTAATAGGAGGCTTCCCAGTATTTATTAATTCGGGTAATGGCCCAAAAATTAAGGATATAGACGGCAATGAATATATTGATTGTTGGTGCGGTCATTTCGCTATGATCTTAGGACATAATCCTCCTGAAATTCAAAAAATTGTCAAAAAATATTTAGCATACGGATGGCATTTTGGAACGAATACTGAATATCAAGTTAAACTTGCCGATACTATAATTAAAGGTAATTCTGGTATTGAAAAAATTAGATTTTGTGTTACTGGAACAGAAGCCACAATGTATGCTTCTCGTTTAGCTCGAGCTTTCACCAAAAAGAGACTTATAGCTAAAGCTAAAGCAGGATGGCATGGTGCAAATGATACTTTATCCTATGATATAGGAGGATTAAAAAATGTAGAAGTGCCTCCAGGTTTGCTCAAAGCCGAACAAGCAGGTATTATTACATTTGAGATCAACAATGAGAATATATTTAATATTATAAAGAAAAATTCTAATGATTTAGCTGCGATAATTCTAGAACCTGTTTTAGGTGGTGGTGGAGGCTTTCCTATTGATCCAGAATATTTGAAAAGATTAAGGGAGGAAACGGAACAAAATGGAATTCTTCTTATTTTTGACGAGGTGATAACAGGATATCGTTTTACCAACAGTCTATTTCAGAATGAATTAGGAGTAATTCCTGATTTAACAACTATGGGGAAAGTTATAGGTGGTGGATTTCCGATTGGTGCTATAGGTGGACGTAAAGAAATTATCGATCAATCCAGTCCCGATGTGGTGAATCAAGTGTTAATTGGGGGTGGAACTTTTTCTGGATACCCACTTAGTATGATAGCAGGCTTAAAAACTTTAGAAATATTAAATAACTCGCAAAAGGAATATCTTCGAATAAGCCAAGAGGGCGATACATTGTTGAAAAATCTAAACCAATTCTTTGATGAAGAAAAACTAAAGATTATTGCTAAAGGACATAAATCAATAATAATACTTCATGCCCTTACTAAATGGATTGAACTCCCTACAATGCGAGAAATTTTTGAATTTAAGGATAGAAGACGAGAAGCACTACTCCAATTAGCTCTTTTTAATCGAAATATATCTGGTTTACATGGCTTAGGTTCTATTTCAATAGCTCATACGCATGAAAACATCGTTCAAATACAAGAGGTTGTAGAAGAAATAGCATATCCAGTCTCTCAATCAAAATTCAATTAAATTTAAAAAAATAAATAACACTCCTAGATTTTTTTAAATTACACTAAGAATTAATTCTGTGAAAAAGTCAGGATAAATGGGTAAAAAAAGACATTTAGTATATGTAATATCTTTGTTTTATTTTGTCTGAGCGCTCTAAGAAATCAAAAGCTGTTGAAGGGGAGTAGCAATCAGCTTATCAATTAGTTAAAAAAAACATAATGAAAATTATACCTGTTTATGAAGAAGAAGATGATGTACCCATTCTATTAATTCCTATGTTGAATGTTAGATATGATAAAGCTGATTTTAATGGATTTATTAACAAACTCTACCAAGAAATTTTAAGATAAAATATTTTACTTTTTTTTTCTCTAAAAATAAATGGAACAATTATTTTTTAATATATTCAAACCAAACTAAAACTATTTTCCATAAACCTTTCTTAAAAAGAGCTTCCTGTACCTTGTTATACTGAAAATATCTGGAAAAATAATACTTAATTGTAAAAAAATTAATAGAAAAAATTTTAATTTTTTAGAAAACTGATAGGAAAGTAAAGTTCAATAGAAGACACTGCTTTTAAGTAGTAATATTTGGTATTACCTAAAATTTTTCAAATTTATAAGTTTTAAATAGTTTAAGGATTTAGTAAACAATATAAAAAATAATTAGATCTTTTTTGTTCATAATTCAATTTGATTATTAATCTTATCTATGTGGTGGAAAATGAAAATTAATAAAATTTATCCTATTTTTCTTCTGGTTTTATTATCAATCCAATTTTTAATTGGTGTAAATTATTTTAGTTTTATTAATAGAGATGAAAAGGATGTTAACATCATAGATCCTAAATTATCAGATGTTATTGTAGGAAACTACACGGTCCCAGGGGTTTCAGGATCGATTCAACCGGACCAAATAGTTAAAATTGGATTACTTGATGATATGGGGCATTTCAGTGGTGATCATGCTTGGATGGGAGCATTATTAGCTGCAAGAGAAATAAACCAAGCTGGTGGTATAACAATTAGTAGTGTTAATTATTATATAGGTTTAGCTGCTGAGGATACCAATGAGGCTAGTGCTGTTTTGGACGTACCTGAGACAGTAGCTGTAGCAAATAGAATGGTTTTATATAACGATCCTCACTTCATTATAGGTGGATTTCGTAATGACGCTGTTGATGTGTATCGCGAGGTCGTAATGGATGCACAAATTCCTTTTTTAGGAACTGGAGCTGCATCTGATGATTTTTGCAAGAATGTTACTGATAATTATGCTAGATATAAATATTTCTTTAGAGTTATGCCAATGAATGCAACTTCACTCGGTAGTGAAATTGTTACTTATACAGCAACCCTTTGTAATGTTCTAAATAGCACTTTCGGAGGAACTTTTAGCAAAATTGCTATTCTCCGAGAAGATTTACCTTGGTCAGTACCTCTTGGTTAATTATTTGGAATCTTTTTTACCCCTTCTTGTTCCGGGAGTAATTGTTGAACAGCATATAGTGTTTCCTGTAGGTGCAAGTCAAGCAGATTTTGCTACTTATTGGGGTATGATTGACAGCGCAGGTGTCCAATTAACAATTCCACTAGTAACGGGTCCAGATGCAACAACTATGTCTCAATCTTATAGATCTAATCAACCAAAATGTCTTTTAGCTGGTATTAATGTCTATAGCCAACTAGTAGAATACTGGGATTATACTGAGGGCTCATGTCAATATGAAATCTTAATGCAAGGTATCTTTAGAACTAATAAGACTTCAAAAACAATACCATTTTGGGATAATTTTATTGCAAGATATAATGTTGAACCGCTCTATTTGGGAGCTGGATCCTATGATGCAGTTAGATTATTAGCAAATGTAAGCTTCAGTGCTCAAACTTTAGATTCAGATTCTATTGTCTCAGAACTTGAAGGATTTAATAAGTCTAATCCTTTTTTGGGAGTTAGCTCGATGATAGCATTTACTAACTCTCATGATTTATATAAAGGATATTCTTACGCTTATTCTTTATTTACTCAATGGCAATTAGATGGATCAAAAGTTGTAGTACCTTCATGGGGTAGTATTTACCCAGATAGTCTTGCTACAGGCGTAATAAAGTTTCCATATTGGGGTATTAATAATGGGATACCCGCACAGGATTTACCGGGAGGTTTTAACTTAAATGATGATGCTGATGATCCTGATAAAGATGGAACTTTTAATCTAACTTGGTCAGACTCCGATGGATCAGATAATTATTCTATATTCATTTTTGACAGAGATATTACATATATAAGTAAAAGATTCCAAGTACGTGCTTATGAAGATGTTACATCTCCTTTTACAATATCGGGGTTAAAAACTGGAGATTATTATTGTATCGTTGCGGCATATAATAGTACAGGAGAAACATTGTCAAATAATGTTTACGTGAATGTAGAACGCCCTAGACCAGGAAACTTTACGTTAACTAGTGATGCGGAATCTCCAGATATTGATGGCGCTTTTAACTTAAATTGGTCGATTTCAGAAGGAGCTGACAATTATTCCGTCTTCTCTTACAATAGGTTAATTACTGTGATTAATGATAGCACCACTATATATGCAAATCAATCAAATATATTATCACTTCCAATATCAGGATTAGAAAATGGTCATTATTATTTTGCTGTTGTTGCTTACAATGGAACAGGGGAAACTATGTCAAATAATGTCTATGTATATGTAGAATCTAGTGGCTATTGGATATTAGATCCTTTCATTATTGATGATGTTGGCACGGGAGATTATACTTGGTCTCAAGTTGCTACTCAACCATGGTGCAGTGGTTCTGGAACCTCTGTTAATCCCTATATACTTGAGTTATTAAAAATAGATGGTCAAAATTCTAGTAGCTGTATTATGATTAGGAATTCTAACATTTATTTTACAATAAGGGATAGTATTTTTTATAACTCTGGTTCTAATTACAGTGATGGCAGTATGAAACTAGTATCTGTTTCTAATGGAGAATTGATCTCTAATAATTGCTCTTATAATAATGCCAATGGAATTGTTTTAGAATTTTGTGAAGATATTGACATATCAGAAAGTTCACTAAACCAGAATGAGAAGAGTGGACTGTTAATTATTAATAGCACTAATATCACTATTAAAAATAATACAGAGACAATTAATCAAAATAAACTCTATGGAATTTATTTAGATAATAGTCATAATAATAATATTACTGGAAATACAATAAGTTATAATCAAATTGGAATTTACCTTTATGAATCTAACTATAATTCCATAATAGACAATGATTTAAGATATAATGACAAACCTTATGAAGAAGTTAATTGCATAGGAAATATTATTAAAAACAATCTTGGTGTAAGAAAGACCCCATTTCCTTTTGACATATTAATAATTTTTCTTATAGTAGGGATAGTTATTGTTGGAGTAATAAGTGCTGTTATAATAGTAAAGAAAAAAATATCAATCCCAGAGAAGAAGGAAAAAGAAATTAGTGAGTCCAAAAGAGAAAAAATCAGAAGGAAGCTTAAGGAAAAATTAAACTTTGTTGACTATCTTATAAAGGAAGAGAAAATAAAACAAGCCTATAAAAATTTAGGAAAAGTAAAAGATACAGCGGATCAATATGATTTTTTTGATATTTTTAATAAAGCGAATGAAAAAGTCGAAATTTGTAAGGAAGTAGAAGCAGGAATTTATAAAGAAGTGAAAAGAGAAGAAGTGATCATGCCTATAGTAGAAGAAAAAGCGAAAGAAGAAAAAGAAATTATACCAGTAATAGAAAAAGCAAAAGAATTTAATGTTTTTCTAAGTTATTCCACATTAGATTCAGATCATTTTCAAATAAATAAAATTGTAGAGCATTTAGAAAGATTTCCAGAAATTAAAAAAGTATATTACTATACTAAAGATAGTGGTCAAAATATAGTTGAATATATGGAAAAAACTTTAAGTATCTGCGATACATTTGTTCTATTTTGTACCCAACACTCTAAAAAATCAAAATCAGTAGAAGGGGAATGGCAATCAGCTTACCAATTGATTAAAAAGGGAGTTATGAAAATTATCCCTGTTTATGAAAATGAAGATGATATACCAATTCTATTAATTCCTATGTTAAATATTAAATTCGATAAAGTTAATTTCGAGGAATTTATCAAAAATCTTTACCAAGAAATTCTTAGATAATTTATCTTCAATTCTTTTTACTTTAAAAATATAGGGAAGATATTTTTTAAGATATTCAAGATATAATTAAATTACAGCATTTATCGGAAAATATAGTACGATTGCGAAAATAGCTGACATCGGAAAGGTTAATAACCAAACTAAAACTATTTTCCATATTCCTTTTTCCATCGGTGTACTACTCGCTTTTGATAATCCTACTAATGAGGCTACAAGTAAATGAGAACCAGAAAGAGGAATTTTTTGAATGGTTCCAATAAGCATGACAGCTGCAGTTGGCACTTGTACTGCGAATGCCGTACTTGGGCGAAGTTCAGTCACTTTACCTAAGTTTTTAATAACAATTCTCCCTAAGACCACAATACCAGCCGCTAAACCAAAACCCGTAATGATGAGTAACGCAGTAAGGTTAATATCATCTCCAACTCCAACAACTATTCCAACTGCGTTAGAACAATCATTTCCCGCTCTAGAGAAGGCAGTAACACATATTACAATTAAAATTATATAGGTATATATATTCTCTGTTCTTTCATAGTCCTGGAATCCATTTAAATGCTTAAGTTTATGCTTGTTTAGTATCTTAACAACCAGAAATGTTACTGAAAATCCAACTACTGGAGATAATAACCACCATATACTCATTCCTAATATTGTATTCCAATTTACACCATCTACACTTCCCAACATCACCCCTAATCCCATAATTCCTCCTATTGTAGAATGAGTTGATGAAATTGGAAGGCCAAAAGCGCTGGATAATATTAACCAAATAGCAGTTGAGATCAATATAGTCAAAACAACAGCATTCTGGCTAATACCAGTAGTTTCATAATCTATTAAAAGGATCTTGTCACCTACTGATTTAGCAACTCCTTCTCCTAAAAATATAGCACCAGTGATAGCAAAAATCGCTGCTAAAATAAGAATTTGTTTCATATTAAGAATTCTTGATCCATATAGCGGAGCCATCGTTTCATCGTTAGCTCCGATGGCTATTGATATTACGATTGATATTATTAGAAATATCATTATAATTACAGCAGGATCCATTGTTATCTTTTCTCCCTTTGTTTTATTTTCTTGTTTTCTATTTGCTTGGATATTTTACAATTAGACTTCTGAGAAAATCACTAATCTCTTCAACTCTTACGATTATATCAAATAATTTTATGCAAATTTTTGAGGTTAGATATACTTGGAGGGATTTTTCTTCCGATTTTTGATAAATAACTTCTAAGATATTGAATTTAGATTCACGAGCACGTCGCTTAAGAGTCTCAATATCGAATGACATTTGGTAAGCTGTTTTAAAATCTGTCTCCATAAGTCTTATCATTTCGATAAGATTTTTTATAGTCTCTTCACATATGTCATTTAATAATGTCAGATTCTCCTTGATATCATCATAAAGGTCAAAAGGATACACTTTCAAACCACGAGCAAGCTCTTCTGAGTTATCCGAGATAATATCTATATACTTAATTAATCTATAACGATCTTCAACTAAAAAAGGAAGAGCGCGTTTATCCGAATAAAGAATATTAATGTAATTTTCTTTTGCAATGTCAGCATTATGTTCAGATTGTACTACTTCTTCTAATTTGTTTTTATTTAGCTTTCCATCTATTAGATCATTAATGCAATCATGGAGCAAGTGTGAGCCTTTCAAAACTTCTGTGTGGAATTCATTCGCAGCATTTAACAATTTACTTTTCTTATCTTGTTTTAATTTCATTCTATTCACATCAAGAATTAATTTTATAATATAAACCTAAAGAAATATAATAGTAATCATTAAGATTTAATTACATAAAAGTTTTTTAAAAATAACAATAATAGATAGTCTTTACTAGGTATCTCTCTGGCAGAACCATTTTTACTAAAAAAATAGTATTCTGATTATTTTTAACAAACAGAAAAATTCGATCTAGTACCTTGCCCTATACTGAAATAAAATTTAGAGATATAATATTCGATCCAGAAGTTCAATCTTATTGTGTTAATTCCAATTTCAAGTGTCCTAATTATAATCATTCTTGGGCATGTCCTCCTGAAGCACCTTATCTTGAAAAAGAAGTCTCTACATTTAGTAAATTCTTTCTCATTTATTATAAATGTGATTTAAATGCCTATACCGAAAAAGAAAAATTGAAGCATACTGACCAAAGTGAGACAATTATAAAAAACAAGCTTCTAATGTCTAATTTTTTAAGAGATAAATTAGAAAAGGAAATCTTTGAATTTCTTAACAAATTTCAAGGGAAATATGAACAGAAACTTGTTTTATGGGATGGATATTGTCGAGTTTGTTATAATAAAAAAGATAAAAGATGTACTTATGATAGTGGTGCATCTTGTAGATATCCTGATAAAATAAGATATTCAATGGAAGCGGTAGGTATAGATGTTACTAAGACTGTAAGAAATATGAATCTTAATATCGAATGGCCACCAATTAATTATGTTTATCGATTTGGATTAATATGTATTAGATAGAAAAATAGTTAAAATAAACTTTTTATGTAGAAAAATAAAAACTGGACTACAGTTTTTTTTTATTAATTATTATATTTTTTTCATTTGAGGAAAAAAAATTAGAATCATGGTTAACTTGACTCTTTTTCAAACTGGCTTTGATGTTTTTTGGGATGATCCAATTGGACGGTTCTTAAACTTACCTTTATTTAGCCAAATATTAATTATTATTGGCCTCATTGCACTTACAATAGCAGCTCTTGTTTTAGTATATTATATCTTAAAAGGTCTTGCTTATCTATTATATTATATCTTTAAAGGCTTATATTATCTCTTTAAAGGAATTTTTCTTGGTTTTTATAAACTTTTTGAAGCATTCTATCATGCTATTTCAGGGAAACCTAAGAAAAGTAAACAAGAAATATTAGCTATTCCTGAAACCCCACAATTTTCTCGAGAATATTTTCCAAATAAAATTGAACAGAATAAATTTAAGATTCCTAATTACTGTACCGAATGTGGACAAAAAATAACAGAATCTATGAGTTCCCTTCTAACTTCACGAGGTGTAGGTTATTGTTTTCACTGTGGTAAGGAGTTTAATTTACAAATGACTTATAATTCTAATTTATAATACTTCTTCTAGTTAGAAATTAAAGTAAAATTAATTAAAAAAAAATAAAAAGGGATTACTCAAAAGATATTTTTATCTAAAACTATCGTTTCCTTCCTATCTGGACCGATAGAGATCATAGCTATATCTACTTGAAGCTCTTCTCTGATTGCTTGAAGATATTTTTTCATAGTATCTGGTAAAGCGTCATATCCTTTTTCAGCAATTTCTAACCACATATCTCTACTCCTTTCTTCCCATCCTTCAAATGATCTATAAATTGGCTGACAATTTTCTATGATTTCATGCTGAATAGGCCAACTCTCGAGCATTTCTCCATCTAGCTCGTATGCAGTACACATTTTAATCGTAGATATGCCTTGCAGGGCATCCAATAAAGTTATGATAATTTTATCAATTCCATTAATCATTATTCCATATTTAATATTAAAGAGATCTATCCATCCAACTCTTCTTGGTCTTCCTGTTACTGTTCCATATTCATGACCTTGCTCTCGAATTTTTTCAGCAATATCATTAAGTAATTCAGTTGGAAATTTTCCAGCTCCTACTCTCGATGTATATGCCTTAATGATTCCTACTACTTTTTTAATTTTCTTAGGTGGAATCCCTGTTCCAGCAGAAATTCCAAGAGCATTAGCATTTGAAGAAGTTCCATAAGGATACATTCCGTGGTCTATACCAAGAAGATTGCCTTGTGCAGCTTCAAAAACGATTTTCTTTCCTGAATCATTTACATTGTTTAAATAATAAGCTGTGTCTATCACATAAGGTTTTAACTGTTCCCCATATGATTTGTATTCTTTAAAAATAGATTCTAAATCATCATTCCAGTCTGGATCATAAACCTTAATTAAGTTTCTCTTAATATCATATAGTTTCTCTAATTTCGATTTCAATATATCAGGATTTATCAAATCAAAAATCCTTATACCCCAACGTGCTGCTTTATCTGAATATGTAGGACCTATTCCTCTTTTAGTCGTACCCGCGCTATATTTACCTTTCGATACCTCCTCTAATCCATCTAAAGTTCGATGGAATGGAAAAATTACATGCGCAGTTGAACTCAATTTTAAATTAACTACTTTGTTAAGTTTTTTTAAATTTTCAATTTCCTCTAAAAGTACTTTTGGATCTATCACACATCCATTTGCGATAACACATTCCTTTTCTAAAGGTGCCCCGCTAGGCATTAACTTAAACTTATATTTAATTCCATCAGCCTTTATTGTATGTCCTGCGTTATTTCCACCGTTGTATCTTACAACAATATCTGCTTTTTGAGCAAAGTAATCAACAAATTTGCCTTTGCCCTCATCTCCCCATGATAACCCTATAATAGCCACATTATTATTCATAAATCATTTACCATTTGACATTTTTATAAGTTTTCAACACTTATTTTAATCCAAAAAAGATTATTACATACAATTTAATAAATTTTTGGTAGGTCAGAACGGATATACTATATATATGAAATGATTTTTATATTCGAATTTTCTTTAAAAATATAACCTGATTTTAATAAACCATTAATAATAATAAAACCCCTTTAAAGAATTTCTTTAAAGATGCTGGAAATATGCCGCAGAAAACAATTCTATTTGATCTCGCTCATAATGAAATGTTAAATATAGAAGATGCTGAATTTTCTGAATTTCTAAACCTTCTAAAAAGGATGGATATTAAGATAAAGAAAACTGAGAATGAGCATCTTAGAAAGAATATGTTAAGTGATGTTGATCTCTTAATAATCGGGAATCCAATTGATGACTATTTTTCTAGTCTTGAAGTTAAATATATTGTTGATTTTGTTAGACGTGGAGGAGGATTACTTCTTTTAAGTGAATATGGAGCAGATTACCTTCAAAAAACTAATTTGAACGATATTTCAGGAAAATTTGGGATTCTTTTTGAAAAGAATATAATTAAAGAAATTAATAAGGTGAATCAAAATGGCTCGAGCATATTACATATTAAGGATTTTTCAAAACATCAAATTAATAGACATCTAAGAGAAATTATCATAGGAGGGGCATGTTCTCTGATTTTAAGCAAAAATGCTAAACCTATCTTTCAAATAAATAAAGATTATGCTTGGTCAGAAGTTTTTAATAATATTACTGAACAGTGGATTAAAGAAGAAGAAGAAAGAGAACAAATTATAGCAGCATTTACAGAATTTGGGCAAGGAAAGGTATTAGCTATTGGAGATATTGATGTATTTACAACTGATTCTAATATTGGAATTAATTCCTTGGATAATCAAAAATTTTTGCAGAATGCTATAAATTGGTTAATAGAACCAGTAAAAGAACAGAAGGTGATAGGTTTTTTACTTAATCAATTAGGTGATCTTCAGTATGAAATCAGAGAAACCAATAAAGTATTAAATAACATCATTGAAACAATCACAATATTAGAAAAAAGAATAAGTTATTTAGAGGAAAACTCGAGTTTTCACAAAAAAAGCTTAAAAAATGAAAAGAATAGCGAAAAATAATCATGGGAGAAGTAACTTATAAAATTGTCGTTTTTGGAAATGGTGGAGTAGGGAAAACTACTCTACTTCATCGTTATATAACAGGGGAATTCTTTTTAGACACAAAAGTGACGATTGGTTTAGACATTGCAGTGAAATACCTAGAAATAGAAGGTATAAAGATTACACTTCAAATATGGGATTTCGGAGGTGAAGATCGTTTTAGATTTCTTTTACCTAATTACACTCGCGGTGCATTTGGAGGAATTTTCATGTATGATATTACACGACCTCATAGTTTACGGAATATTGATGAGTGGTTAGAAATATTTAGAAGAGAACAAATCAAAAAATTTCACGCTCCATTAATAATAGTTGGAGGAAAGTCAGATCTTACAACAAGAAGATTAATTTCTGAAAAAGAAGCAAAAAAAGTAACAAAATCCTACAAAATTTCTCATCACTTTGAATGTTCTGCTAAAACGGGTGAAAATATAGAAATAACATTTGATACCTTAACAAGAGCAATTATGAGAAAAGCAGGTCTCCTCAAATAGAGTTTTTTGAATATATTCAACAAACTATTTTATTTCACTACTATATAGAAGATCTAAATGTTTTATTGCCATTTCTTGCGAAATATCTTGATCTTTAGATAATGGTGCTGACACATTAATTTTCCCATTTGCTATCTGGAGCTCAATCGATTCTACTGATACTACAAAATTTGAATCGAGCATATTTATTTCAGAGTTAGCAGATTTTATTCCATTTAACTCATCTTTATGAGAGTTAAAATAATTAACCGTTTGAATTGTGGTTATTCTTAAAAATTGTGGGATGAATAACATTAAAAGTAGTAAAACTATTAGGCTAGATCCAAAATACTTTACATTTTTGTGAGAAATAACTAAAATCCCCGAAGAAGATGATTAAACTATGTTCTTATTATTAGAAATAATAATAACAATTTATCTATATATTTCTACTGTAAAAAAACCTTTTTCGAGTCAATAAGAATCAAATATTTATTATTAAAATTTTAGATCTTAATTTGTATTAAAACTACTTTTAATAATTATGAGAAATTTACTTTTTTATTAACTTAATTTGAATAGAATTAGGTATTTAAATATGCCATTAAAAACGCCAGAAGAATATTTAGAGAGTATTAAAAGACCTGTAAATTTATACATGTTTGGTGAAAAAGTAAAAGAGTTTTGGAATCACCCAATTATCAAACCTTCGATAAATACTGTAATGAAAATTTATGAATTAGCGCAAATGGATGAATATAAGGGTCTCATGACTACAAATTCACATTTAACTGGCGAAACAATAAATCGATTCACTCACATTCATCAATCTATAGATGATTTAATTAAGAAAGTACAAATGCAAAGATTGCTTGGACAAAAAACTGCGTGTTGTTTTCAGAGATGTGTTGGTTTTGATACAGCTAATGCGTTATACAGTGTAACTTTCGAAATGGATGAAAAATACGGAACTAATTATCATAACCGATTCAAACATTATTGGATTGAAGTACAAAATCAAGATTTAATGGTTGACGGTGCGATGACAGATACAAAAGGAGATCGAAGTAAAAGACCTAATCAACAACCAGATCCAGATGCATATTTGCATATAGTAGAAGAAAATGAAGACGGAATTGTTGTTCGAGGGGCAAAAGTTCATCAAACTGGTTTTTTAAATTCTCATAGAGCAATCATTATGCCTACACTTACTATACGTCCTGGAGAAGAAGAATATGCTGTAAGTTTCGGAATAGATACTAATGCTAAAGGAATCACTTTAGTATATGGAAGGCAATCATGCGACACTAGAAAAATGGAAAAGAGAAAATTAGATATTGGGAACTTTAAATACGGCGGTCAAGAGATATTTGTAATCTTCGATAATGTGTTTGTTCCAAAAGATCAAATCTTTATGAAGGGTGAAATTGAATTTTCAGGAGAATTAGTTAATAGATTTGCTGGTTTTCATAGACAATCATATGGTGGATGTAAAGTGGGAGTTGGAAATGTGCTCATTGGGGCAGCAGCTTTGATTTCAGAATATAATGGAACAGAAAGAGCGTCTCACATTCGTGATAAACTTGTTGAGATGGTTCATTTAAACGAGACACTATATAGTTGTGGAATTGCATGCAGTTCTTTAGGGTTCCAAAGAGAAGCTGGAAATTATGAAATGGATATGCTACTTGCAAATGTTTGTAAGCAAAATGTTACTCGATTTCCCTATGAAATAGGGAGATTAGCTGAAGATCTCGCCGGGGGATTAATATGTACACTTCCTTCTGAAGCAGATTTCAAATCTGAGGAAATTGGACCCTTAATAAGTAAATATCTCTCTACGTGTGAAGGAATAAATCCTGATGATAGATATAAAGTTCTGCGTTTCATTGAAAATTTGACGATGGGCGTTGCTTCGGTAAGCTATCGGACGGAATCTATGCATGGAGCAGGTAGTCCCATGACGCAGAGAATCATGATTTCGCGTCAAGCCAATCTAGAAGAAAAGAAAAAGCTCATAAAAAAAATACTTGATATTAAGTAAATCTCAAGTATAATAAGAATATTTTAAACGTATTAAAATTTTAATCCAATTAAATAATTAATTTCTTTTTATAAATTGGTTAAACATGAGTGAGAAATCATTTGATGAGATATTTTCTGTTTTTGAAGAGGTATCCAACAGCTATAAAAGAAGTAATCAATATTTTGACATTCTCTATGATTCAGAATCATCTGTTCTTATTACAAAATCGCGTACATCAGAAAATATTGTTGTGAATGCAAAGAAATCTGGAATAGTAGCGAGAACATTTACAGGCACATGGAAAGAAACAACCGTAACTGAATTTTCAGATACAAAAAAATTCGAAGAAAAATTGCCTAGAGTTGTAAATATGGGTAAGGATCTTATAGAATTTGAAGGATGGAGTTTAAATGAAGAAATAAAGCCAAAAATTAATCCACTTGAAGTTCCTATTGATGAAAAAATCAAAAAAATCAGATATATCTATGACTATATGATGAAATCTGATGAGAGAATAATTAATACGGAAGTTAAATACATGGAACAATTTACGGAACGGATTTTTTTTAATAATGAAGGATGTCAATTAAGACAAGTAATCCCGAGATCAAAACTCTATATTATCCCTATTGCAAAAGAAGGTCCCATCGCAGATTTTGATTATTATATTGATTCTGGTGAGATTGGCTTTGAAATTTTTGATAAGGTTGATAATGATACGCTAGATGAAACTGCTCAAAAGTCTTTGGGCATGCTACAAGCAGTATTAGCGCCCTCCGGGAAATATCCTGTCATTTTAGACCCTAGTATGACCGGGGTAGTTGCACATGAAAGTTTTGGACATGGTCTTGAAGCAGATCAAGTTATACGGGATAGAAGTTATTTGAAAGCAAAGCTTAATCAAAAAGTTGCGTCTGAAATTTGTACAATCTGTGATTCACCTACAGTTGATAATGCTATGGGAACATACTTTTTTGATGATGAGGGGATCAAAGCAGGTAAAAATGTATTGGTTAAAGATGGGATATTAAAAGATTTCATATATGATAGAAGAACTGCTTCTGCGTTAAATGCCATCCCAAAAGGTAACGGGAGAAGGGAAAGTTTTGCTCATCCTGTTCACCCGAGAATGACAAATACTTATTTTGAACCCGGTGATTATTCCCTAGAAGAAATGATCAAAGGAATCAAGTATGGAGTGATCTTGGTTCATGAATACTTCGGCATGGAAGATCCACTTGGAGGAGGGATGCAAAACACTTCTAAGAAAGGCTATTTAATTGAAAATGGAGAAAGGACCCATATATTAAAGGCAGTAGCATTAAGTGGCCATGTATTGGAGACATTACCCAAAATTGATGCAATTAGTAGGGGATCAATTGAAATAGATGGAGGGACATGTGGCAAAGGTGATGAGGATAGTGTTCCTGTAGGGAGCGGAGGTACTTACGTTCGAATTAAAGAAGCATTAATTAGTCCAGGGTGATATTAAAGGTGACAAGTGAAAAAATTGATTTAATTGAAAAAAATCTTAAAACGAAAAATATTGAGGAATATGAAATTTATTTCATTGAAAAAGAAATCTATGAAACAATGTTCTTAAAAAGTGAACCAGAAGTAGAAAGAGAAATAGAAGATTTTGAGTATTTTATACGAATCCTTACTCAAAAAGGAGATCAAACGGGAGTAGGTGTTGTTAAAGGAAATTCTATGGATTCTAAAGAAATAGGAAAAAATATCGATACTTGTGTTTTACTTTCTAAAAATAATATTTCTTCTAAATATCAGTTTCCAGAAAAAAAATCATTTTCAAACATTATTACAGCTGACAACGCTATATTGAAAGATCCAATTGGTATAAAAAATGATCTATGTGAAGAGTTAATAAGTTTAGTTAAAGACCAAAAAGGAGTAGTTCCAACTTTTGGTCGGTTAAGGTTGCATATAAAAAATGGGTTGTTAAGAAATAGTAATGAAGTAAATCTTTATTCCACAAAAACATTCTTTTATGTAGAATATTCCTTAAAGGCACAAAGAAATGGGAAATTATCGGAATATTGGAACACAGAATATTTCAAAGAAAAAGAACATTTAAATTTTAAGAAAAGAGTGGATGAATGGGCAAAAATTGCAAAAGATACTTTAATAGCAGAACCACCTAAACCTAATAAGGAAGCAATAGTTATATTTACACCACATGTTTTAAAGGAAGCAATTATTCCTGTAATTGGATTTCATGCTTCAGGACAGTCTTTTAGCGAGGAGACTTCTGCTTACAATATAAATGATGAAGTGGCTACTAAAGAAATTACAATTATAGATGATGGACTCCTTGAAGGCGGATTAAGTTCTAACGGTTGGGATGGTGAAGGAAATCCTCATCAGAAAACAGAAGTGATCAAAAATGGCATATTCCAAAAACGATTATTTGATCAAAAATATGCTATTTTAAATGGTGAAGATCCAACTGGAAACGGGATAAGAAGCATTTTTGGTGGAATTTATAATGGGGTTAGCAATTTCCAAATTATGTCTGGAAAGATATCTTTAGATGATATGATTTCAGATATAAAAGAAGGTTATTATATTGAGAAATTTTCATGGTTACATCCTGAAGAATTATCAGGATTTTTTGGGGCAGAAATAAGAAATGGTTATTATATTAAAAATGGTGAATTTCAGAATCCAATAAAACTTGGAAATGTGAGTGGTAATGTTTTAGAGATGATGAAAAACTGTCTCTATATTTCAAAAGAAACAGAATTTTCAGAGAATTCTCTATTTCCATATATGTGTTTCTCTAATCTAACCGTGTCATTTTGAAATTAATATTAATCTTTTTTAATTAAAGACCTTAAAAAAAAGTAGAATAAGATTTAATTATCTTTTTCAATCTTAACTTCAATTAAATTATAATTTCTTGTTCCTAAGCCTATTTCTTCAGCTGCTTTTAATTGTATTTCCCAGTGTTTTGATTCTTTTCCATCTTGATTGAAATCCATCCTACCCGATTTTGGATTAAAACGAGGTGTATGTGAAAACCATTCAAAAGGTCCTTGCGTTGGAATATTTTTTACTTCAGAAAGAATTGAGTGAGGGCTAATTGAAGATTTATGTATAAGATCTACAGTAGCTTGATCTAAAGCAACGGGATCTAAGGAAGCTAAAATCCCTATATCTGGAACAAACGGGATATCCGAGCCTCCCGTGCAATCACATTGATAGGTTATATCTATAGCATAATTAATGTAAAAAATCTTATCTTTTCCGAAATAATCTACTACTCCCTTGGCGTTATCAACCATCTGAGTAACAAATTCCACACGTGGAACTTGACCTAAATTAATGACTTTATCTTTGCATACAGAAGCACACATATAACAAAATTTACACAATTCTTCGTTAAAACTTAGTTTATTGTTATCATCTTTAGTTAAAGCATTTGTAGGACATATATTAATACAATTCCTGTATTCAGGATTACAAGAATCAAAATTAAACTCGAAGGTTTTCCCTGTATGTGCTTCAACCTTGCCCCCCTTAGAAACACATCCGATTCCAAGATTTTTTATTGAACCACCGAAACCGGCACCTGCATGTCCTTTAAAATGAGTTGCCATAATTAAATAATCAAATTCTCTTAAGCGTCCTGCCACTAAAACTTCATTAAATCGTTTTCCATTAATTTTCTGAATTTCGATATCAGTCCCATCCTCCCCATCTAGCATTAAAATTGCTGCTCCCATAGTTTCTTCCGTAAAACCATGCATTAAGGCAGTTTTCAAATATTCAGTTTCAGTTGCTCTACCCGAATATTCTGTATGAACCCCAGAGACACTTTCTGGTACACCCCATCCACATGATTCTGCTAAAGATGGAACAGCGCCTAAATCTTTAATATAATCGCATAAAAATCGTAAATAACTTGGACGGAGGTATCGAGTATTCTCTAATGCTCCAAAATGTGTCTTAATTACTATTTTATCGCCTTTTTTAATTTTTTGTTCAATCCCAAGCTTCTTCAATGCTAACAGACCTTTATACTTACTCATACTTTGCTCATGAGAGTGAGTTCGAGCTGTAAAAAAAAATACGTCTGATTTCATTTCTTTTCACTAATAAAAACTTCTCTATAGTTCATGTAAATACTAGAGTTTATAATTTAAGGCAAAAAATATTTTAACACTAATTAATTCTATTAATATAATAAATAAATACAATAATAGCTCAGAAAAAAAAAGAAAAATAGGAAGGTATTTTAATGGCCCGCTGTCCAGAATGTTTTTTTGTATACACAAATTAACATGGTTTGCGGAGGGTTTATGAAATACCATTCAACCATAAAACAAGTTGTTTGCCAATCTTGTGGATTATCTTTAACACGACACGAACTTGATACTTATTGGAAAAAGGTAAGAAACGAAAATATTACAGAGGGAGATGATATGCAACAAAAGAAAAATCGACGAAAAGAATGGCTTGAATGGTATTCCTCATCCAAATCTGATAAAGAAAGTTATTAAAAGTAGAAATAGTAAAGAAATTCTAAATAATAAGAGAATTCTATTTAGAATAAGAAAAATTAAGTTGTAATCTATTAATTACCAAGCATTCTTTCAATAATATCTTCTAATAATTCTGCTAATTTTTTTGCGGGAATATCTAATAAAGTAATTTCTAGATGCCTTCCTCTAGTAGCATCTTCAATTCTCACCGTTTTTGAAGCAATTATTTTAAGTTGGTTAAGTTGGCGTACATATTTTCTGAAACTCATTTTTACATGTGGTTCTACGGAATAACTCTCACATATTACCTGATATTCTTCATACGCATCATCAACAAGAGTAAAAGGTGTATCGGAGTTTATCAATGATCTGGTAATTCCATACAATGATAAAAGCTCTTGATCTTTTAAATCGTCAATAATATCATTTCTAAATGTAGGATATACATCATCTGAAGCTTCTCTAATTATATCTGCTGTAATTAAGTTCAATTCTTCTTTATCGCAATATAATCCACTTTTTCTTAATATTTCAATTCCATGTCTCATGTTTTTATGGTCCACAACTATCTGAGAAACCATAGTTAATAGTTCTTCATCAATAACATTTTCTTTAAGTGCTATTTCGCTGCGGTATTTTAAAATTTGCATTGCTTCATCAAATTCATAGGGTTCAAGTTTAATTCTCTCGTTCAATCTGCTTAAAATTCTTTCATTTTCAATCCGCATCCAATCTTTACTTCTACAAATTAATAGCAATGATAATTTTGCGTTTTGATGCCCAAAAGTTTCTGCAATGTCAAGAAATGCTAAAACATCATCAGGATTTAAAAGATGAATCTCATCTATTATCAATAACATATAACCTTGTTCCCGAATTAGTTGTGAAAGAATTAGCTTTAAAGCTTCGTCATCACTAAAGCCTCTGCCACTGCCATGTTGATATTTAGCGAGAAGCTCCCTGATTATCTTACTTTTAGAGCGAAAATTAATACAATTATAATATTCAATAAAAAGTTTTACATCTTTTTCAATAGCAATTGTTCTAAAATTTCTGCCGAAATAACGTGCTGTAACTGTTTTTCCTACTCCACCTTTTCCTAACATAAGAAAATTTATAGTAGGTTGTTCCTCTTCCTCCAATATTCTTCTATAATTGAAAATTAATGATTTTAGAGCTTCATCTCGACAATATAACTTGTCTGGCACATAACTCAAATCAAGTGAACTGGCTTGTCTAAATACAGATTTTTTCATGAACTCCTTTCTAAAAGCATCCTCGTCAGACATAATATAAAATGTTAAAATTTTACATATAATCTATAAGTAAATATAGTACGATTTAAGTTTAAACTTTCTTAAACCTAAGAATTTTTATAAAAAACTATTAGATTAGAAAAAAAGACTTAATTTAAATTTTTTTCCTTCAAAACAAGTTTAAAATTTATTTGAATTATTAAGGGGTGCATGAGAAAGCTTATTAAAACCTCTACTATTTTAATAGGGAAGAATTTATAAATTTATTAAACTCTCCTTACTTAAATTACTATATAGTAAAATATAAATTATCAGAACTCCTAAATTAATTATATTATCCGTAAAAGAGGGAGAGGAATTAAGGAATTTAAGGTCAATGAATATATTACGTTAAGACTGGAAAGTGGGGACACCATTATATATGTGGGTGGTGAAAAATTTAGACATTGTAAAGCAATATCTTTTAATATTCCCATGGATGAGATTACCTCTTTAGAAGATATTGAATCGATTGATGAGTTAGTTGATAGAATAGATAGTCTAAATGTTAGCTCTAACGAAAAAAAAAGTTCTATCAACCCAGAAGATGAATTTTGGGGGCATTGTTCTAGTCTGCAAATATGGGCGGAAAATGATTATAATACAAACCTATTGCATGGCAGTCTTGCGTTTCCCCTATTAGCAAAACTAAGTTCTATGGGTGATCCTCTAGCAAAAAAAGTATTTAAAAAAGAAGTTATTAGAAGATTATCATCAAGATACTTTCCAACTGTCTTTAGACTAATTGAAGCAGGATATACATTCTACTTCGAATATGAAGTTTATGAAATAACGTTTGAGGAAATGCAAAAAAAACTAAATAAAGAGGAATTGAAGGAGATTATTGAAGCAGAAGCGGGGTGGTCAGCAGGAGGGGGATATCTTGGCAATTATGAAGAATTGGAGGTTAAATATTCCCTTAACTCCGAAGAGCTGGAAATATTTAAAGAAATTGAATCCCACATTGGAAGATTCATACCTTCTTGCAACGATACGAGCATCAAAGGACCCTTTATATATATCGAAAATAATAAAGTCATTCTTTTAGCACTTGATAATCTGAATTTGACATATATCCCAGAATGCGTGGGATCCTTGAAAAATATAGAAAGGTTAAGATTAGGGGATAATAAGCTGAAACAAATCCCCGAATCAATAGGAAATCTAAAAAATCTATTAAATCTAAGTCTACATAGCAATCTATTAGATTCACTTCCACAATCAATAAAAAATTTAAAAAAACTAGATATCTTATTGCTGAGTGATAATGAATTTACTGAGATACCAATAGACATATTATTCCTAGAAAATCTGGAATATCTTACACTTCGTAAGAATAAACTTTCCCAAATACCGAAGGAAATAACAAAACTAAAGAACTTAGAAAGGCTAGAGTTAAGATATAATAACTTAACGAACATACCTAAATTTATCTCAAATCTTACCTCTTTAAAGGAGCTATATTTATATGGAAATCCACTAAAAGAAATCCCAGAATCAGTTCTTCATTTAGTAAAATCAAAATAAAAAAAATTTTAATTTTAAATTTAAAATTAAATGGAGGGAATTTATAGAATGTTAAATTTCACAGTAAA
>CAYSZJ010000042.1:0-30585 GCA_964435435.1 uncultured archaeon
CAAAATTAGGCATTAAAGATAATATATAGTGAATTCTCCTCCTTGAATTATGGTGGCAAAATAATGTCCTAATTCATGCAGAAAAAGAGATAAAACTAAGCAGGCAATAAAAATAAATATAAAGAATTTAGTTATTAAAGTCTAGACTTTTTCAGTAGGAGTGGAATCTTTAGAATTTATTTTTGTTGTTTTTAGTATATATTAGAATATAAGGTTTCTATATTAAATGAATTCTCTTTTCAGATCCTTAAGTTATAATTTCTATATTTTTAATTTTAACGCTAATTTTATAAATAATTTTTCAAGATCAAGTTGATATCCTATAAGAGGGGATAATCTTACTTCTCCTAAATTTTTATTTAATTCTAAATATCCCATTTTTCTTAATTCATTTAAATCCTCGATAATACCTTTTTTTTTTCCTTAATTCTTGAATCTCATGAATTTTACCAACTCCTAAATTCTTCAAACAACAAACTAATGTGCAAAATAAGGTTGCAGCTAATCTTGGTTTTCCTTCAAATGGATTTGCTGATATAAAATCCGAAACATCTGAATCAAAGCTAGTAAACCAACGAGAATTCAACGGATTGAATCGAATTTGAAGCCCTAAGGGTTCGATGTAATTTGATAAGTTAGTAATTAGATCTTGAAAATAAATTGCTTTATTCTTATCTTTGATATTTAACGCGTTTAAAATTTCTTCTTTAGTCGCTCCCATTTCAAATAAATTTAATTTATTACTTAATAACTGCATTAAAATTGTGATTTCATTCACTTTCATTTATCAACTCTTCACATATATAAAAAATTACTATCTTTTTGATATTTTATTTTCTCTAATTGGAGTAGGTGCAAAAGATAAACAAAATTTTCATAAATTTTTATTTGATCATGTTCATCTTCAAAGATGTCATCAAAAGAGCAAGGTAATTTATGTTTAATAGCATTGAAAAAGTCTATCATTTTTTCAGTAAATTTGTGTGTTGGTACTTCAAGAAAAAAATCTTCTTTTACTTTCATTCTTTCTATCGCTTCAATAGCAAATGAGTGTTTTTTATCAGAACTTAATTTATTTTTAGAGTGTTCAAGAAAATTAATGGAAAGAGAATTAAGACTAAACGGTTTGCTCCAGCAATCTTTAAGTAACTTAGAAATTTCTTTTTCTTTTGGATTTGATTTAAAAAATTCTAAAAAGATATTCTTGTTATCTAAGTAATTCATTAAGATTTTGAATTCTTCAAACTTCTGAATTAAGAGATTAAATGCACTTTCATATGTTTTTGAATACCTACTTATGTTGTAAATATTTATTGAATCTTTTAGATTATCAAATATTGGAACCAATTCTATGTCTAATAAAGAAATATCTCCAGAAAGAACTCTGGTTCTGATATCTTCAATTTTTTTATTCAATTCTCTTGATAAATCTTTATTCTCTATCATACAAATTTTCTTATTTCTTTTTTATAATTTTAGGCTTAAAAACTGAAGAAACTTCTCTCTTTCCAATTCTAGCGATTCCAATTACCTTTTCAGCAAGTAAAAATAATGAGGTAGAAGATTTCGGTAAGAACATGAATAATTGTATTGGATTTTGCTCCAATGTTGCCTTTATTAATTGATATACTACTTCAGAATTTTTTTCATCTAAAAACATACCTGGCTCATCAAGCATAGAAAGAGTAGAAGGCTTAATCTCTTGAAGTGATAAAATTAAACAGATTGAAATTAAAGAAACTTGACCCCCACTTAATGCAGTAAAGGATTTTAATTGCTCTTTTGACGTAGCAGCTCTTATATTAACACCCAAGTCTTCAAAATTTCCTGAAAGTTCAAGAGAACAATAGGATTTTATTTGAGAATCCTCAAATTTTTGATTTACTTTAGTTTGGAGATTTTCAAGAACTACACTAAATTTATCATTATAAGTATTTTCTAATTTACTTTCCGCTTTAATAGCTGCTTTAATATCTTTTTCTAAATCTTTTTGATTTTTTGAGATTTCTTTTAATGAAGCTATGATTTGATCTCTTTCGACTACAATTGAATCATCAACATCTAAATAATTAAGTAATTTTTTATCGATTTGTAAGATATCTTTCTCAATTTCCTTGATTGAGCGAAGTTTTATAATTTGCTCAGAAATTAAAGGACCTATTTCAGAATTAATTCTTTTTAAATCATTCTTTTTAGATTCAAGATCTTGATTATACGAATTTAACTTAACATTCTCTTGTTCTAATTTTAGTATAGTTTGCATGTTATTTTTCTCGATTTCGCTTTTTTCGTTTTGGAGTTGCATTCTTGTCTCTCTTAACTCTGAAATGTTTTGTTCTATTATATTAATCTCTTCTTCTGTATCTTCTAATTGCCTGTAGGTATTAAAAGCAGATTTATCTGCTTTCCGGAAATCTTCTTTTTTCTTTTCATATTCCGATTTTAATATATTAAATTCATTCTTATGCTCGGTTAATTTATCTTGTACTTCTTTTAAAATATCTAAGTTCTCTTTAAGTTTTAGATTCCACTTTTTCTTTTCTTCATTTAAAAAAGATAATTCATTAGGTATTTCTTTAACTCTATCATTCCATTTAAAAAATTCAGGATCAGTTGTTTGGGATTGTAAATTTTTAATATTAAGATCTAAATCTTGAATCTCTATTTTTAAGGATGAATTATCTTTTTCAAAATTATGCATTTTTTCATATAATTGATTCTTTTTTGTTGTTATTCTCTGTTTTTGATTGAAATTATATAAAAGGTCGTTGAATGCTTCTTTTTTTCTAAAAATTTCCTTTTGATTATTGTCTAAGCTTGATTGTTTAACTTTTAATTCTGAGATCTCATCATTTAAGCTCTTAACCTCTGATTCTAAAATGCTTGACTGTTCTTTTTGGGTTGCTGCACTTAATAATCCTTTCAATCTCTTAATATAAGGCGTTTCATAGACATACTTATAAGAAACTATTTGTTCACCTTTTAAAGTAACACATTTCCCTCGGAAATTAAGTGAATTATAAAGATTTGTTCCAGAACGATAATCTCTTACAACAATACAATTTTTAACTTTAGAGTAAATAACTTTTTTAATATCTACATCATTATCTACAACTTTTATTAATTCTGCCATGTACCCCACAACCCCCTCCGCAGAAATTTTCATTAAAGGCTGAATATTTATATTCTTTGGTAGATAGATGTTACAATATGCTCCATATTTCTCTTTTAATCTCTTTAATAAACTTAAAGTATCCCAATCCTTAGCAATGAAGCTATAAAGTAATTTTTCACCTAAAACTGATTCTATAGCATAACTTAACTCATCATCATATTTAAGATAATCAATAATAGGACCTTTAACTCTTAACTCTCTTTTTTTTATCTCTTCCTTTAAAATAGAAATGGTTGATGGAAGAATAATTCGACGTTCTCTAAGCGAAACTTGTAAAATTTTTAATTTGTTTAGTTTTTTAGATTTTTCAATTTCCAATTTCTTTATTTCAGAATCAATTTCATAGATTTTTAATGAAGCTTCTCTTAATTGTTTATCAAGTTGTTCTAAAAGGTTTTTAGTAGGATTTTCCAAAAACCATTTATTCTTTTCTAATTTATGCTCTATATCCTTAAAACTTTGAAATAACTGATTGATTTCATCATTTATCGTATTAATTGACTTCTCATTTTCTTTAACTTTACTGATTTTTTGAGTTTTTTCGGAAATCAATTGATTATATTCATCTAAAAAGAGTTTATTTTGTTTGATTTTCTTTACTAGTTGATTTTGCTCTTTTAGTAAATCATCGATTTGAATTTCAAGGTGTTTGATTTCATTCATTATTATTTTAATTTCATTATCTAAACTCTCTTTCTGCTTTTCGAAGTTGATTACTAATTTTTCTATTTTATTGATATTTTGAGAATATGCATCTAATTCTTGTTTTACTAATATTTTCTCTTTTTGCCATTTCTTTATTTTTGCTATTAAGTCTTTTTGTTTATATTTTAGTTCACCTAATTTTTCTGAAAGTTTGTTAATATTTCGTTCCTCAGCATTGATTCCATTTGCTAACTCTAGTATTTTTTTATCATGCTTTCCTTTTTTTTTTTTAATCCCTTCAATAACAAGTATGAGATTTTTAACTATTTCTTCAGTTCTGACAATTTCTTTTTGTAATTTATCTCTATTTGCCCATAAAAGTTCATCATGGAACCTGTTTCTAATTTCCATTAACTCATTTTTCTTCTTTAGTCGTTCTAATTTAGGTGTTAGAAATTCTAAACTAATATTTAATGTATTTTTCTTACTCATTAATGATTTAAGGTCATTATTCAAATTATTAACATTTGATTTTTGTTGTAATATCTCATTTCTCAAGCTTTTCAGCCCAATTCCTTCTTCAAGGAAAGCACATAACTCTATTGGCTTTAAATTTTTAATAACATCAATTTTTCCTTGACTTACAAAAGCAAATTGATTATCAGGATTAATATTTAAAGTTCTAATCAATTTTTGAATTTCATGTGCTTGGATTTTTTTAAATTCTTTTTCTTCCTTCTGTTGTATTTTAAAATACGGAGATTGCCCTCTGATAACATATCTCCTTATTTTTATTATTTCTTCTTCATGATGTATATGAATTTCAACCATAGCATGATTTTGACCATTCCTAATGAAATCTGACCATTTAGTATACCTTTCATCTCTTTCATTACTTCCTAAAGCAAATTTAATTGCTTGAAAGATTGATGTTTTTCCGCTCCAATTAGGACCAACAATTATAACAAATTTGGCATCTCCAAAATCCACTTCATCTTTTTGAAAGGATAGAAAATTTTCTAAAATGACTTTGTCAATGAAAATCTTCCGATTCTCTGTAAAATTCAATTCTTTTTTTCTTGGATTATATCTTGATTGAGAAACCAAAATTTCCTCATCCTACAATATTTCATTTACCAAATGCTTGTTTTATACGATCCACTCTTTTCTTCGCTTTTTCTAAATTAATTTGTGCAATATTTGGAGAATCATTTAAGATGAAGGGATATTTTGCTAATAACTTCCTATCATTTTCTTCTAATGGGTCATTTTTATTCAATTTATCAATAATAATGATAAGTTCATTATAATTTTTTGAAGCAGCATTTTCATATAATTGGTTTAACATAAAATCTGAAATACGTGTTTCTCGGATATCATCAACAAAATTGTCAATATTTTTTATTTGGTCAATATTTTTTTCAATTTTTTTTAGATAAATGTTCTCACTTTCAACTCCTTCTTCCCTGATGTCTTTGGCATTTGTAGTTTTTAGAGAATTAGTTGATATAGATGGTAAATATTCACCTGATACAATTAAACTAAGTAAACTGTCTGTAATTTCATTGCTTGTATTATTTAACTCATAATTTAAAAAATGCCTAAAAATTCCAACTTTTAACAATTGCTTAATATCTTTTACTTCCCAATTCTCTGTATTATTTACAATAATATTAATATCAAAGACGATTTTTAGATTATTTTCTAAGAAATCTCGAAGAATTGTCTCTCGTTCACTTTTATCTAGTATTTTTATTTTAATAAAAAGATCAAATGTATTATATAAATTATTTGAAAGTTCTTTAATTTCTTTAAGATTATAATTAATCCAAACTAAAATTATGTCTAATTCATTACAATTAAAAGAAATCTTATTAGTTTGTTGCGCTCTTATAAAGGTATCTAATAAATTCTTCTCTTTGAAATTTTGATTATGAAACAGCTGTTGGTCAATTAAAAATAATCGTTTTTCATTAATTGTATCTGCTTTTTTTTCTAAATTATCTCTTAATAGCTTAGAAATTGAATTCAAACTTTTCAAAAAATCATCAGGAGTTTTAATTACATCATTTTTATTAAATTCAATGAAATCTATATAATAATTCATTGAAATTAGTCTTAAAAAATCTAAGATGTCTGTTCCAGGATTTACATTAATCAAAATAGCGCCTTTTGGCTCTATATATTCCCTCAATTCTATATCTTGATTTTTTGTCAATATTAGCTTAATATAATTTATAATGTCATTATATTTATCTCGATAGAATATGTCTTCTTTATTGATATTGATTTCTGAGGGAGATATCGCTCGAAAATACTTTGAAAATTCCGGAACGTTATTTAAACCATTCATAGAAGAACTCTATTTATATGATCAGTGAAATTTATGAACACTATTTACATGACAATTAATACATATATATTTAGCGGTAATCGTATTTAGCGATAAACACATCACCGACAAAAACCACAAAATATAAATAATAGTATTTTTTTTATATAAACTTTAAAATAATTAATCACACTTTATTTCTTCTTCACATCTAATAGTTAAATCTTTTTTTTAAATATTTAAATAAAATTCTTAGAGAAAAATTACTTTCTAATCTATATTATAATGTTCTACTGATATACTTACTTGAATATCTTCTTATTTTGAAAATCGAAATCTTAATTTTAAAGTAACAAATTATTTTATTATGGGTGATATTAACACACCACGCGAATTGCATGGATCAAGACTTTTAGGATATGCAATAGGTCAATTTGGCTTAATTTTGACAAATATGTTTATTGGCGTGTTTATTTTCCAGTTTTATGTTTATACAATTAATTTAGATTCCATACTTACTTCAATCGGGATTTCTATACAACTTATTTTTTCAGCATTCTCATCAATTTTTTTTGGGATTGTGGCAGATAATAAAAAACCTGGAAAATTTGGGAAACGAAGACCATTTATGTTTTATGGATTACCACTCTGGATTTTCACAAGTATTATTATATGGTTCCCTCCAAAATGTCCTGAAACTAATCAATTATATTTTCCTACGGCAATTTTTTTATGGGGAATTTTAATTTTAAAGACAATTTCAGGTTCATCAATTCTTACAGTTCATCTCTCAATGCTTACAGAACAATCTCAAACTCATAAGAATAGAGAAAAGATAGCAGCTGTAACTACTATTTTTAGAATAATCTCATCGATTTTGGCTTTGTTATTACCATTAATGGTTCAAAGCTTTTTACCAGATCCTGAAAATGTGAAATGGTGGGAAGCTTCGGGAAAAATTATTCTTTCTTATATACCATGGGTAGGGGTTGGATTTACTCTTTTTGGATTAACTGCCATTATTATTACTTTCTTCTCAATTGATGAAAGTTTTCATGACATTTCTACTCCTATTGCAGAGAAAAAAAGTTTTAAATCTTTTTTTCCGCAAATGACCGTGCCTTTAAAAGATAAAAAATATAGAAAATTTCTTGCTGTACGACTATTTAATGCGATGGCAGGTAGAATACTAGGTATTATCGTTATACCATTTTTGACTTATACGCTTCTTTTTAGAGGGAATAGTTTTTATATTTATGTAATCGTGTCAGTTACGAGTAAATTTATAGGGTTTGTTATTTGGCGTAGAATCCTTAAAAAACACGCCGTAATAAAGACTTATACAATTTGTATCTTAGCTTCTTCCATTTCCGCATTATTAGATTTAATTTTTCTAATTAATAATCTTCCTACTAGTTTTGAAATAGTTTTATTCGTAATATCTATCGGTACAATTTTAGGCTCTATGTATGGTTTTGGCCTTTTTAATCCCCCATTAGCTAGTGCATTAGTTTATGAAGCTGCTGAAAATAAAAGAGAATTTACATTAGATGAAGCTGTTTCTAATATATCAGGTGCATATTTTGGATTAAATTCTTTTATTTTATCAATAGGGCAGTCAATATCTTCTCTCCTTATTGGCTTTATTCTTACTGGGGCTAACGCAGAAAACGCAACAATAATAACTCTTACGTTATCATCTATGGGTATATTCTATTTAATTAGTTTATATATTCTTAGAAAACTCAAATTAAAGAATTAGAATAGTAAAATATAAGGAGTATAAAAAAAAAATAAAAATTTTTCAAATTACTTTTGTTCCCATGGCATACAGAAAAATCCCTTTTCTAATTCGTATTTTGAGAACAATCCGCAACCAAAACAACTACAACCCTTATTTTTCACTTGATCTCTTGGTTTAGTCGTTTGGCCTCTTGAACAAAATAGGGCATGCGGCTCAAATTCATTGAGTTGATTTGGTTTGAATGAAGGACAAGGTCCACAGAATTTTCTGCATTCATTCATTGACTCTTCAGTATCCGGAACCGGTATTGGCATTATTTTTCACTTCAAATTTGGTTTTTTTCTTATTGTTATTTAAAATTCTATGTCAAGTAAATCTAAATTTTAGATTACGATTAAAATAAGCAAATTAGCATTTAAACTTAATAATTATAAACTATTAATTTTGAAAAAAAGTATATTATAAAATCTACATTTAAACTAATTCTTGATTTAATAAATCTAAATATGAAATAATATGTTCTTTAACAATGTCATAATGAGTAAATTTACCTTTTTTCCATCCTCTAATTAATCCTGCACTTTCGAGAATTTTTAAATGATGTGATATGGATGGTTGGGACTCGTCTAAGACTGCTTCTAATTCGCAAACGCATCGATCTTTTTCTTTTAAAATGTTTATTATCATAAGACGCTTCATATTTGCTAATGCATTCAGAAACGTAATTAAATCTTCAAAATGGGCATCTTGAATTAATCTATCCCCTAGTTCACGTAATTTTTTGAAGTGAAGATCTGGATTCTTAACATCTTCACATTTTATCAATTTAGCCTTAATTTCTTCCTCATGCTCAATATTCATTTAGAACACTATTCAATATTTAGATTTTCAATTATTCAATAATTATAAAGATAAACAAATTTATATTAGTTTATTCAAATCAATAAATTTTTATTTGAATAAAAATTTTATTATTTAAGATTACACATAAATTTCTAAAAATTAACAGATAAAGATTGAAATATCATGAGTGAAGAAGAAGGTAAAACTATCAGCTTTTTCGATAAGTTTCTGCCATTATGGGTGGCGCTTTGCATCTTTATTGGAATTCTTTTTTCTTTGATTATCCCCGGAATAAGTGAAGCTATTAACTCTTTTAGCATTGGGCAGATTTCCATACCAATTGGTATTTGCTTATTTTTAATGATGTATCCTGCAATGTTGAATCTACAAGTTTCAGAATTAAAAAAATTAAGAAAAAATCCTAAACCTATAATACTAACAATCGTATCTAATTGGTTAATTGCTCCATTTGTAGGATTACTTATGGCCCGTATATTTTTACAAGGTTATGAGCAATTGATAGTAGCAATTATTTTATTATCTAGTTCTCCGTGTACTGCAATGGTTTTAGTATGGGGGTGGATGGCAAAAGGTAACCAAGAGCAAAATGTGGTCAATACAAGCCTTAACACAATAACAATAATATTTGGCTATGTTCCGATGGTAACTTTACTTACAGGGATTCAAAATATACCTATAGATTGGTTATTGTTATTGATTTCGACATTAGTATTCATAGGGCTTCCATTATTATTTGGTATAATTAGTAAAAAATTGTTGATCCGCTCTAAAGGAGAGGATTGGTTCAACGAGACTTATCGTCCAATTGTTGGAAAGGTATCAATTATCGCACTATTAACGACTTTAGTTGTACTTTTTTCATTAAATGGAGATGTACTGATAAATAATCCCGATTTATTATTATTGGTATCAATTCCTCTCTTAGTTGGATTCGTTATTGTCGTTGGATATAATATATTGATTACAAAACTCACCAAATTGAAATATCGAGAAGCCGTTATTACAACAATCATCGGATCTTCAAGTCATTTTGAAATTGCTATCGCCACAGCTATTGCAATGTATGGAATAGGATCAATCGCAGCATTAGGGACTACCATGGGACTATACTATTCTTAGTTTTACTATGAAAGGGTCATTCTGGGAAGTTCCAATAATGCTTTCGATTGTGTATTTAGGTCGATTTTTGAGAAAAAAAGGATTTTGGGAGACTTCAGAAGCTAGATTGGAGTAGAAAATTCAAATTAATTTTTTTTTATTAAATTATAAGAACTTGTTATTAATCAAGCTCAAATCGTTTTGTAAGTCTCCAAAATATTTTTTATCATGTTAATGGTGGGATGAATTAAATATAGGTGTAATTTTGAATATTTTAACTAAATTGAATTCTGGGTCAGCATTTAGAGATAACAGCTCCTTCAAGTTAAGATCAAATATTTCTCCAAACCCAAAAATTGAGAGAAATGCTTTGAAATCCTTTTTTCTAGAATATTTTTAACTTCAGTATAATTTGTCATATAATCATCAATTACTATGTTTTTTCAATAGCTAAGACTCTTATTATTTTCGTCTTAATTTATAATAAATACAACAGAAATAAATCTTTTTCAGTGTTAATTAAATAGTAGAGTACAAAAAAAGAAAAAAATCTTTTAATCAAATTATAGTTTCTTAAATTTCAATTTGTAGAGATTTTCAATACATTTTTTGAATTTCTTCTGCAAATCACTATCTATTTTTACTTGGTTTAAATAAAAATTAAGATAATCTTGAAGAGCTTTATATAATTTTATAGGATCCTCAATAATAATGTCATAATTACCTCTTATTCCATTTTGAATCATGACGACATTTTGAATATTAAATATTTTAGGTTGATTGTTATCTAATCCTCCTGGTCTTCTAACCATTGCACTATGAAAAGGATCATTTCTAAATATTGCAAAAACGGTTAAATGTTTCTTCACTTTTTTTCTCCTTCTAAAATACCTTTTTTTCCTAACAATGGAATAGTATTTATGAGCCAAAACCACTGCTTCGTTTATTCCCGTAAAGTATACCGAATTTCTCTCCAAAAAATCATCAATTTCAACACCATTAACTCTTTGTCCTGCTTCTAACTGAGCCAATAAATCTATTAATGACCAACAAATGCTAGAGATTGGAAAATTATGAACCTTCAGAAGCTTTCCTGTAGAATCAATCTCATATAATTTCCTAATCGCATCAAAAAAAAAATCAGAAATTCTGTCTTCAAACATTTTAATTGCTTCATTCCAATTCCTTGAATCACAAAAATCCATCCATTTTTTATTATTATTGAATGATAAATCTGGTTGAAAAAAAATTTTGTTTTTTAAGTTATATGTCATAAATATTACCTTGTATGTTATTTAATATTTTTAAATATCTGACCCCAATATTCACGGTTTAAAGCGTTATAGGCTTTATCTCTTATCTCATATTTTTCATGACGAGTAAGATCTGCCGATATTATATTATCTCTATTGGCAGGATCATAAAATTCTTTGTTAACTATATTATTAGCAATATATTCAAATACAGCTTCAAGCTGATCTGAGAGTGATTCTCTAGTAACATCATAACACGCTAAATGAGTCATGATCTCTAATAAAAATGTTTTTATTGGTACATCTCGACGATATTTCCAAAGTTTTAACAATTTGATTACATCCCTACGATTATATCTTTCTATGTGGTCCATGTGGATCTGCATGCTTGTTCTAAGTTTTGTGTTTTCATAGCAATTATATAGATAAGAATATTCAGAATCATAAATATCTTGGATGGTTGGAATAACATCCACATGAAACTCATTTTCATAGGGAATTCTCCATCCAACTCTCTTTTTCTCAATTCTCTTCCATTTAGAATTTAACGCATTTTTTACTATATAGAATAAATCTTTCAAATCTTTTAATGGGATAAAATCAGGAGACCAAATTATAAACATGTCCAAATCATAGTGTCTTTTTATCATTGTTTTCTTTTTGAATGAACCTGCCATGAACATGCTTTTTCTACCCCCTATATTGTCAAATATACAAGACCGAATATTATCTCGTAATCTTAATAAGCTATCTACTTGAGATTGTGGTGGCTCTAAATCATTCAGAACTGTTCTTAAAAATTCTTCATCATCCATTACTTCTACAATACAACTTTAATATTTATAAAACCTATTTTTCACTAATATAACTTAAGATTAACGATTTAGAATCGTGTCTGAAAGAATTTACCCCAGTCCTGGTTTTTTGCATAGATATAGGTTTCATTAGCTACTCGAGCGATCTTATTCTTATTAGCTGTAGGAAAAGATTTTTGATTTGTTATTATATTTCCATTGGGATTGACAGGATCCTTAAGGCTGATATTTTTTATCCTTCGTGAAATATAGTTAATATGTGTCTGGAGCCTCGTTATAATATCTTTTGAGGAGTTTCTCGGCTCATCTTTAGCCCATCTAATCAAGCATTGCTCTAGAATAAAGCTTGGATATTGAAGTTTATGCTGTGATTTCCAGTATTTCATAAGCCGAACCAAGTCAAGCATTCCAAGTTCCCTAATCGCTTCCATATGGCGTTGAACAGAGGTTTTCAAAACTCTATTTTCTCTATTCAACCAGAGATTACAATATTCGGTATTGGTAATTTGTTTCTCAGGAACAATATCTGCATGATCTAATTTAGTTTCTCCTGGTAAAGAAAGGTTGCTAATTCGAATAGCTGCATTTTTTCTTCTTGGATTCCAATTATTTCTTCTTAGAACATCATAAACAAGTTCATAGCATTCTTTAATACTATTTCTAATAGTAGAAGGAAAACGAATAACTAAATCTAAGTCTAGGCTATTTTTCATACCAGTATTCTTTGCATATGAACCTGCATAATAGATTCTAATATTATATCGATTCAACTCGTTTTTTAAAACATTTTCAATGGAGGTTTTATATCTCCTTATTTGATTCTTTTGTATCTGCGTAGGTTTTAAGTTTTTAGCAATTTCTCTTAATCCCACCATTATATACTCCCTTTATTTATTATTAATTGAAATCTCATGAACCTCCATGATATTTGGATTTTTAGCAACTTACTCTATATTTATAATGAACTTCGAAAATATAAATTTATAGAGCTAAATATAATAATAATTTAATATCAAATGCAAAAATAACTAAATATGAAAAAAAGGGATATTCACAAATTAATCGCTGACAGCGGTGGGAGATGTAACTTTCCTGGATGTGGAGAAAAAGTCATTTATGAATATGAAGATGGCACTTTTGTTAAGATCGTGGAATTTTGTCACATAATTGGAGAAAGCACTGGAGGTCCAAGAGGACACCCCAAAGAAAGCGAATTAATGAAAAAAGATCCAGAAAATATCATATTATTGTGTGCCAATCATCACAAGATAATAGATAATAATGTGGATGAATATCCTGTTGATACTCTTAAACAAATGAAGGCAAACCACACTCAATGGGTTAATGAAAGATTAGATGGTTTAAAAGAAGCAGTCTGGACATTAATACTTCATTCAGGAAATGTCACTGGGACTGGTGCTCCCAATTTAGATAAGGAACTTATTTCCAAGGATTTCTATGGGACTCACATAATTGAAGAAACTGAGGAACTTGTATTTGATGAATTTTTGACAAAAACTAAAAATTGGATTGAATTCAAAAAGATTCAGGAGGAGTGGTGGGAAGGATTTAAAAATCAGCAGGAAAAACCAAAAAAATATGTTATCTGTTCAATTAATTTTATCCCGTTGGTTATCCAACTTGGCTATTTAATTCATAATACAAATACTTTTGATCTATATCAATATCATTCTGATGAAAATACTTGGAAATGGAAGCTATTAAAGGAAGAGGAGGCAACGCAAGAGTTTTTTAATGAAGAATTGCCTGAAGATAAAGATACTTCTATAACAGAAATAGCTCTATCTATTTCTATTACAGGAATAGTAATTGAAGATGATATCTTTGAAGTATTAGGGAATGACATAAAAATTTTCACAATTAGTGTTGATAATCCTGATAGAACCTGGTTAAAATACAAAGAGCAATTATTGGAATTTCAAAAAAAATATACAAGGCTCATAGATTCAATCGTACAGTTATATCCTACTCTAAAAAAGATACATTTATTCTACACTGGTCCCACTCCAATGGCATTTATAATTGGGAGTTATATTAATCCAACAATCCACCCAGAGTTCATACTTTATAATTATTTTAGGAAAGATTCTCCTAAATATTCACGAGCGTTTGAAATAAATTAATGATATAGAAGGGTTGATACCATTATGTGTATCACTGCACGCAATGAATAATCAGGATTTGATCTAATATTAAAATTGAATTATTAAATCATATAATGAAATTATTTTTGTTTGCAATAACGATGGTGACTCAATTCAATCCGATAAATATTTATATTGAATGTATCCTAAAGATTTTGAAAGAGAGTTAATGAAATTACTGATAAAATAGAAGTGATGCAACTATAGATACGGATAATAATAAAAAAGAAGAAAATTTTGATCCTCGAGGTCAGTTCATAAAGGATTATATCAAGTTCATATCAGACGAAGAAGGCTTAAACTATGAAGATCTTTTTGAAAAATATCAAAAAACACCCTATTTCCTTGAGTTTTGTGATCTTATCAAGGAGTATAATGAGGTTGAAGATAAGTCAGTGCTTGAAAACAAAATTAGGGCTTTTGAATACAGAATGAAGTATAAATATACTCTATATAACATTCCAATATGCATAGAAGATGATTATAATCTTTTTATTTCAAATCTCGAAAAACTGATTGAAAATGGTATAAACATAGAACCAAATAAAGCATTGGAGTTAATTTATAATTTCATTATTAAAGCTATACCTACCATAAATAAAGATAGGAGCACACCTTCGGATATAACAGTGGATGCATTAACTAAGGAAAGGTTTGAGGAATGGGTGAAAAGTAGACTATCTGAATTAGAGGGACAACCTATTGAAAATATTCATTATATTATACAGAAGGAATTGAAGGACTTTGACCTACCTTTCTGGATTGAACAGAAAAATCTAAAAAGGAGAATGTTAGGTGATATTAAAGTTTTAGAAAAGGATGCTGAAGCGATTGTAAATAATGTAGAAGGCTATTATGAGGCTTTTAGGTTAGTATGTGGCATGCTTCTAGGTCTCTTTGATTTAATAGAAGACGAATTTGACGATAATCTAGAGCGCTCGTATTATGGAAAGAAATTTCACACAGATGCTGGTCTCTATACTAATAGGAAAGGCAAACGATTGTCATTAAAAGACTATATTCAAAAATATAACTGTCTAGGATTTAGAGATTTTTTTAATTGGTTAATGACCAGTGTAAAACCAATTAGACTAACTGGAGCTCACCACGAGAAATTGATAGAACAAGATAAACTCTTAGAAGGAAAATATAAAGTTATGTATGGAACTGATATAAAAGAAACTCATATTGGTTTTTTAAATGCATGTAATATTGGGGTTTCTTCTTTTATCACATTAACATTTTGGGTAGCATGTTATTACTTCTTGAATAATGTATAATAATTTCTTAATAGTCAGAAAATCTGCATACACCGAAAAATTAATATGCCTAGAAATTACAATTATGTAATCAGAGGGGATTTTCTTTAAATCCCATTTGTATAACTAATAATTTGAAAAGAAGTTTAAGTAAATGAAAAATATAGTTGATCGGTATCTCTCTGAAAAGGACGAAAAAGGAATCATAGCCCAGTTATATGAATTAGGGCTTTCCCAAAGAGAAATAGAGGAATTTATTATTGAAAAACATAAACCTTATTTGAAGAATAAATCCATTCCAAGAATTCAGGTATATGCCTACATGTCACAATATATTGATTCACTGATTCACATTCTTTCTAATGAAGAAACCAAGTCCTTGTTTGAGAGCTGTCTGGAAATATACTGGAAAGCAAAGGAAAAGGATCCTATTCTATGTTACAAGTCCTATCAATATTGGGAGGATGATGTCCTTGAAGCAACTTCAAAACTCATATCTATGATTAATAATGATCCTGATAGAAGTAATATGAATCTGCATGATTTTGCAGAAGATGTGTTCACGAAAATAGGTAAGATAATAGAAAAGATAATCCAACCACATTTGAAAATCCTCCTTTACTTAAAAAAAGTTATAAATAACGCAATTCCCACTGCTCTAGACTTTGATAAATTAACTTTAGGAAATCTAGTTGATGAACTCCTTAAATTTAAGATTTTTGATAATTTACTTAAACCAGGGTCTTGGGATATAAAATTGAATCAATGGAGAAATATTGCTAATCATGATAAGTATTTAGTTAAAGATAATAAAATTATAGGTAAATATGGAAGAGCACCTAAAGAGAAAGAAATAGGACTGTTCCAACCTGAATTATGGATGTTATTCCTAAATGTAAATGATATATTTTCCATTCTTAGATTAGCTCATTCTCTCTTCTTCTTGGATAATATGGAAGAAATCAAGCCTTTTTGGGAAAATAAACAGCTTCGTCAAGAATCCTCTCTCTTAGATTTGATTACCTCTTACGACATGTTAGGTTTTTCAGTAAAAGATTATTCTATAGAAGATAACACCGTCAAGTTAGAAGTCAGAGATTTAACTATGAATGATAGTGAGAAGAGATTGAATGAATTACTAATGCTATTAAGACCCACTTGGTATAAAACCCATAAAAGATTCATTAAAGTAGAATATTTTGATTTCAATGGTAATCCAATTTGTATCATTGAAGTAGATACTTCAAAAAGACAAGACCTCTTTATTGAAGGTGTTGACGAAAACCTACTAACTCTTGAAAACCTTAAGGAATGTATTGAATTGACAGATTTAAGAATATAGAACTAAATATAGATGGGAGTTATAAAAATATCAACAATAAAGCGGAAAGGAAAAGAATGGAGAAAAGTAGTGATTTTCCCAGAATATACCTTATATAATAAATCTAAAGAATTAGTTGAGAGTCATGTAATATCAAAAATGTTTTATAGATGGATTAAGAAAAATACTGAAGCTAAAGTCCCGAGATTCAGAAGTATGGAAGATGAGGTTTCACAAGATGGTTATAAAATCTATCTTCTATGCTCGGACTGTGAAGAATAGAAAAATGTTTTGCTAGATAAATCTTATTATATCGCCAAAAGTTTGCCTTAGCTTGTCAATTTGTTTAAGATCTCTCCAATTACAATTAGGAATATTTCTAAGTCGATAATTATTTATTTTAAATAATTTCCTTATTTGCTGCTCAAACTCGGAAATTATGAAATCCAGAAAGTCGTCACGTTGTATTGGATATTCAACCACTATATAAATATCAATAAGTCCGTTATCCTTTAGGTTTTGTTTAAACTTGTCACTAGATTTTAAATGTCGATAATCATTAATGAGGTTACCGTTTCTAGACGGTCTATGCTTAAATCTATCGATATATTCTTCTAAAGATGTATGCTCACGATCCCAATATTCGACAGCAACACTTAGAGTGAAGATTTTTCTTCCTATATTTATATCAACATAAGCAAAAGCGTCAAAATGCATAAGCTTATAACTCTTTAATGTACTATAATCGTTAGGTAATAAACTAATAACCTTATCAAGAGGGAGAATTTCAAATAATGAAGTTGGCTTTTCACCAAAATTTTTATTAAATAACCTTGAGAGTAAATAACGCATTATCCGTTCGTTAGTTATCTTCCCTCCTGAACATATATCACAAAATTTTAGATCTAAACTAAACTCATCAGGTCTTGATTTAAATCTGAAACTTGGATGATATTTACAAGACCATATATATTCTTTTCTGGATGGCTTCTTTAATTTATTAATATAACTCAATGGTGTTTCCAGATTAAAATTATATTTATTCCCTCGAGCAATAATTTCCTCACCAGTTAATCTATGACTCTCATGATAACATTCAGCACACCAGTTATTATAATTTTTAATGCGCTCCATACTGATAGAAAATTCCCCATGTTTTTTACATATAAATGGGAATAATATTTCAGAGACTTTTTGCTGCTTAGCACGAGGTTTATTTAACTCCTTATTTATTTGATTTGTAAATTCAGATTCAGTGAATCTGAAACTTGCATTCCTTAATTTCGCTTCTCTAACAAAATCTTGATAAGAATGGGATTTTTTAATTCTTGAACATAAAGGACATATAGCGCGATATAAATGTTTGTAAGCTACAACAAATTTTTTATGATCAGGACTCTTACAAGAAAGTTCAAACGATATATTTTCTATAAGAGTGCCTTTTAACACAGATTCTATAAAATCAAATTGTTTTGTCTCCATATTCAATCCTAAACCATTTACTTTACTGCAATAAGAATTCCATTTATTAACTAAATCAAAAACACGTTTTTCAGCACATATTAATTTGTAATTATTTACCATATTAAAAAAAATAAAATAATCTCTTGGAAACTCATGTTTTAGATTGAAAAACCAATTATTTAAAAGATCTTCATCAATTAAAGAATTAGGTTTAATAAATTTATTAGATCTCAAAGTAGCGAAAGCCAAAGTTTAGTGAAGCGATCTTACCTTTGTTTTGTGTTTAATAAAGTTATATTAAAACCTTTTGACTAAGAATATTTATATATTATTATCCGAATCCTCATTCATAGTAAAAAGATCTTTTATCCATAAATCAATATATAGGTTTTGGGCCATAAGAAAAGCTGTTACTCTTTTTTTCATAGTTTGATCTTCAATTTTAATAAAATCTTCTGATTCTTCATAGTTCAGCCATTTTTGTTTTATTTCTTTAAGAGATAAAATTATTGCTGAACGAATTTCTTCCTTGGTTATTAGTTTATTATAATTATAAGTTATCGTTATTGTATGTAATGGCCATCCATTTGGGCGAGAATGTGTCTTTGCCGCTTTTATCTCAATTTTAGAGTTAATTTTAGACAATATCAATTTAAAATCATCTGCATCCCACATAAGAAAATCACTTTCTAATTTGGGAAGGATTACTACTTCATGAATTAATATATGACCTTTATTTTGAATTAATTTAAGACTTTCATATAAAAAATCGACACGTTGATCCAGACTTAATTCATGGAATACATTAATGAAGAATATTATATCTGCTTTTTTTACACTTTTAATCTTTTCTGAAGGAAAATTATATTCCAAATTATTGATAGATTTACAACAATTTTCAATTTCAAACCATTTTCCTCTATCTATTTCAATAGGGTGATAGTATATTTTTGATGCAACCCCACTATTGTAAATTGCTTTTAATAAATCACCGTATCCCGCCCCAATATCAATTATTGTGGTCTTTTCTTTGGATGTGAAATACTTACCTAATATAAAATGTGCTAGTTGTTCTATTTGAGGATCTCCATCTCTTCTTTTAATGGCCTTGGGAGTATTAGAGCATTCAAGTAAATTAGACATTAGATCAATAGTTTTCGTATCATTTTCTACGTTTACTTCTTTATGTACTTCCGGAGCTCTTCTGATTTCAGTATCAGTAAATAAGAAAGGAATTTTAGTTAATTTTTTATCCTTTATAGTTCGAAGCAATCTTCTTACTGCTTTTTTATTGCCTAAATGGTGTTCTGTCACTATTTCATCTAATGGATATCCTACTTTTCCTGGAACTAGAAATTTCAATATTTTATCTTCGATCTCTTGAGCAATTTTTTTGGGAGTTACAATTGACTTGGGAATATTATTTGGTGCAACACGTATTTCCCAATCCTTTCTGAACATCTTTACGATATCTCTAACTTTCTGGTATTCATTCATATTTTTAAGTTTTTGAAGGATTGGTGAGTTATTAAATAATTTATCAAATTCAATTTCTTCATAAACTTGGGCTTGTTGTGTATGGAAATAGTTTCTTAGCAGAATATATAGTATAAAACGTCTTGAATTATTCTCATTTGGGTAAAGGGGATTCTCTGGGATTTTTAACATATCAAGTTGATCTTTTTCTAAGTTTAAATTATTATTATCTATATAAAATTTATTCAATGTAAACATCATTTTATCAATACAATTAAGTTCTTCAATTTGATTATTATTCAAGTTTAGAAATTCTAAGTTAGGAAACTGGCATAATGAATCCATAGATTTAATGTTATTATTACTTAAATCTAAACTCTTTAAATGATAATTATCAAGTTTCGGAATGAAATCTAATCCATTTTCGCTTAAATCTAATAGATTTAGGTTTTTTAATTTAGATAATTTAGATAAATCTTTTATATTTATATTTTTTAAATAAAGTCTTTCTAAAGAAATTACATTAGAAAGCATTGAGAGATTTTCGATTTTAGGATTATTAGATAAATCTAAATAAGATAAATTGGATAACGATTCTATTCCAGTAAGATTTTGAATTTCATTTTCATTTAATTTCAAGATTTTAAGGTTTCTTAACCATTTTAATTCTTGAATATTTGTTATATTGTTATGGACCAATGATAATTCTTCTAATTTAGTTAGACTTTCTATGTTTTTAATCTCTTTAATATTATTATAACCTAACCATAATTTCTTTATATTTATTAAGTTTTGGATTGAATCTATATCTTCAATATTATTATCTGATAAATTCAAAAGCTCAATTTCAGTTACATTTTTGAAACCTTTCACTTCCTTTAATCTAGTAATTCCCAAATTAGAAATGTGTAATTGTTTATTATCTGTAAAATAGAACTTTCCAGAAAATTCCACATATTCTTTACGACAGTATTTTACATAAATTTGTGCTATGTTTGGAAACCATTGCTCAGTTTCGAATTTAAAAAGTAATTCGTGAGGGATTTTATTATTTTCTAGTCTTATTTCTTTTAAACTATATAAATTTTGGAGTCCAGAAATTGTTGATATATTGTTTTCTCTCAGGTCCAAGATCTTTAAGTTATTTAAATTATCAAGTCCAAAAATTTCTTTAATCTGGTTATTTATCAGTGATAAATTATCTAATTTCTCTAAGTTGTCTAAACCTTTTATTTGTTCTATTTTGTTATCTCCAAGCCATAACTTTTCTAAATTCTTTAAATTATCAAGTCCCTCAATACACCTTATTCCACATCTTTCAATATAAAGATATTTTAAATTTATTAGATTATTAAGTCCTTTTAAATTTTTTATAGGATTCCCAGATAAATGCAGCTCTTCTAATTCTTCTAGATTGTCAAGACCTTCAATGTTTTCGATTTTATTATATTTTGTTGATAAAACTTTTAATTTTTTTAAATTATTTAACCCATTAATTTTACCAATTTTATTATTGTCAAGATATAAAACTCTAATTGTCTTTAGATCTTCTAATCCTTGGATTTCTTGGATATCTTCTATGTTTTGACTAGGTAGATTTAATGAGTAATCCTGATTTAAATAAATTTTCTGACCGTTAAATAAGACAAATTCCAATTTTATAACCAAGGAGCTTTTTAATTCTATGAAATATAACAAAATCTAAATATTTAAATAAAGGAGATTTAACGATTAATAATTATCACTTTAATTATTGGTAATTTATATCTAAATAAATAATATAACACTTCAGAAGTATATTTTTTCCCCTAATTACCTTAATAATCATGATTAAAATAGATTTTTTAGTTTGTTCAAGTATATCATTAAAAACTTGAAATGAAATTATTAATTTAGTAATCTCTTAATTTGAGATCAATTTTATATAATTTCACCTTCATGAAAGGTTGAATTAACAAGGCATACTTTAAATTTTTAGTTTTTAGAGTAATCTTACAATTCTATTATAAAACTTTAATTAACTAAAATTTAGTGATCATAACCAGAGATATTCGAAAAAAATAAATATTCAAAGATTCTTAGATTCTTCAATTTAAAATAGAATAAAATTAAAAGGAAAAGAATTTGGTTTGCAATAATTGTGGTACAAGATTGCTTTATGATCCTGATCAAATGTTAGTATGCTCTGAGTGTAATTCTTTAGGGCATCTATATACCAACGAAGAGACTAAGAAATTCTTGGAAAAACAACTAAGAAAAAAGATTAAATATTTTTTTGAGTTTTGCTCAGAATATGATAAAGTGGAGTTGATATATCTATTGCATCGAAAAAGAGATGACCAATTTCCCCTTGAGAACTTCTTTAGCAGATTTTTCTCCCTTACTTATGGAATTGGTATCTTACTCAAATTTGATATAATCCAAGATAAGGAGAAACCTAAAAGGATTGAGATGAGTGATTTTAATATATTATGTGATATGTGTAGATCATTATATTTAGATAAACACCATCTTTTTTTTGCTAAATTGGATGCTGTCCGTATATTAAAAACAATAGAGAACAACCAATTAGCATTAAAATACACTGAAAATTGGATTCCAATATATAAACGACAAATATTATGTGGATCTTTTCCTCAAGATTTTGATTTACAGGTTGAATTAAATAGAGATTTATTTGCAGAAACTCACTATAGGAAAATTTTCTTAGAAGAATTACATAAAAAAGAACCAAATTTTAAGAATATTTCATTAAATTTGGATTTTCTTCAAAATTATCTTTTTCATTATCCTTGGGGAGAATATCTAAAAGTTGGTCGAGATGAGACGAATATCAACTTTTTTTTAAGATTATCTAAGATCTTACAGAAGAAAGAAATCCTATTTCCTAAGGATAAAATATTGATTAAAGGAAAAGAACAGGATTATATTGAAAAAAAATGGATCTCCAAACCAAAAAAAAGTTCAGTTTTTCCAACTATAATTGAATTAAATAAAAAATGGTTTGTACCAAGTACTTTATTTTCAATAATGTATGAGATTTATAATATTTTTTCATCAAAGAATCGATTTTTATACGCTAGATATATAAAAGCTTTAGGAAACATCCTTGAAGATAGAGTATTTCATGATCTTCATATTTATAATTTAAGTTTTAATTCTCCAAACACACTGAATAAAGAATTAAAGAGATTTTTAAATCCAGAAAATAAAGCAGAAGAATTGTTCGATGTGGGCGCTATCGACCATCAATTTCAAAAATTTTATATTGTTGAATGTAAAAACAAGACAAGAATTATCTTAAGAAATTATAATCCTATAAAACTAAATGATTACATCAAGCAAGAATTTATAGAATTTAGAGATATAAATTTACCAAAAATAGAGAATTTGAAATTAAAATGGAAGATAGAATCTTATAAAACTATTCCTATGTTTTATAATTTTGTACCTCTTTATGGTGAATTCGAAAATTTAAAAAAATTTCAGTTGATGGATGGAATTCATATTATACAAAATTTTGCTGAGATTGGTAGTATTGTCCAACAAAATTTTCGAAAAAATCAAGCTTCATTTTATGAAATTTATAATATACCTAAAAAATTTTTAAATTTAATTACTGGTAATTATAAATTAAATAACATTAATTATAAATTGAACCAGGATGTTGGTTATCTTTTTGATGGCAAACCTGAAAAATATTTAATTCATACAGGAAAAATCTATAGTGATTATAAAGATCAGTATATTTCTGAAATTGATGTAAAATTAGATAATCAATATTATATTCTCTCAATTGACATTCCTCCTGAACTTATTGAAAAAGTCGAGAATTTAAATTTAAAAAAAGAAGATAGAGTAAGTGTCTTATTTTACAGAATTGGTCCATATTCTCAAATTTTTATTTTAGGAAATATTTGGAAATTATAGATAAAAACAAAAAAGGTCTTAGAATTTCAGTGAAAGCAAAATTCAATAAAATAATCCTTATTAATTCTTACAATTCTTCCGTTTCGATATCAGATTAGAGAAATTTTGAATTTCTGAATAGAATTATCTGAGTAGAATTAACTTATATTGTTAAATACTAAGATTAGTTATATCTAAAGGTTGCACTAATACTGGGATCCTAATAAAATTAAATAGATTCTCTTGAATTTCAATGGATAAATTTTTGCAGGTTTCTAAATAAGATAATAAATTTTCTTGAGATGAGGATTGTCTAAAAAGGAAATTTATTTTGTCATCATAAATTTCAATATGACTTAAAATATTATATTTTTTTTTCTTAATTTCACCAAAGATAATTTTTCTATTATTAATTTTGAACTTCTCAAGAAAAATTTTAAATTCTCTTGTTTCGAAATCAACTATTCCAAAATTCAAAAATTCTAAATTTTTTATAATTAAAAAATTATGCAACACATCAATATAAACATCTTTATTTTGCACTTTTCTTAGGTTGATCTGGAAGATTATTAGTTTTTTTCTAAACTCTAATAATTCTAATTTAATTCTTTTTCTATTAATACTAATGGAATCACCACAGGATTTGCATTTTGTATTTTTTGATCTGGTGATTTCACTATTATATATTCTAGGATGATAGAGTTGTCTATTCTTACATGATTTGCATGAAATTTGCATAAGGATTTATGATTCATAATAGAATCTAAATTTAATTATCAATAGGACAATAAACGAAATATTTTTAAAAAACATCTATTTTGTGAAATATTCTTCTAAAACCTATACTAAATATTAATAAGTTGTTGATCTTAGAAGTTCAAAATTATCGACTTAGAAAAATCATTTATTTTAAAATTCTCTAATTTTTAGTGTCTCTTCTCCATAGTAATTAAATCTATTAAAAGAAGATCCCCAAAATTGAGAGTGTGTGCTTTCCAATAATTTTTCCGACCGTAACAACATACTTTTTCCTTGAAATCTCATTATTTTTAAATTTTTGGTGGGCAATTTTTAATTTTTGATGCTTTCGATTGTCTATCTAGGCAGGTTTCTAAAAAAAAAGGGATTTTGGAAATCCTAATGTTTTTAATTGTTAAAAAGACTTATTAAAAAAAAACACAGAAATCTTGAAAAAATAAGAATAATTTTATTGAAGAACAATGTCGGAAGAAGAAATGGAAAAAATAATAGAAAAAATAATGAATGATATAAGAGAAGAATCAGCTTATTCAGGTGGTGCTTGTTGTACTCATTCAGATTCATCATGTGAAGTAGCACATTCTTGCGTAGAATCAAATGTTTCTGAGGGTGAATCAAAGAGTTCTTGTTACGGAAGTAATCACTCTCATAAGAAATCTAATATTTAGAGCAAAAATTAATTTATAATTGTCTGAATAAGGAAGTGATGATTATTAATAAAAAGCAAGATGTTGAGAAATTAAAAATAGACATCTATGTGCCTTTAGATGCATGTGCCTGTGAGTGGGATAAATTCATGAATCGTGTTTTTGTTGAACTCACTCCTTATATAAAGTATATTGATTACGATACAAAAAATCTAAACTCAGAAGAAGCTAGAAATTTAAAGCTTTATAACAAATGTATTGTTATTAATGGAGAGATAAAATGTTCTTCCTCATTTACACTTAAAAAAGAATTACCAAAACTTCTTAAAGCTAAAGGACTTATTTAGACCTTAGCATCAATATTTTTTTTTACAATTTAGGGGTGATTTAAAAAATTAAGAATATCACATTTAAGATAAGTATAAATTTAAGTGGTTTACAACAAGGTAAGGAATTTATTGTTCAAATAGACGACAGTGCTACATTTATTGAAGCTCTATCTATGGTAGATAAATACATCTTCGAAAATCCAAATGAATCGATATTTCCTATATTTGAAGGTTATATCCATAATTATTTACAACTCTTTTGGAATCCTGAAAAAAATGAAGTATATGATGACATAGGATTAATGCCTTATGGTCCTGATGATGACGGTAATTTAAGGAGATTTATGCCAATTCGAGATGATATCAATTTTATATTATTTCCTGATAGTGTAATAGATTTACAACCAGATTCTGGATGTTGATGAGAAAAAGTGAGAAACCGATTAGATATAGGAAAGTTTAAACATATTATAAGAAAAAAATATAGAAAAGATAACGAAATATTTGCACATTACTTTAAATCTAATGAAAAATAAGAATTGGATGAAATCTTTTAAGAAATGCTAGTAAAAGATTGACAATAGGAAAGCTTCCTAAAAAAATATAAAAATTATCTATAAATAATCTGTCTTATTTTTAATCCATATATGGATATTTTTACTCACTTGGTCATGGGAATTTTAACTTATTTTCCCTTAATATTAAGATTGAGTCCAGAAGCCATTCTTCTTTTGGCAGCTATGTCTATTGCTCCTGATATTGATATCTTTCTTGAACCACTCCAGAAAATACGTAAAATGTATTTTTTAACTCATAGAGCGGGCACGCACTCATATATCATTGGTTTTCTTTTTACCGGGGTCATTAGTTTAATCATATCGATAGTAAGTAATGGTCTATTTTTTGAGATTTGGGTTGCTGGTTTCATAGGTTATAGTCTTCATGTATCATTGGATTTATTTACGGCTTCAAAAATTCCGATTTTTTATCCAATTTCAAAAAAAGAATTTAGATTTCTTGCTGATAGAGCAATAAATCCTTTATTATTCCTTTTTTCAGGCATCAATTTTTTAATTTTATTTTCTTTTTTTCATACAAATCCAAATTACTATTTTTTTCGAGCTCTTACCTTAATTTATTCTTGCATCTATTTAGGTTATTTTGGAGCAAGAGCAATTTTGAGAATAGTAGTACAAGTGAGACTAGAGAAGTATCAACACTATATTCCAGGTATTTTACCTTTATTTTACTTTATTTATGAAAAAACCATAAATAAACAAGATATTAAATTTAAATTGAATAAAAAATTTGTATTTTCCTCAAAGAAAAAAGAAATTTTTAATCATAATATTTTGAAAGAGTCAGAACATATGCTATACTATGAAATAGGTGAAAATGTAAGTCAAGAATACAGATTCTTCCATAAATGGAATTCAATTATTCCTTTTTTCCAAGAAAACGACAATTTAATTAACGTTGTGCTAATTTTAGCCGAAAGCTATTCACGTAAGTCTTCTTATTTTCTTTCAATAGTTTTTGATAAAGATACCAAACAAATTAAATCTAAAAAAGAAGGATTTGGCTCTTTTAAAAAATGGAAAAATAAGAATTTTTAACCATTACATTAATAAAATTGCCTAAAATAATGAATAGATCTATGTTAGAAAAAGAAATAATTTTAATCGTTAAAGATTATGCATTTGCTAACTCTGAAAAGGATGATACCCATGGATTTCCACATGTTGAGCGTGTTTATAATTTATGTGAACAGATTGGAAAAAAATCAGGCGCAGATCTATTAATATTAAAACTTTCAGCTTTACTTCATGATATCGGGAGAAATAAGGAAAAATTGGGCTTTTCGAAATATAATCATGCTGAAATTTCTGCTGAAATGGCTTTAAAGTTTTTGAATTCTAAGAAATTCGAAATCTCTCAGATGGAAATTAAAAGAATTATTCATAACATAAGAGCACATTCTTTCTCAAACAATATAGTTCCAGAAACTCTCGAAGCAAAAATTTTATCGGATGCTGATAAATTAGATGCCCTTGGAGCTATTGGATTATATAGAACTATAGGATTTACTGTAAAAAATCATGGAGGAATTGATCAAGTCATTAAACATCTAGAAAATAAAATTATGAAATTAAAAGATCTATTATTTTTAGATATCAGTCGAAAGATAGCAGAAGAGAGACAAGAAATCATTCTTGATTTCTATAATAAGATAAAAAAAGAGAGATTAATTGTTTTTAAGTAATTATAAAAGTAGTGATTTAAATGAAAAACAATAAAAAGCAATCAAATATATATTTTAGGTTTATGTCATTTCTCTTTAGAATTCGTGATAAGTTTCACAATCCTATAGAAAAAATTAGAAAAGCCAACATTAAACCAGGGGATATAGTTTTAGATTATGGCTGTGGACCAGGAAGCTATACAATGGCTGCTGCTAAAGATGTGTGATCAAGTGGGAAAATTTATGCTGCTGATATTCATCCATTAGCACTGATAAAAGTTAGAGAAAAAGTAGAAAAAAATGGATACACAAACATTGAAACAATTCAGACTGATTGTGCTACTGGATTAGATAATGAAAGTATTGATGTGGTTATTTGTTTTGATATGTTTCATGGTGTACCAAATAAAAATGAAATATTAAAGGAATTTTATAGAGTTTTAAAACCAAATTCGATCCTATCTTTTGATGACCATCATATGAAAGAAGAAAAAATTATAGATTTCATAACTTCAGAAGGATTGTTCAAATTATCTGAAAAGAAGGATAAACAATATAATTTTATTAAAATCTAGAAATAAGAACAGAGGAATTACATTAAATAATTTTTAAAATACATAAATTTAATTTAAATAAAGACCTGTATTGGAATTTTTATTGTTTTTAATTTCTTCAGGAGTTCCCCTCGCAATTACTTCTCCTCCCTTTGGGCCTCCTTCAGGGCCTAATTCTATTATGTAATCGGTGTATGCAAGAATATCTGGATCGTGTTCTATGATTATTACGCTATTTCCATCTTGAACTAGTTGTTCAAGTAATTCCATTAGTTTTACAGCATCATAGAACGACAAACTAACTGTCGGTTCATCTAGAACATATAATGAATTTCCTTTGCGTGCTTTTCCTAATTCTTTTGCCAATTTGACACGTTGGGCTTCACCTCCGCTCAATGTTGGTGCAGGCTGTCCAAGCGTGATATATCCCATACCAACCTCATCAAGGATTTTTAATACCCTTGAAATATTTGTTTGGGATTTAAAAACTTCTAGTGCTCCACTGACCGTCATATCTAATATCTCTGAAATTGTTTTACCTTTATATTTAACCTCTAAGATCTCTGATTTATACCTTAAACCTTTACATTCTTTACAAGGGATGGTAAAACTACTAAGAAATGAAATTTGTAAATCTGTTTCACCAGTACCTTTACAAGAAGGACACCTCCCATTATCAGAATTATAAGAAAAATGTCCCGCCTTATAGTTTCTCTTTTTTGCTTCTGGTGATTTAGCAAATAAATTCCTTATTTTATCCCAGATACCTATAAAAGAGCACGGAGTAGAAGTTCTCACTCTTGATATTGGCTTTTGATTTACCACAATAACTTCATCAATATTTTCCCACCCTTCTATGACACCAGAATATTCTAAAAGATCTTCGCCATTTTCCTCGTTTTCACTATTGTTATCTGTTTTCTTTTGGGGTGAATCGACCCCTCTCTTGAAATATGGTGTTATCAACGGAACTAGGGTATCTAAAATGAGAGAACTTTTCCCCGATCCAGAAAGACCAGCAATCCCAACCATCATACCCAAAGGAATTTTCACTGTGATATTTTTTAGGTTATTCGTTTTTGCACTTTTAATTGTCAGGAATTTTGTCTTTTTATCAATTATTTTACGTTCTTCAATGGATTTTTCTGGTAATTTAATATTTCCGGCTAAAAATTGACCAGTATAAGATTCTTCTACTTTATGTATTCTATCTAATATACCTTGATACACTATCTCACCCCCATTAACACCTGCTCCTGGACCAATATCAATTATTTCATCAGCAATCTCTATGAACCGTTTATCATGTTCAACAATTATTACAGAATTTCCTAAATCTCTTAATTGTTTTAATATATTAATTAGGGATTCCTTCTCTTGTTCGTGTAAACTCATACTGGGTTCATCTAATATATAAATGAGAGAGTCAAGACCCGCGTCTAAATGAGTCATGAGAGATAATCGCTGAAGTTCACCGCCACTTAATGTAGGTAAGGATCGATTTAGATGTAGATATGAAAGACCAACATTAACCATACGTTTTAAGCCTTCCAATAAACTAACTAACATTGATTTACCTTGAGGACTTTGTATGTGTTGTTCACTTACACTTTCCAAGAATTCAATCAATTCATCAATAGTCATTATAGCTAACTCACCAATATGTTTATCTGAGATCTTAATCTCTCTAGCTTGGTCATTTATTCGATAACCATTACATTCTTCGCATTTTTTCATTGACATGTAATTTTTATGTATTTTCTGTCGTCTGTAGGCGCTTTTTGATTCTGCGAGAGCACGTTTTATATGTGGAATGATTCCCTCAAACACTCTTTCTAAAATTCCAGTAAATGTTTTTGAATCCCACGCAAAAGGTAATTTTTTACCACTACCATATAAAAACACCCTTTTTATATCGTCTGGTAAGTCTTTATATGGTGTTTTTATATCAAAATTATAGAATCTTGGTAACTGCTCAACAAAACGAATTTGATCAGCAAAAACTGCTGAACCTGCTCTAGTTATTTGTATAAGATTCCGATTATAATCTTGAACAATCATCTCTTCTGTAATGTGCAAGGTATAACCTCGCCCACGGCAATTTAGGCACATTCCGCTTGGTTCATTAAAAGAAAAATGTTTAATTTGTTTGCGTTCTACAACCATCCCACATAAATCACATTCTAACGTTGATTCATTTACAGGTTCTTTACAAATAGGACAGATTAGTACTCCCTCTGTAGCGTATAGCATGCGAAGAAGACCATAAATTCCTGTTTTAGTTCCAACAGTAGAACGAGGATTAAATACTCGTGTTGTTCTCTGCTCCACTGCTACTGTAGGGCTTAAACCTTCTATTAAATCAAATGGTTTTTCATCTTCAAATTTAGGAGGGAAACCAATTGATTGTAAATATCGATTACAACCTTCATCAAATAGAAGATCGAAGGCCAGACTTGACTTTCCGGAACCTGACACGCCTGTAATCAAGATTATCTTGTTTTTAGGGATATTAACATTTATATTTTTTAAAT
>CAYSZJ010000043.1:0-30575 GCA_964435435.1 uncultured archaeon
AAGGTTTTTAATACAATAATGGATCTTTCATTGTGAATCATATAACGTAATGGTATTAAGCTAAATTTTGGGAACTCAAGTAAAAGGTAGCAAGCAGCAATACTTCTTAATAAAGGACTTTCATCTGAAATTAAACAATTTTCAAGAATTTTAAAAGTATTTTCATTTTTAGGAGCAATTCTTGTAAATGCTTCAAGGAATTTGGCTCTAACTCTATCAGAATCACAGTTTTCAATAAATGTGCTAAGTATTGAGTGAGCTTCTTCTTTACTCATTAAATTTTCTATAAAATACTGCTCGATTTCTTCTGGTGTTAATGAAACATTCAAAATTAATTGAACTGAAATCAGATATGTATTAGAATTAATAAACTGGAAATTATTTAAACTTTTAATTGTAATAAGAATTAATTTATAGAATTTTTAACTTTTTGTCAATTCTTATCCAAGAATTGTATTTTATCAAAAAACTTATATTGTACTTAATATAAGAAATTTAAAATAATTAATAAGAGACTATTAAAATGTCATTTATTGCGGGATTAAAAAACTTATTTAAAAAACCCATTTTTGCTATTATATTAATATTATTTATTATAGCCTGGTTTCTGCTATTAATTGCATATGCTTATATTCCCTCTCCTGGATATGCTATAATCACTTTTCAATTTATTGGTGTCTTAGGGTTTTTTGCTTTTTTATTACTTATAGTTTCATTCATAAGACCTATTGATAAATTAGGCTATGTAGTAATACTCATTTTATTTTTAATGTCCTTTGTTATGATATTAATATTCGAAAATATAATGACAATAAAGGGGGTTAGGCAATTTCTCTTAATATCAAACCAAATATTAATTGCTTTTTTTGCCTTTAAACTGTGCATTGATACATCAACGAGAGTTGATGATTATTTATATAATAAAAAAAAATCTAGAAAAATCACACGAACATTAGAATTTGTGGTTTTTGGTATTTTGACTTGGTGGATTTTTAGAATAACTTGGAAATTTTTTCAAACTATGCCATCCCCTATTGATACTGCAAGTGCTAATATATTTCGTATTATGCTTTGGGTTGATTTAATTTTAATGGCTTTGTTATAATAAGATTGCTATTTGTTCAAAAACTTGCAGCTTTCATCCCTTTATTCTCTATATTAACCTTTCTATATATCCTTTTTATAATTATTGACACCATTGCAGAAATTATATTTCCAGTTACTTTAACATATGCTTGGTTTTCATTTTTAATCGATCTATTTCTTTTTCTCTTTATTGTTGGCTCCATATTCGATAAAGTAGATTATTTAAAAAGTAAGCTTATAATCTTTAGAGCAGATACAATATCATTATTTGTTATTATAATGAAATTGTATGCTCAAGTAGTGAAAATTTTACCTATTATTACTGGTGTTACTCCTCCTGCTGATGAGATTATAGAACTACATCTTTGGTTATTAGGCATATTTTTAATATGTACATTACTTTTTGGACTCTTCGCTATTTTCGTTCATAAAGAAGGGAAAAAATCGAAATAAACTTCTAAAATAACACTTTTTTTATCTAAATTTTAATATTATAAGAAATTTAATTATTTGAATACTTATTAATATCTAATTAAGATGTCCGAAACAGATACATCTCCTAAATCTGGATTTGAAAAAATAATAGATTACTTTAATCATAGTATTGAAATGAATCATCCTATCGCTATCGCAAAAATAGTGGAGGAAACAGGTTTTTCTTGGAGCTTTATTAAAAAAACTTTAGCTAAGATAAAAGAGGATTATGAGGGATTTCATTTTGAAAAATCAGGAAATACATGGATTACTTGGAAAGACCGAGATCATTTAATTAAGAAGCTTAATGAAACCTGTGGGCAACTTTTAAAATCATAAAAGTAAATTAAAAACAAATTTTTATATAGTATAAATATAAACATAACTGTGTTTTTTTTCTTTTGCATCTTGATTTCTCAAAGTGGATTGAAAAATTTTAAAATTATTAAGTTTTTATAATCTCAATTCAATTAAGATTAATTTTTGGGAAACAATTAAATGACAAACTTAAAAAATATATTACTTATTGTTGTAGATTGCTTGAGAGCTGATTATATCTATGAACCTAAAAAAAGTCATATCCCTAATATAAACAAATTGAGAAATAATGGTTTTTCCTTCCTTAATACGATAGCAACAACTACTACTACTTCTCCCTCTTTTTCAAGTTTACTTACTGGATTATATCCTTTTGAAAATGGGGTAAGAAGCCATTCTGGATATGCTTTAAAAAAAGATATTATAACATTTCCTGAAATTTTACAAAAGAACGGATACCATACTTATGCAGAAATAACAGGCCCGGTTGTAAAAGAACTCGGTTTAACAAAAGGGTTTGATGAATTTAATTATCGCAGTAGAAAGCAAACGATTTTTACCAATTGGGGTAAAACTCTTTTTAAGAAATTTAAAACCCATTATAAAAGTCCTTGGTTTACCTTTTTGCACATCTGGTCATTACATGAACCATGAATGGTTTTAAATGAAATCAATAAAAAAGAATATGGAAATTCTAATTATGCAAGAGCAATTACCAGTATTGACAAATATTTAGGAGAACTTTTTAAAATCTTAGAGGATGATGATACTTTTATAATATTGACAGGAGATCATGGTGAACAAATTTATCGTTCAATTATAGAGAAATATATTAAAAAAATCATATATAAAACCCTCAAAAAAATAAAAAAATACCAATTATTTAAAATTCCATTTGCTAAAATGGTTAGACCTTTTCATACTGGACATGGTTATAGCATTTACGATATATTAGTAAAAGTTCCATTAATATTTTATAATAAAGAAGTTATTCCTACCAATCATTCAACTACACAGATTAGGCAAATAGACATTTTTCCAACCATTTTAGATTTGATTAAAATTAAAACAAATAACAAGGTTTCCGGTAAGAGTGTTTTACCAATAATCGAAAGAAAAGATAGGAAACATAGAGATGCTTATTTAGAAGCTGTAGGTAGAGCTATACCGAATAAAGAGGATTGGTTAGCCGGGATTAGAATCGCTAATAAATTCAAATATATATATTCACCTTTTAGAAAGAATTATAAAGATGAGCTTTATTATTTAGAAAAAGATCCATTTGAAAAAAGAAATCTCTCTCAAATTTATCCTAACTTAGCAGAGAAATTTAAGGAAAGAATTAATAATTTGAAGTTCAAAAAATTTGTCGGTGAAAGGTTAAAAAAAGAAGAACAAGAAAAAATCTTAGAAAGGTTAAGAGCTCTAGGCCATGTTGATTAATCGATAACTTAATATATTAATAAACAAATTATGTTCTTTTTTTTAATATATTCCTTTCATATTTCTCAATTTCTTTAATCCAATAATCACCCACAGGAACATTATTCTTTAAACAGAAATAATCCCACACTGAACCAAATGGAAGTGTCTTTAACTCTTCTAAAAATGCGAGTCTTTGAAAATATCTACCACTCTCTTCATATTCTCTTAATACCTCCCACGGTTGAAGGAAAGCATATAAAAGGCTCTTTTGGACCGCCCGAGCGCCTATCACCCATGCTCCAATACGATTAATTGACGCATCAAAATAATCTAACGCTAAATGTATTCTATCCATAGCTTGACTTCTTACTATTTCTTCAGCTAGTTGAATTAGATCATCACTTAAAATTACAACATGATCGCTGTCCCATCTTACGCCACGGCTTATATGAAGCATTAATTCTGGGATAAATGGAAGAATTGCTGATATTTTATCTCCTAATGATTCAGTGGGATGAAAGTGTCCCGTATCAAGAGTTAACATTATTTGATTGGCAATAGCATAACATAAATAAAATTCATGGCTTCCAACTACAAATGCTTCACTTCCAATGCCAAAGAGCTTGCCCTCAAGAGTATCTTTCATTAAAGAAGAAGGATATTTATCTTGTAGAATCTCATCTAACGAGTTTTTTAATAATTCTCTATATCCCCTTCTATCAACGGGGATATCTTTTAAACCATCAGGTATCCAGATATTATGAATACAAGGGCTTTTTAACTGCCTTCCAATTTCAGCACTTATTTCTCGACATCTACAAATATGTTCTATCCAAAACTGACGAATTTTTTTTGACTTACTACTCAAAGTAAATCCGTTATCTGCTTTCGGATGGGAAAAGAGGGTACTATTCAAATCTAATTTTATTTCTCTCTCATCCGCCCAATCAATCCAAGTTTGAAAGTATTCAGGTTTATATTGATTACGTTCAACAAATTTTCCCCCAAAATCGCCATGAAAAGAATGTAAGTTTATACGATGATTCCCTGGAATTAAAGAAAGTGCTGCTTCTAGATCCATCTTAAGTTCTTGTATATTTCTCGCTTTCCCGGGATAATTCCCTGTAGCTATAATTCCCCCTCCTGTTAATTCTGCATTAGGCCTTTCAAAACCTCCAACATCATCGCCCTGCCAAGCATGAATTGAGATTGAAATTTCTTTTAGTCGTTCCAATATTTTTTCTGTATTAATACTAAGATTTTCATATTTTTTAGAAGCTAGATCATAAGCTTCCTCAATATTATCATTCATTTTTATCACCCAAATTCAATATTTAAGAATAGTTATTTAACTTATTTAATTATTGTACTAATAGAATAAATCTAGCATATCGGTGAAGCCTTGGATCTCCGCTGTCTTTCACATCAAGGATCACGTGAACGAGTCCTACTTCTTTTGGATCCTCGAATGACACTATAGTTTTTGCAGAAAATGGTGTGCTGATCTGCACATTTCCATTATAAGTTCCTGCCTCTTTATAAGAGAACCAGTGATAGAAAAGCTCATCTCCATCTGGATCAGAAGAATCTGAAGCATCTAATTCAATTATATTGCTACCCTTTACTTCTCTGTCTAGAGTTCCTTTCACTACCACAATGGGAGGATGGTTAGCATCTTCATATTTCGAAGTAGATGCCCAGTCCATACGTACAGCAAAATCGTGCTGGTATGCTCCACGCCAACGCCAGATGGTTGCTTGATTAGATACATATACCCCAGGAACATCGCCTTTTAATTCTCCAGGATCCTCTCCAACTATTACTATATCAATACTGTCCGTGAAAATCGGTCTTTTCTCTTCTTCTGGTTGAGCTAATTCGTAACGACCTCCCCAACCCCCAAATGTTGGATTTTGGGGGCTCCTTAATCCAGTAGGGATGAGCAATAAAAAGGTTTGAGTATCAGTTTCCATAGCATATTGAGTGTTAGGATATACTGCTCCTAAGGGTCCATGGTCTTTTTGCACATTGTGTAGAAGCCATTCTTTTGTTATTAATGAAGAATCAGGTCCGCCTTTAAATCTATACCATAACTCCCCTGATATACCTGCCCAAGTTGCTTTTCTATGATTTTTGTATGCTCTTATTCCAAAATCTTTATTTATTTCTGTATCAGGCATATAAAAGGGAGAATTAATATAAAATAAATTGGGAAAATTATTTTTTACCCAATGAGATGCATTATCTTGATCAACATGACAATAAACTCTTATCTTGCTAATAAAATCATCAAGTTCTTCGCTACTACACGATTCTCGGATCCTCCATAATGCTTGAGCTAGTACGTTTGCCCCACCCCAGAGTGTAACCCATGTTGGTCTCGGATCCTTTTTATCGATGACATCTATTGTCCATTCGGAACCATCTGTATCTTTTCCAAGACCAACTCCCTTCATTCCATATTCTGTAGATCCATCTTTCAAAATTGCATATAATTCTTCTTTTGAAGGGAAATAATCTCCCGTATGCCTCATTAGGTTATCTCTTGGTGAACCACTATATGCTTCAATTATGTTCTCAATTAAGTCTCTCCGCAAAACATCTCGTTGCCACATGGATGTACATGTAATTAATCCTTCAATGTCAAATTCATTAGCGTAGGTTAAAAGTCGAACAACAGATTGTTGATCATCAGGTTCGTTTCCTATGTCAGTATGAACTAAAAGACGTGCTTTAACAAGAGGATCAAAAATTCCAAATTTATCTGTCTTGAAATTAATCACTTTTGACAAAATCCTATAATTTTAATTATCCTCTAATAATAAAAACAATTATTACATAATTTTAGTCTGTTAAAATGAAAGTTCAAACTTTAAATTTTGTGACCTATTATTTCAATTATGGTGTGAAATTTCACACACTAAAAAATCATAAAGCATGTGCTAAAATTAAATGAAAGTCGAAAAATCAAGTCAAGATCTCGAAAATGAAGTAATATACGCAGGTTTGTGCATTCATTGTGGAAGTTGTAATGCCTTTTGCCCACATATGGATTTTAACCAAGAAACAGGAGAAGCTTATGTTGTAGATGAATGTGCTGAAACGATAGGTTTATGTTATAATGCGTGCCCAAGGAGTTTTTTACGAATATCAGAAATAGAACAAAAATTATTCGGTAAAACACGTGTTGATTTAGCTGTTGGTGTTTACAATGATATAGTTCAAGTTAAATCAAGTAATAAGAACAATATTTTGTATAATCTTGTAGTTGCGGCTTTTGATGCGGGTATTGTAAAACATATGGTTTTAAGTGAACCTAAAAGCAAAAAACCTCCAATCGCTTTCCCAGTTGTAGTTGATAACGTTAAAGATGCGAAAAAATACATCCCAAAGAAGACAATGGATAATGCAGGACCATTAGTTACTGGTATAGGACAGGCTTATAAAGACTATAAACGTGATATTGGGATCCTTGGTAATCCGTGCCATATTCAGGGACTTGCTAAGATATTGACTTCAGACTTCAATACTGGAGCTGAACGAACCTCATTACGTATTGCATTCGCCTGTTCTTCGGGTGGTATGACGGGATGCAAATATTGTACTGACTTTTCCGGAGAGTTCTCTGACATTTCTTACTCCCCTTGGGGTGCTCCAAAGGGATCTAGAGAAGCTTTTCTAATTATTAGAACAGATGTAGGGCAAAAAGTTGTTGATACTGCGATTAAGAAGAAATCGCTTGAAATCACTAATCCAAATCCTGATTTATCTGAGATGAAAAAATTCCTAAATAAAAAGCGAAAGAAAAATATCTTAACTCTTCTTGGGAAAGATTTAATAACAGCTAAGTATCTTAATCTTAATGTTGATGAATTAAAAGATATCCTTGAAGAGTAAGAGAAATAATAATATACTGTTTTTGCTAATTTTGTTTTTATTGTTTATTTTAATTAAATCTTAGTTGATTTTCTTCAAACTTAAATTTAAATCATTCTAAATATCCCCGTTTTTTCAAAATAGAGCTTACTAATGTTGTAAAAATAGCGTTATTATTTTCACCACTCTTGGAAGATGTTTCAAAAAAATACGTTAAATTATATTTTTCCTTGAACTCTTCGGCTTGCTGATAGTCAACACTCCTTCTTACATCTGCCAAATCTAATTTTTCTCCGACTAAAATAATTACTGGATTATCAGCATTATTACTAACAATATCATACCATTCAATTAAGTTATCAAAACTACTTCGTCGGGTTATATCATAACATAATATACAACCAGTAGCACCTCTAGAATAATTAGGTAAAAATAGTCTAAACCGTCGCTCTCCCGCAAAATCCCATATTTGAAGTCGTACTGTAATCCTTTCATTGATTTGGATCTCTTCTACAGCTAGATCTGTTCCTATTGTAATTTTTTGTGGAATGAATTGACCTGTTGTCAATCTTTGAACCATAGTGCTTTTACCAACTCCGCCATCACCTACAATGACGACTTTGAATAATAGTTTTAGCTGAGACATAATCCAGATCCAAATTTATTCTAAACACTTTTAATATTAATATTAACCTTGAATTAATTAAATTTTATTCAATTTTCAATTGTTCTTCTATTTTATTATTCAATGTTTTAAGGTTTTCAAATATTTTTATTTGAATGGTTTTTGGTAAGGGCTCAAGAATCTCGCGTAGTTTTTCTATATTAATAATATTAATAAATTTATAATTAGAAATGAGAAAAATAAAAGTTAACATAGGTGAAATAATAAGGAAACCGTAGAAACTTAATGGTAAGGTTATTGGAATTGAGTCTTGGCTTCTTGTTCCTGGTAGATTAAGCTCTAATCTCAGAGGGAAATTATTTTGTATAAGTATTATAGATATCAAATTTACGAGATTTAAAACAATAAAAACCGAAAAATTAACAATAGAAATTATCATAAACTCTTTCACTTTTAAGAAAGATATGACTTTGCTTAAATCACGAGAAAATTTTTTCTCAACATCTTGAGAAGATTTAAAATTTTTTGATTTAGTTATAATCTCTATTTTAGAATATTTCCAAAAATCAAGAAAAATCCAAAAAAATCCAAAAGTATATGAGAAAACAAATAAAATCGTAAAGTACGGAATATATTCTGTAATCAAATGTGGATGATATAAAGACTCACTCCCTATCCAAAATATTAAGAGCAATTGGATTAAAGCTGAAAAAAATAATCGATTCGCATGTTTTTTTTCTAATCCTAAAGGATTATAGATAATGGGACTATTATCAAATTCAGTTCTCCATTTATTTGTGTTAATTACTCTAAAAAATAATGAAAATGAAAATGTAATTAGTGGAAAAAACAATAAAAAGATATTATCCCATATTTGAGTTATTACTAATACAAAAAGGAAGCTGAATAAAATGAAGTCTCGTATTAAGCTCTCATTTATTATATCTATAAAAGATAAGAAATAATTCTCATTATTTTTATCATCATTCATTTTTTTATAAAAATAAGCTTAATAATTAAACTTTTATGATTATTGATATTGAATTTTCATTATTAATCTTAAATAAAGGAATACATCTTTTAACCCTAAAAATTTAAATTAATCATTAATTTACAATAATGATTTACACATTAATGCTATTAAAAGAGTGTAGTAAAAATGAATGATGAACACAAGATATTGAAAAAAACTCCACTTTATGAGGAACATGTAAAACTTGGCGCAAGGATGGTTGATTTTGCTAACTTTTTTATGCCAGTACAATACGAGAGTATCGTAAAGGAGCATAACGCAGTTAGATCTAACGCTGGAGTGTTTGATATTTCACATATGGGAGAATTTATTCTAAAAGGAAAAGATGTTATCCCTTTCCTTCAATATATAATGATAAATGATTTGAATTTATTAGAGATATCAAAAGGACAATATTCTTGTATGTGCTATGAGAATGGTACAGTTGTTGATGATTTAGTTTACTATGAGGAAAATGAAGACTTTTTTAGAATGATTGTGAATGCTGCTAATATTGAAAAAGATTTGCAATGGTTAAATAAACATATTAAGAATAAAGACGTAAAGATATCAAACCTTTCAAATGAACGATCTAGATTAGCCTTTCAAGGTCCAGAAAGCGATACTCTCTTACAACCATTAGTAGACGTTGATTTAGCAAAGATAAATAGGTTCTATTTTGCACATTGTAAGTTAAACAATATACCTATTTTTATAGCAAGAACAGGATACACAGGGGAACGTGGTTTTGAACTTTCACTTGAGAATAAATATGCTGAAAAAATCTGGAACATATTAGTAGAAATAGGTGCAACTCCTGCTGGTTTAGGTGCAAGAGACTCCTTAAGATTAGAGGCATGTTATTCATTATATGGTCATGAGATTAGTGATTCAATTACTCCTATTGAAGCTGGGCTTAATTGGTTAGCCAAACCAAAAGAAGCAATAGATTATATTGGGAAAGAAGTTTTAATGAAACAGAAATCAGAAGGAACAGAAAGAACATTAGTTGGACTAAACTTAATAGATAAGGGTATTATACGAGAAAACTATAAAATTTTCAAAGATGAAAATGAAATTGGGTATGTAACTTCTGGAGGTTATTCACCAACTCTAGAGAAAACCATTGGTTTAGGTCTTGTAAATAAAAAGTATATTGAGATTGGTTCTGAATTAGAAATCGAAATTAGAACTAAACTTTTAAGAGGAATCATCGTACAAACACCTTTTTATCGAAATGTGTAATGATAAATAATTAAAGTTTTAGAACATAAGTGAAAATTATGGATTACAAATTTCCTAATGATATAAATTATACCTCTACTCACGAATGGATAAAAATCGAAGATAACATTGGTACTGTGGGGATTACTGACTATGCACAATATCAACTAGGAGATATTGTTTTCATTGAGCTCCCTGATGCTGGTATGGTGTTTGAAAAGGGAAGTAACGCTGCAGAAATTGAATCTGTAAAAGCTGTAGGTGATGTTTTAATGCCATTGTCAGGAGAAATTATTGAAACCAATGAAAAGCTTACCAACAACCCAGATTTAATAAATAAATCTCCATATGAAGATGGTTGGATAATAAAAATAAAAATTAATCATAATGATGAAATAGGTGATCTTCTATCACTCGAACAATATAAAGAATTGATCGAAAAAGAGGATCATTAATGTTTTTTTTCTTATTTTTTAAATTAACTACTCATAATTTTTATATTTGAGGTGTCTTGGATGGATTTTGTACCTCATGATGAATTAAGCATAAAAGAAATGTTAAAAATAATAGGTGTTAATAACTTAGATGATTTATTTCACGACATTCCAAAAGATTTGCATTTGGAAAAGTTGGATTTACCTCCATCTCTTTCAGAACCAGATCTTTTACGAAAATTAGAAGAAATAGCAAATAAGAATAAGTTATATTCAAGTGCTTTCCTAGGAGCAGGATGTTATTATCATTATATTCCATCATTAGTAGATTTTGTTGTTTCTAGATCAGAATTTTATACATCTTATACACCATATCAAGCTGAAGCGAGTCAAGGATATTTACAAGCTATTTATGAGTATCAAACAATTATTTCACGACTTACTCAAATGGATGTAGCCAATGCAAGTATGTACGATGGATCCACGGCACTTGCAGAAGCTGCAATTATGGCTACAATCATTACTAACAAAAAATCTATAATTATGCTTGAGGGAATTCACCCAGAATATTTAGAGGTTGTAAAAACATATTGTTGGGGTCAAAATATTTTAATAGAAACAGCAACAGAAGATAATCTATTAAATAAACTAGATAATGATGATGCAGCAGTACTATTTCAAAATCCTAATTTTTTTGGTGATATTGATGATGTTTCACAGTTAGCAAAAAATGTAAAGCAAAAATTCCCTAACTGTTTATTAATTCAGGTTATGACTGATCCTACATGTTTAGGAATTTTAAAACCTCCCGGAGAAACAAATGTAGATATTTTTGTAGCAGAAGGGCAATCTTTTGGAATTAGTCCCTCTTTTGGTGGACCTGGTCTAGGAATTTTCGCTACAAAGCAGAAATTTTTGAGAAAAATCCCCGGAAGATTGATAGGAAAAACTAAAGAAATTAACGGAGAAAAAGAAGGATTTATTTTAACATTACAAGCACGTGAACAACATATTCGACGAGAGAAAGCTTCTTCAAATATCTGTACCAATCAAGCATTATGCTCATTAGCAGCACTAACATACCTTTTAGCTTTAGGTAGAACTGGTCTTCATAAAGTTGCGATTCAGAATATTCAAAAATCCAATTACGTAAAAATAGAGCTTAGTAAAGTTCCAGGTTATAGAATTTTAAATGTTAAACCAACATACAATGAATTTTTAGTCCAATGTCCTAATTTAGATGCTTTCATTGAGCATTGCAATAAGATGAATTTACTTCCACCTCTAAAAATTACAAAATATTACCCTGAAATGAAAGATATTGCACTAGTTTGCGTTACTGAAATGAATTCAAAAAAATCTATAGTAGATTTTATAAAGGCAGCTAGAATAGCTTCAAAAAATAACGAGGAGGGTGAAAGATTATAAATTCAAAACCAGCGTCTATTTTTGAAAAAGAAAATGAGAATGAACTATGCAATTTTATACCAAATATGGATATTAAGACCGTTAATCTGGAAGAAATTATTCCTAAGACGCTACAAAGGAAGGATATTTCTATTCCTAATGTTTCAGAAGTCGAAATAGTTCGTCATTTCATCAAGTTAAGTCATAAAAATTATGGCGTTGATACAGGAATTTATCCCTTAGGATCATGTACTATGAAATATAATCCAAAAATTAATGAAATTATTGCCCGCTTGCCAGGATTTTCCCAAATTCATCCATTACAAGAAGAAAGTCAAGGTGCTCTAGAATTAATGCATAGATTATCAGAATCATTAGGAGAAATAACAGGTATGGAAGGATTCACTTTACAACCAGCAGCTGGAGCTCATGGAGAATTAGTCGGATTATTAATTATAAAAAAATATTTTGAGAATAAAAATCTTAAAAAAGAAAAAATAATAATTCCAGATTCTGCGCATGGAACTAATCCTGCTTCTGCAAAAATGGCAGGATTCTCAATTATAGAATTAAAATCAAATGAAAATGGAGAAGTTCCATTAGATCAATTGGAATTTGCTATGCAAGAAGGTGATGTTGCTGGAATCATGCTTACTAATCCTAATACTTTAGGTGTTTTTGATAGACAAATAAAGGAGATCACACGAATTGTACATGATAATGGAGGATTATGTTATTATGATGGGGCAAATTTAAATCCAATGTTAGGAATATGCCGTCCTAGGGATATGGGATTTGATATTGTTCATCTAAATCTGCATAAGACTTTTTCTACTCCACATGGAGGGGGTGGACCGGGATCTGGACCTATTGGTGTTGTAAATGAGTTAATAGATTTTCTTCCTGAACCCTGTTTAATCTCAACTAAGGAAGGGATAGTATGTCGAGAAAGCAATGACAAATCAATTGGGAGAATTAAAGCATTTTGGGGTAATTTTGGAGTACTTATAAGAGCTTATTCTTATATTTTAGCACTAGGTGCTGAAGGATTGAAAAAAGTTGGCCAGATTACTGTTTTAAATGCAAATTATTTAAGAATTTTATTACAACAGAATTATGATCTTCCATACAACCGAATCTGTCAACATGAATTTGTACTTTCAGATCGAGATATGTCAAATGAGATCACTACAGAAGATATTGCTAAACGTATTTTAGATTATGGAATATACTCTCCAACCATTTATTTTCCATTGATTGTTCAAGGTGCTTTAATGATAGAGCCTACTGAAACCGAATCAAAAAAATCTCTAGATTATTTTGTTGAAGTAATGAATAAAATTAAAGAAGAAGCAAAAAATAATCCGGAACTTTTAAAAAATGCCCCCCATCGTATGCCTGTTAAACGTTTAGATGCTGTTCTTGCTGCGAGAAAACCTGTATTACATGATTAACCTTGGTAACCACTCTTAATAAATAAATTTTTATAGTCTATGGGAATATAAGGGTTAAAATAGTATCAACTTTATATATAAGAATTTGGTGTACAACTATAGATTACTTATCATTTTTTCCATATAAGCAATTCAGAGAAAATCAAGAGAAAATTATTAAGCAGATTGAATTGAGTTCAAGATCAAAAAAGATCACTTTGCTTTCAGCTCCTAATGGGACAGGGAAGACAATTATTGCTCTCTGTGGACTTTTACCATTAGCTATTGAAAAAGATCTAAAAATTATTTATATGTGCCGAACACATTCTCAAAATCGGCGGATAATTAAAGAATTGATAAAGATTTCACAAAAAGTAAGCGATGACAATCTTGGAGTAAGACTTAATGGACTTTCGATAAGAGGTAGAAATGAGATGTGCCTAAACAACACATTATTATCTCTTAAGGCAAATCCTAGAGAAGCGATGTCTGTTTGTAGAGATTTAAGGAAAAATAGGAATTGTCTATTTTTTTTAAACCTATTAAAAAAAAGAGGTCAAACTGAAAATCCATTATTAATCGCGCCAGAATTGTTTAATAAACCTGTAGATGCCGAAGAACTTATAACATTCTGTAAGGAAAAAAATTTTTGTCCTTATTTCTTGAGTAAATTTTTACTTGAATCAATGAAAATTGTTATCTGCAATTATCAGTGGATTTTTAACCCATTCATTCGCGAATCTTTTCTAGAATTTATTGGTAAAGAACTTCAAAGTTGTATTTTAGTAATAGATGAATGCCATAATGTTATAGATGTTGCTACAGAAGTCAGTTCAAAAAAACTTACACCATATTCATTAAAGTTATGTTTGAAAGATCTAGAAATGTATCGATCCCCTATTCTAATGCAGAGTTTTGTTAAAATATTAATAGATCTTTTAAACGAGAAAAAAAATAGTTTAAGAATTGAAGAAAAGGCAATTAAACCTGATAAGTTTTTAGAAATAATTTTTAAAAAATTAGGCTTTAATGATCTAAACAAATTTAAGAACTTTATTGAAGATCTAAATGATTTTAGCTTCTCAATACATGAAGAAAGACTAGCAAATGGTGAAATTTCAAGAAATTTTGGTGGTTACTTAGCAGAATTTTGGATGAAATGGTTGAAGACATACATACTTGACAATTATTTTTTTTGTTATAATAATAAAGAAGTTAAAGGAAGAAGATCAATCTCACTTGAAATTGTAGCATTGGATCCTAGAGAAATTGCTATTCCCATCTTGAAAAGATGTTATACCTCTTTAAATCTCTCTGGAACTGTTAATCCATATGTGTATAATAATTTAATGGGATTAAATGAGTGTGGAAAGAGTTATAAAGGAATTATCGCAGATTCCCCGTTTAGTAAGAAAAATATTAAGGCTATTATAACTGAAGGAGTAAATACTAAAAGAGCTAATAGAACACCTGGCATGTTTGAAAAAATGATTGATAAAATTAATGAAGTGCTATGTACAACTCCTGCAAATATTGGAATTTTTTGTGCTTCTTATCAAATTCTTAGAGGACTCTTAAGGAATGGGATAGAATCTGTAATAGAAAAAAATAATAAAAAATTATTTTTTGAGGAATCTGGTTTGTCAGCCTCTGAAAATGCTTTATTAGTTGATGATTTCAAAAACATGGCTTCAAATGGAGGTGCAGTCTTATTAGGAGTTTGTGGTGGGAGAAATTCAGAAGGAGAAGATTATCCAGGGAATTTCATGAATTCTGTTATAATAGCAGGTGTCCCCTATCACCTTCCCACACCGCGAGTTGAGGCAAAAATAAAATATTACGACAAGGTATTTAATAGACAAGGTTGGAATTTTGCATATTTATATCCAGCTATTCAACGAGCAAATCAAGCTTCCGGAAGACCAATAAGAAAGATTACTGATAAAGGAGCAATAATTTTTATGGACAGTAGATTTAAAGCAAAATATAAATGGATATCAGGGTGGATAAGAAAAGAATTAGAAATAATCCCTGATAAACCTAATGCTATATTTAAGAATCTGAATCCTTTTTGGAATTCGTGAGAATTTTTTGTTTTGGATCAAATTTTAGCAGAATAATAATTATAGAGATTGCAGGAAATATAATCATAAAATACATGGCACTATAATAGTTTGAATTGAAGATAACTAATAATAAACTAAACATTAACCCTCCAAAAGCATTACCAGCAAAAGAACTCGAATTTGCATAACTTATAAATTTACCTTTATTTTTTGGAGTTGAATTTTGAGCAATATAAGTAATAACTGCTATCCAATGTAATGAATAGCTAAAAGAAACTAATATTTGGCATAACAAAAAACCCCAAAAATCTATGGATAAAATATATGTAAAAATAACAACAGTGCTAAAGATATATCCTAAGATAATGAAGAACTTATAATTCTTTACAGTTAAAATCCTTCCGATAAAAATCATTTGAAAGATTTGGAAAAAGAAATTGATACCTAGTAAAAATCCTATTTGAGTATTGTTGGCTAAGTGGAAGCTCATAATTATAGCAAGCATAAATAAAATTGGCTTAACACCAAAATTCCTAAAAAATAAGCTATAATAGATGCTTTTAGGAATAGATTTTTCTATTTCAAGATTATTTTCTAGAATTATATCATCTTTTTTTTCAGTTTTCAATTTATATCTTTCTATGATGATTGATCTGTTTTCCTTTACAAAAAGCATGAACATCAATCCAATTAAGGAAATAATGAAAGGAAATAGGAAAATTTTATCGATTCCATAAATATCAATAAAAATTCCCCCTAATAGTCCTCCCATGAAATATCCTCCAACCATTACAGCATTAAGATATGACATATATTTGATATCATTCTCGACCAACTCAGCATATAATGTAGAAATAATAGATAAAGTTGATCCGAAAAAGCCATAAAAAAGTAACTCAATTATAATTAAAATTAAAATTTTAGAAAATGTTAATAAAAAGAGTATGGAGATCGTTCCAATAATTCCTAATAAAATAAAAATAAGTCTTTTCTGGAACTTATCTGATAATTTTCCAAATAATGGTGGGAAAATAAACATAGTTGATAAAAAAGCTGTCATAATTAACTGAATTATAGGGGCTTCTGTTCCTAAATTTAATAAAAACGGTGGTAAATAACTTACCATTATCATAGCTGAAGAATTAGAAATCAGTGATGATAATAAAATTAGAAAAACAGATCTTTTAGATAAAATCAATTTTAAAGTCTTTTTATTTGGAAGAGGTGGTTTAAAGTATCATCTAAAATATTTGAGTATTTAATTATTTTTCTATCAAAAAGGAAGCTACAATAAGCAATGGAAATTATTAAGAAATTATACCAATTTAACTCAAATTTATTCTTCACTTTTAAATTTTATAAAGATACTTAGAGCAGAAATTAATGGGAAAATGATCATTATCCACATAAAAGCATAATAATCAGGATTAGAAAATAATAAAAAACTGAAAAATAATCCTCCTAAAAATCCTCCTGAGAAAAAACTTGAATTTGTATATCCAAGGTATTTACCTTTATTTGTAGGATTTGTCCTTTGGGCAATGTAAATTTGTATAGCATTCCAAAAAAAAGCGTATGAACATGATATCATAATTTGTCCTATGAAAAATCCCCAAAAATCACTCGCTAGAGTATAAACAAATATAGCAATGGTACTTAAAAAGAATCCAGTCATCATGATATATTTTTGATTTCTATTTGTAATAATTTTCCCTGTTAGAAGCATAAGAAAGAATTGAAGCAACGGATTAAAACCTAATAGGAATCCAATCTGCGTATCACTGCTCAAATGAAAAGCCATTAGAACTGCTAATATTGTAATAATTGGTCTAACACCAAAATGCCGAAAAAAAAGAGCAAAATAGATAGATTTTGAAATAGGGTTTTCTTTTTCATTATTTTTCAATTCATTAACATATGAGTTTTCAATTACTTCATTATTATAATGGTCTAATATAATATCTCGATTTTCTCTAATAAAAACAATTACTAGGAGGTTAAATAACGAAATAATAAGTAGAAATTTAAAAATATGTGACACACCATATAGATCTATAAAAATTCCCCCAAGTTGAGATCCAAAGAACCAACCTGCAACAGTTATCGCATTGTAAAAAGTGACATATTTAGGGTTATTTATTGTCAATTCTTGATACAATGTGAAGTTTAATCTATAGGAGGCACCGCACATGCTATAGAAAACTAAAATAACTGTTATTAATATTAAATTTTCTGTAAACATTAAAGATAAATAAAATAAGCTCAAACCAATAGAACCCAAAACAAAAAATATATATCGATTTTGTATTTTATCCGAATATTTTCCTAAAAGTTGAGGTAAAAAGATCATACTAAGCGGGTAAATTGTAGTAACTAATTGTACTATTGGTGTAGTAAATCCCAAATTTAATAGATATCGAGGAAGATAGTAAACCATTGCCATAGCAGCCGTGCCATAAGTAAGAACAGAAATTAAAATAAGAACTACTGACTTTTTAGATAAAATCAAGAATTTCCCTCGATTTATGTGAGATTATGAATCTTCTGTATTTTGGAATATAACTCAATTAATTTTTGTGAAACATTTTTCCATGTGAAATTATTTTTTACTCTCTTGATACAATTCTCTCTTATCTGATAAAAATAGTTAGTATCAATCAAAACGCGAGATTTAATAATATCATCTGGAATTTGATTTACAATTTTTAAGGTATCAGCATCATAAACCGTATGAGTTTCAGAAACTTCTACTCTATCAGCAACTTCTAATGCTTTAAAAAGTGAAATTAATGCATCAGAAAATTGCGAGGGATTATCTTTTTCTATTAAAATACCCGTGCCAATTTCAGGATAGATTCTCATATCTATAATAGTTTCTTGGAGCCCTCCAACCTTTGTCGCTATTATTGGAAGCTTTGACGCCATAGCTTCTAAGGCCATAATACCAAAAGGTTCCCATCTTGATAACGCACAATAGACATCTGCAGCCAAATGTGCTAAATTAAAAATTTCAGAAGCAACCCCAAAAATAATTCTAATATTGTTGGGATATTTTTTTACATAATAAGAATACTCTCTAATTTCATTCAAGCTATAATCAGTAGGTAATATAAGAAAAAGAAATTTCGCATTAGGTACCACATCCAAGACCTCTGGGACTGCCTTAAATACAATATCAAAGCCCTTTTGAGGAGATATTCTTCCTGTAGTAATAACTAACGGTCCTGAATCAGAAAAGGGTTTTACCATTCCATTTTTTATAAAAGGATTTCCATTTGAAATTTCATTAATAGTTGCTAATACTCTAGCTGAATTGATTAATGGACTTTGGCTTAAATGACTAATTTTGTAGGTAAGTAAATACTCTTTTAAATTAGATCTAGTTAGATTTTGTTGATATGGGATTTTAAGCACCTCCCGCACTTCATATCCCATAACCTGATTGACATTTTGATAAATCTCTTCAAAATCCCAATCACAACCATCCCAGACAAAATCTGATTTAAATTCAATTAAATCTTTTCCGCAGTTAGGAATAATATGGGAGATCAAATAGGATTGGCTTACTGTAGTGACTAAATCACATATAAGTGCCCCAATTTGTTCAACTGTGGCTGTTTGGAATGCGTCGTTGTAATAATCTGAATTTTGATGAATTGTGAAAATTTCATTTAAAGTTAAAGATTTAATTCCATCTTTTAAAAGGATCGTTATTGGTGTTTGATCAATACCACAAGCGTAATAAAAATCAATATTATACCTTGGCCAAGTTAATAAATGAATTGTAATAATTGAAGGTACATCTAAACCATTTTTAATTAATCTTTGCTTTATTCCTATAAATGATATAACAGCATGATAATCATGTAGATGTATTGCATTTGGTAAATCGGATTTATGAGCGTCAATTAGAAAATCAATAAAACATCGCATTCCAATGCTAAAAAGACATATTTTTCCATCAAGCGTATTTGGGTTGTAAACAATAGTATCATCCAAAAACCTATGTGTAAATATGTTCTCACCAGATAATAAAATAATGTTAACATTATTTATTCTTAATTTAAAAAATGATATATTGTAATTTTCTTCTGGTTCATTAATTCCAAAAATCATAGGGTTAATTTGTCCAACACAATTAAATGGTAATTTTTCAAGGATATGTTTTTTTCTTAAACGATCAATTTGTCCGTGAGAGGGAATAAATACAGTGATATTAAAATCACTAGCAAGGTGTTTGGCTTGATTTGCAGGAACTTCTCCAAGACCCCCCACTTTAGCAATTCCTGCATATTCAAATGTAAATATCCAAATATTTTCTTTATTCTCCTTCAACTTATTTCAATTCTTTTTAAAAGACTCTTAATAGCTGAATAAAAATAATAAATCTATTAATCTAAGTATAGTCTAATTTAATTCTTTAAAATAAGAATTTTATTAAAACTTAATTAAATTTGGATTTGTATGATTAATTACGACAAAAAGAGTAATGTATTGAAATTTACTCATTAAAGTTTTTTATTTTCTAATATTGATAATATATAATGTTATTACTTATATCATTAAATTAAAAAAAATTTAGAGAATATGAATGGTTTAGAAAAAATAGTACTAGAAAAAATTGACAATATGAAGGATGAAATTATTGAATTTCTTCAAGAAATTATAAAAATCCCTTCAGAAGTTCCTCCCGGTAAATATAAAGATATATCTAAATTTATAGCTTCTAAAATAAGCGAGCTTGGGATAAACACTCAAAGGAAAAGGCATAATGTTATAAGTGAAATAGGCAATGATAAAGGTCCCACTTTAATATTTAATGCCCATCTTGATACAGTCGCTACATATGACGGTTGGACAAAACAACCGCATGGGGGTGAAAAAATTGGAAATAAGATATATGGTCGTGGAACTGCGGATGATAAATCTTGTATAGCTGCCGAAATTTTTGCTACCAAAGCTTTATTAGATGCTGACATCGATTTAAATGGAAAATTAATTATAACGGCAGTAATAAATGAGGAGATTGGAGGTTTACTGGGAGCTGAATACATTGTTAATGAGGAGATTGTAAAAGGAGATGCTTGTTTATTGGGTGATTCCATTAGTGATTATCCAGTGGCTTTTCGAGGAGGAACATTTCAAATAAGTTTTATTATTAAAGGAATACGTAGGCACGCACAAGGATGGTCCGATTTACCTCCTCCTAATCGTAATAAATATTCCGGAATAAATGCAATTAATAAAATGCTTCCAATTATGAATTTTTTAGTAGAATTACAAGAAGAATTAAAATCAAAGGAAACAAAATATCCGCTTCCTCCATATATGCCATCTAAAATTAGCAGTGTTAATTTTACAATAATAGAAGGTGGAGTTTCTGTTAATACAGTACCTGATAAATGTGTTTTACATTGCATAATAAACACTATACCAGAGCAAAATTTGGAGGATTTAAAAACAAGAATACTGGATTTTATTGATGATTTAAAGAAAAAAGATCCAGATTTAAACATAACCGTTCAAATTCCAGTATATATTGAACCACAAATAACAGATATTAACTCAAATTTTGCTAAAATAGTTAAAAATGCATTTAAGACAGTATATAATGAAGAGAGAGAGTTCAAAGTCTTCCTCCCTACTACAGACGCCCATTTTTTTCAACAAAAAGGAATAGAAACAATATTAATAGGACCTTTTCGAGGAGAGAGTAATATTCACTCCACTGATGAGTTTGTTTATATAGAAGATGTTATAAATGTAACAAAACTATTTGCGCTTACGGCATTAAATTACCTCAAATAAACAAGTTTTCCGAAAAAAGGATTATGTGTGACACATTAGTAGCACTTGGTAATTCTACAAAAGATCGAAATATTATATTTGGAAAAAACTCTGATAGACCTTATAATGAGGTCCAATTAATAACATATAATCCAAGGACTATACACTCAAAGGGAGAAGAGTTAAAATGCACATATATCTCAATTCCTCAAGTTTCTGAAACTTATGCAGTCCTTTTAAGCCAACCCTGGTGGATGTGGGGGCAGAAATGGGTGTTAATGAATGTGGTGTTGCGATTGGGAATGAAGCCGTATATACTCATGAACCGTTAAGATCTATTGGATTGTTAGGCATGGATATATTAAGACTAGGCCTTGAAAGAGGGAAAACGGCAAAAGAAGCATTGAATATAATTATTGATTTACTAGAAAAATATGGACAAGGTGGAGGATGTGCTTATGACGATCCGAATTGGATGTATCATAATTCATTTTTAATTGCAGATCCAGAAGAAGCTTATGTATTAGAAACTGCTGATGTGTGGTGGGTCGCTGAAAAAGTAAAAAATGTAAGGGCTATTTCAAATGGAATTACAATAAGAGGAAAAAGCGATATATGTAGAGAAGGTATTATCCAACATGCAATAGAAAAAGATTATTGTAAAGATGATGATGATTTTGATTTCGCAATAACATATTCAGGATCTCATATCCCTGACAAACCTTCTCCATTATCTCGAGGTGGAAAAGCAACCCTACTTTTAAAAGAAAATAAAGGAAATATTACTTCAGAACTGATGATGAAATTTCTTAGAGAACATGATGCAGGAATTTGTATGCATGGAGGCTTTGAATCCACAGGTTCTCAAGTTTCACATCTAAGGAAAGGAAAACAATCAATACATTGGTTCACTGGGACCACGTTACCATGTCTTAGCATCTATAAACCTTATATTTTTCCTGTAAAAGGACAAAAATATTATGAACCTGGGCCATATAAAAAAGTTGATCCAGAGTGGTATTGGTGTGAACATACTAGATCAAAATCAAGAAAAAGCATTTCTAAACTAAGAAGTTTCGAATCTGAATTATTATCTAAAGTAGAGAAAATAATACAACAGGAGCCCTATTTAACTAAAGAAAATATTATCACTGAAATAAATAAGATAAATCAAGAAGCTTGGACAAAAGCTGAAAATCTTAGTGAGGAGAAATAAAACTATATTTTTTTTATATCATTTATAAGATTCTTCATCTCATTTTTTACATAATATCCACAGATAGGACTAAAACTCGGTATTGGCTCATAGCCTCCTTCATTAATGTATTCTTTTAGTGGAAATAAATAAGCAATCCAATCTTGAGTATTTTGAAATATATATGTATTCATTATTCCTGTTATTGAATATTTATATAAAAATTTGCCTATGTCTTCAAATAATTCGCCTGGAATAGTCAAAATGCTAAGGTCTTTTGATTTAGACTTTTTACTGATTTTAATTTTAATATTTTGAATTAAAGTTTTACATTTTATCCCTAAGATTTTCTTATTTAAAATAAAGATTGGGAAATTTGAATTGAGTATATTAACTCTGGCAATCAATAATAAGAAATATTTCTTGAGCGCAAAAATTAACTTGTTTTTTAACCATAATTTTGAAAAATATTTATAGTCTTTCATAGGAATCCAGATATATTTTGTATACGGCTGAATTTCAATACTATCAAAATAATCTCCCTCTGAAATACTATTAGCCAATTTTAATGCAGCTTCTGCTATAGAATTTCCAATTCTAATTGTATCTTCATAAGTTCCAAATTGATTGTATATAAGAGATTTATCAACTTCTAATTTTGGATAATCTATTCCACAAGTAGTTATAGGATTTAAATCTCCCGAAGGACCATTAAAATATATAGTGTTTATTCTACCATTAGTTAATTCTTCTATTTTATGAATAATTCGTCCAGGATAATCAGCTGATAGTTTGCTATTTTTATAGGATAGAGTTGTAGGATGACATGCATAATTAATAATAATTCCAATCAGTTCTTTTGTATCTAAACTTTTAAATGTAATAACACCTAAATATGGTTTGGTATTGTTTGTAGGATGTCTTCGATTGATTACAATATCTGGATTAAATTCTTCTTTCTTAGAAGCAACGATACATGGTTTTAGCTTATTAAATAATTCATTGACCATTTTAATAATCTTTCTAGCAAACACCACTATATAACTATCATTTCTATTCGCCCCAAACATTATACCCTTCATCACATTTAAAGTACCCCCTGGCCAATAGAACTCACCAGTAAGATCGAAAGAAGCATGTGTATGAGTGGCATGTATTAAAATATGTTCAGAATCTAATTTGGGATGATTAGAACTGATTTTTTTCTTAATATATTTTGCAATTGATAACGGAATTTTTAAAGTATCTATTGAAATCAATAATAAAATATTTTTTTTAGTAGCTTCTGAAGTTCCATCAATTAAAACAGCATACGCATAAATATCATCTAATTTCCCCAAACAAGGATCTTTCCTTGTATAACCTGCCAAGGGTTTTCCAATATAATTTTTTGGTGTAAGTTTAATTTTACTAAAAGCTACTCTCATTTAATTATATTAAACTTGATAAGTTCAAAAATGTTTTTTACTAAGATACTATAGATATCTTAATTTCAATCCTATTTTTTAAGAAATAACAACTTAATCGAAAAAACTTAATAGTTTTAGAGTATTTTTTCTCTTAATACAGAAAATTAAAATTAACTGCTGATTAGTCATCTATGACATTTAACAAGTTAGATATTTTGGGTATGGAAGGAGTTATATCAAATTATAAACGGGGGCGTCATACAGTTCATCAGAAACACTGTATTTTAGTTTTTTCAAATATAAAGACAAGAAAAGAGGCAAACAGACTTATTGGAAGGACTGTTGTTTGGAATACTCCTTCAGGTAAGGAATTAAAAGGCGTGATAACACGTGCGCATGGAAAGAATGGTGCTGTAAGAGCTCATTTTAAAAAAGCAGGAGTACCTGGGCAAGCTTTAGGAAAAAAAGTAAAAATAATAAAATAATTTTTTTCGGATTCAAACTTGTTTTTCTCACTAACCATATCTGGATATTACATGATACGAGAATAATATAACTTTTTTTATGTTTTGAAATTTGTTATTCTTCTGATAAAGCGATTTTAAACGAATTTTTATCTTATTAGGTTGGGTTTAAATTAAAAAAATGTCAGAGCAAATTTGTCGTTTTTGTCAACGATATGTGAAATTAGCTTACTATTGTGAAGAGTGTGGTGCTAATTGCTGCTCTGATTGTCTACATGAGAAAAAAGTTGATAGTTATATCTGTCAAGATTGTAATTCCAAAAATATTGAAGTTACTGATTCTGAAAAAACAAGAAGATGTAATGATTGCGGAAATGAAAATATTGTAAAAGATCACCAACTTTTAAAATCGTGCCCAAAATGTGGCTCACATAAAATTATTAATATTTATGAGAAAAAAGAAGAATTAGAAAAATCTTTTTTAGAATTAATCAAGAATTCACGTTTATTTGTTAATCCTTTAAGAGATGTTCTTAATACTTTATATAAATTTCATCGAAAAATAAAAAAAGCAAGAGATCCTCCAATTAAATATTACCATTTTCCAAAAATGGAATCAGATCTATTAGCTCTCTTTAAACTCTTTATATATATACAAAATACCTTATATGATAAAATGAATGCTCATTTTCATCAATTAGTTCTTTATAAAGAATATTATTTTGATATATATGCCCAACCTAACACGAATATTACAATTATCGAAGGGATTTTTGATAATCTTCTTCGTAGCTATAATTCTATTAATGATTTTGTATTAAATAATGTTAAAACTTTTAATGAAACCATAGACTCTTTTGAAAAAAATCTAAGATTTATCGATAAAATTGGGTATTATTTTACAAATTTTAAAAAACATTTAAACTTAGCAGAGAAAGAGAAGCCTGTTTATGCTATTCATGCTAAATTAGCTAATGGTTTAGACAATGAAGAAAGATATAAGAAAGAAAATGGTATCTTATTTATTACTAATTTTGATTTATCATTTATTCATGAATTTGGTCTAATTAAAAAGAAGGTAGAATTAAGCTTTAAAGCCCCAGTTAAGGATTTAATTCGGATTAAGGAAAAAGGAAAACTGTTCAAAAAATTATATATTGAATTTGAATATGGTAAATATGAGTTTACACTCCCTCCAAAAGCAATTAAAAGAGTAATTGAATATATTCTTTTGGCAAGAACCTTTGATGAAACCACAATATTTGATAAAAAATCTGCAGAGCAACTTCAGGAACTCGATATTGATTTAAATATGTTAATAGATTTTATTGAAGAAAGTATTAATTCATTTTTCAGTCTAAAATGTCAATATAATAAAGGATATGGGAATCTTCAAAATTATAACAAAACTCTTTCTCAAAATGTTAATTTTCAACCCAACCAAATCCAACATATTTCTTCTCAGATGTATCCTCAAGTCTCTTCACAATATAACCAGAATTTAATGCAACCAATTCCTAATAATCCTGTGATTTCGTATCCAAATAATCAATATATTCCAGAAAATTTAAACAGTTATCCGGAAATAATTCAATCTCCTGAGCTTTTACATAATTATAGAAATCAATTAAATCAGTTCACTCCACAAAACCAATATCAAAACAAATTCTTTATGCAAAATCTTTACAATCCAACCAGATTTCAGAATTATAATCCTCAACCTAATAATCGTTATAATAACCAATTTAATGGTATTAACAATAGACACAATATAATGAGAAAATTAGACCAAGCACACGATTTTAATGAAAACTCAATTATCTCAGATGATGAATCTACATTCCAAGAATTTAATAGAAATCATTTATCCTCTTTATTCAACTCTGATGATATTTTCACTGGTAAATCTTTTCGACATAAAAGAAAGCTTTATAAGTTAGATAAAGAAAAACAAAAAAAGATGAGTGAATTAGAAAAAGAGCGATATGGCCTTAAAGTCACCTTAAAAAAACTGGAAAAGAAGTTTGACCAAGGTTTGATATCAGAAAGTGATTACTTTAGGACCTTTAGAAATCTAAACAAGGAAATTTATCTTATTGATAAGAAGACTCAAAATTTACAGCATAGTATAGATGAATTAGAATCTAGTAAACAAAGCAACAGAAATTTTAATAATAAAAGATTTTATACTTAGATTTTTAGCTTAGCATACTTTATGCAGAATCTGCATATTTTATATTAACTAGTTTTATATTCTTTTAACTTTTATACTACATATGGATAATCCGTTCACTACTGTAGTTGGAAGTTGGCCTCTAACTAACAATGAAGAAAATATGATAAGGATATTTGAAGATTTGATTCAAATAGGCGTTGATTATCCATGCTATCCCCAGTTAATATCAATGATCGATCAATTTTTATCTCCATTAGCAAAAAATGTTGCTCAATTAGAAGAAATTAACAATAAATTTTATTTAAATGATGATTTTAAAGTTCCTAAAAAACCAATAGCACTACAATATGGAGAATTTATAAAAAAATTTTTTGTGCAACGACCTCATCTTCCAGAGCAAATCAAAGGAACAAAAGCGTGTTTAACAGGCCCTTTTACTTTAGCTAGTGAAATAATACTGAAAGGAGAAATAGCTAAAGGTATTAAACCTAGAGTCTTTGCTGAACCTAGAGCAATAATGATAGATTGGATTGTGGAAAAACTTGCAGAAATCATAAAACAGATAGGAGCAGCTTATAGTGATATGGGAATAGATATTATTTCTTGCGATGAGCCTATCCTTGGATTCCTGATTGGAAGAAAAGTATTGTTCCATTCTGAAGAATTCCTCCTAGAAATTCTGAATAAATCTATATCCGAAATAAAATCTTTATCCTCAATTCATGTTTGTGGAAGAATAAGCCCTAAATGCCGTGATCTACTTCTACAAACAGATGTAAAAATATTGGATCATGAGTTTGCAACTAATGAGGATAATTTTGAAATATTTAAAAGAGAGCATTTCAAAAAAAATGAAAAATTACTAGCCCTTGGAGCCGTTAAATCTAAGTTTTTACCAGTAAACGGGAGAAAAATTAATGACTATATCGAAGGAGTTGATTTTCTTAAAAATTACATAAAAAAGGCAATAGAACAATATGGAAGAGAAAATTTAATTATAAAACCTGATTGTGGCTTTCTACCTTTAAAAGATTCTTTTGGAGAGAAAGATGGCTATGAAATAGCTATTAAAAAAGCAAAAAATATGGTTCAAGCCCTAAATGAATTAAAATAATAGTTAAAGTACCTAAATCAATATTATTTAACCGTAAAAGAAAAAGAAATTCATTGAAAAAAGTTTATCCTTCTAATTCTTTACGAAGCTTTTCGATCTCATCTTGGAGCTTTTCCTTCGATTTAACCTCAGGTTCCTCTTCAATCTCGTAGTCAGGTATATATTGCAGCTCATCTGAAGGAACTTCAGGCATTGTACCTCCTTGATCAAGAAGCATTTCTGTTTCTAGCTGATTTAATTCTTCTGTAACATCTATTGCAAGATCAATTTCAGGATCACCTGCTAAAATATCGGCAGCTTCCTCAATTTCAGCAACATAAACTTCAGAGTCTTCTGCTATTTCAGCTACTTTTGCGGGGGACGCTTTTGTAGCGATATACTCTAATTCATCCCGTATTCCCCCGAATATATCTCCTGTGGAACTTATTAATTGTCCTTCTTCAATTGCTTGAATCTGGCGTTCTATTTTTCCCCTTATATTATTTGATCTATCAACTTTAGCGTTGTATGACTTGTACTGGATAAGATAATTCTTTGCTCGATCTTTTTCACCCCGTCTTAAAGCAATTTTTGCATTTTTTCGGCTTATCTCGGCGCGTTTTGTATAATTTCTATTCATTACATTTAATTTATGAATATGAGCTTTTGCTTTAGCAACTAAGTCATCTTTTTCCTTTCCTTTTCTGGGGAACAGCTTCTTTTTTAAACCCATTTTAACTCCACTCTACTTAGAAGTTATATTTTAATTTCCTATATTATGAATAATATGAATTTACTAACTTAAAAATTTAATAATAAACTAATACAAAATAATAAAATAATTACTTAAAAAAAAAACTTTCATAGTCCAAAATCTAGCAATTTGATGTTATGAAAAAAATAATCTTAAATTTTGAGAATAAAAGTGTAAATTTTAAAGAATTAGTTCAAGAAGCGTTCAATAAAGATATTTTAAATTTTTTAGTTTCAACGGATACTTATACTGAGTTTGAACAAATTGAACGTATAAATCTATTTACAAAATATCTGGATATTCCAACTAATAATTTTATAATTGATAATAAAGAGAAACTGAAAGAATTACTATCTAATAAAAAATATTCAGAATACCTCATCGGATATTATAAAGAACTACAGTCAAAAGATGATGAGAAAGATATTGCTGAGCTTTCTAAAAGTAGACAAGTTGATTTTATAATTGTCTCTGCTAAGGACTGGAAAATAATCCCTTTTGAAAATCTTATAGCAGAAATGCATGATAACGATACTGAATTAATTGCCGCAGTAAATACTGTTAAAGAAGCTGAATTGATGTTGAAAACTCTAGAAATTGGAGTAGATGGAATTCTTTTTACACCAAAGAACGCGAATGATATTGTAGAGCTTAAAAAACTAGTACATACCACCTTTCATATTGAACTTATCAAGGCAAAAGTACTCAATATTCAGAATATACCTGAAGCAGAAAGAGTCTGTGTTGATACCTCTTCACTTCTACATATTGGAGAAGGGCTTTTGGTAGGATCAACAGCTGCAGGATTTTGTTTAGTTCATTCTGAAACATTTGAAACCCAGTTTGTATCATCCAGACCATTTAGGGTTAATGCAGGAGATGTCTCTGCCTATGTACTTGTACCTGATGATGATCCTGGAAAATTATATCGCACAAAGTATCTTAGCGAATTGAAAGGTGGAGATAAAGTTATAGCAGTTACTTACAAAGGTGAAGCTAGGATAGTATCAATTGGAAGGGTGAAAATTGAAACTCGACCAATGTTGAGATTCAAATTGGAAGTTTCAAAAGGAGATAAAATAATTCCGATAAGTTGCATTTGTCAAAATGCAGAAACTATTCGTCTAGTAGGAGCAGACGGTATAGCTAAATCTGTTGTCGATATCAAGGTTGGAGATGAGGTTTTAATTCACATAGGACCCGGAGCAACTCATTTTGGTACAGCAATAAAAGAAACTATTATAGAAAAATAATTGAGGTAAAAATTTTAACGATTTTTAGACATTAGAATTTTTAAATAGTGGTATAATTTCTTCACTTATTATTCTTGAAGCGTCCCAGTAAGTAAATGGTGCATTTTTACTCGAAGCTCCATTAAGAGATGAAAATATAAAATGTTGAGCGCCTGCTTCTCTATACTTCTGAATTCTTTCAATAATTTGATCTTTTGTTCCAATCATCAAGCTTTCACGAATTAAATCATCTGGTATTTGATTTATTATAGATTCTAATTTTCTAATATCAAAACTCGCGACATCATCTCGATCAATCTTTAGAATATTCACATCATCACTTCTATATCCTGTAGTATCTTGATATAATTCCTCATATTCATCTTTCCAATATCCTAATTCTTTTATTCTTCGGGGATTCGTCAATAATTCATATTTATTAGCTCGTATTCTTTGGTTGATTATTCTTTCATCATCATTTATAAAAATAAAATGAAACAACCCGAATGAAAATTTATCCAAGTCTCTTCCCTTTTTTTTCAATACTGTAAGGATTTGTTCTTTTTTTCGTTTATAAGTAATGTGATCAATTCCAACAGGCATCCATCCATCCGCAATTTCTCCAGTTAATTTTAATGTTTTAGGACTATTAGCTCCTATCCACACAGGAATATCTGATACTGGTTTTGGGGTTAGTATCGCTTTATCTGCATTGTAGTGTTGTCCTTTAAACGAAATATTTCTACTTTTCTCCCAAGATAATTTCATAAAATTAATTGATTCCCTCATTTTTGAAAGTGCATGATCAGACGGAATACCATAAGCCTTTAAATTCATCGCTTCACCTGCTCCAATCCCTAAAATAAAATTTCCGTCTGTGAGGTGATTGATTGAGGTACATATCTGGGCAAGGACTGCGGGATGAATTCTATGAGGATCTGAAACAGCTGTTCCAAAAGTTTTTCCTTTAACTAATTCTGCCATTGCACCAAATAGTGCCCAAGGGCTTAAATAATCGTCGATTAATGTGCCACCCATACCAGTTAGATGATCAGGAAGCCAAAGAGAATCCCAATTTTCTTTAC
>CAYSZJ010000044.1:0-30533 GCA_964435435.1 uncultured archaeon
GAATGGCTTAATCTTGATCCTGTTCAATTTTATGAAGATCCTAGTAATGATGGATATTATACTGCGATAATTGATACCTCAATAGCAGAAACGTGGGGTTTAAAATCAATCAAGATTATTGCCAAATTAGAGAACTTTACTACACAGACTTATGTAACTTCTCTCAGTATTACAGAAAGGCCAACAACTCTCAATGGAGAAACTGATTTAGTCTATATTAGCTCGAAAGTATGGGTAGAGGATCCTAATCCTTTCGAATTTTTATATCATGATGTAATTTCCGAGGAAATCGTTGGAAATTTAACTACTGCTACTTTTATTTGGGAAAAGTTATATGCAAATGGGACTAGAATTCCAGGAGTACACGGTACTGGAACATTGGTTCAAAATGAAAATAAAACGTATATACTAGATTTTAACACTGAATTAAAACCTGTTGGCTATTATTACTTATATCTTACATTACAAAAACAAAACTATGAAGCAAAGTCTGCTCTTATCAATTTAGAAATTATGTTAAGAAACTTTACGGCTACTTTAGACGCAACTGGATTAAAAGAGAACAATCAAATTAGGGTAATGCAGGGGGATGATATCGACTTTAAAATTGCTTTATGGGATGAAACACGAGCCATAGATCTAGAAAATGCGTCAGTTACACTTACTATTAGAAATGTTGATTACATGCTTCAAGAGACAACCTCGGGTGTATATACATTAACATTTAGAACAAATGAAATTGACGCATTTGTTACCTCTCAAACATTTTCAGGTAAGATTACTATACACGCGGCTAATTTCACATCAGAAGAAATCCTTATTACGGTGGTTGTTCAAATGGAGGAGATCTTCCCGGGAATGCCCACATTTTATTTTATCTTGATTACAGCATCAATTGTAGGTGTTGTGGGGAGTGTGGTAGCCTATAGAGTTATCCAGCAAGCAAGAATACCTAAACATGTTAAGAAGATCAGAAAAGTAAAAGGTTATATCAAATCAAAGAAGAATATTACTGAGTCAATTGCTATTCCAACAAAAGAAAAAATATTAGCTAAATTACTTGGAGACGATTGGAAAGATATTGGCCTTTCAATTGAAGAAATCCTAGGTATAGAAGAATTGAAACCTAAAAAACCACCAATAAAAGACACAAGATATAAAGAGGGAGGTGAAATTGATTAATGCCAATAGGATTAGTAATAATGAGATGGGATATCAAAGTAAGCACTGAAATTCTTGCGAAATATCCTGAAGAATTAGTTATAAGCGAAGAAACTTTAATGCAAATATATGCAGCGCATGAATACACGGGTGAACCAGGAATGATTAGCTTATTAGTTGGACCCTTAAACATTGCTTCATACTATACTGGTCGAGAAAAACCTCTTTATATAATTCTACTGTTAAACTTAGATGAAGACGCAGATGCTTATGAAGGAGGTTTAGCTGATATTTCACGAGTGATATTCCAAAATTATGAAGAAAATGCATATCTTGAGATGATTCCTTTCCTTTTTCAGCGTTTATCGACCTATCCTCATTTAAATGATGAACAAAGTTTAGCTATCACTTATCTTGATGGTGTAAATAGATTAATTATAAATAGGTTAAGAGATGAGGGAGTTATTTCGAAGTCAGAATTAAAAATTTGGTTAAAGGACCAATACAGGGAAGGTTTCTTCGATGTAGATGCGATTCTTATGGAATTAATCAAAAAAGAGATAATAAAAGAAGCCTCTGTTAAAGGAATGCCTTCAGAATTAATCTTTCTCATAAATGATCTACTTATGATTAGAAGACCTCCAATTAAACTCTTAAAAAATCCAATAGAACGCGGTCTTCCTGAGAAATTTGTTGAAGAGTATAACGTGGCTGTTAAAAATTTCTTCCAAAAATATCGGCCATCAGATGGAGATAACCTTAAAATTTTGGATGATATTATAGCCGATCCCCAAGTTTATGAAATCCTAAAATTATTAAGAATCTCAATTGTCACGAAGAATGTTCTAGAGAAACTTAGAAAAAAGGGAGTAGATGATATCGATGGGGGTTTGAAAAAGTTGTGGGATTGCCAGATGATTCATGTATTTCAAGATACTAAAGGGAATGAATATTATGCTTTGCTCACTGATTTCTATAATTCATTATTATACCCAAAATATATGTTAAACACAATAATTTATCAATATGGTGTAAAATCAAAGTCAGAAGGAGTATTAGTCGAATATCTAAACGTTCTTGAAGATGCATATCGGCATACTAAATTGCCCGTAGAGGAAGAGATTGAAGAATAATTTTTTTAAATTTAATTTTTATTTTTTTATTTTATTTTTAGAAGTAGAAATATGAAATATTAACAAATTTATTATTTGTTAGGTAAATAACCCTTTAATTTTTGAGCTTTTTCAGAAAACTCCTTATAAAGAAAATCATCTCCTAATTCAAGACATAAGTTCGAGATTTTATCGAAATATTCAGCAGTTTGAGCAATATCACCATTTTCTAGACAAACTCTAGCTTTGTTGATTAATTGCTCTCTTTCAAACAACGGTTGTAATAATGGAGATGTATCAGTACTTATTTCTAAAATATCTGCGATTATTTGGATCATTTTATCACGATTTTCAGGATCAATTGCAACCATAGAATAAGTCTTCAAACCAAGAATTTCTTGTATTTTATGAATAGTCAAGGCATTAGGTAAATCTTGTTTATTCCCTATTACTGCAGTATGTGCATAAGGAGCATGTTCTTTCACTAATTCAATGAAGAATTTACTTTTTTCTACATTTTCTAAGGTGGAATCCGTAATTATAAGGACTGCATCACTGCCGAGAATAAAATCATTCCATAAATAGCTAAATTGTTCTTGCCCTGCAAAATCCCATAAGTGAAAATATAATTTTCCTATTTTTATTGTTGAGATCTTTCCTGTAATGGTAGGTATATGAACAGAAGGGATCTCATCTAAACATATTAATTTTGTGGTAGTCGTTTTTCCTACTCCTGAAAAGCCAACCAACGAAATTTTAGTTTTAAGATTTCTATGAGTTGTATCCATTATCGGATCCAATATTTCCATGAGAGCCGGATCCAAATTTTCTACTTCATTTCCAAATATATCCAAAAATTCTTCCTTTAAATTTTCCAATTCTTTTTTTGTGCGATCTACGTCATCGTTAATATCTGTTATAAACATAAATGTTAATCCGTTATCCTTCAACTGGGTATAAATAATTTTAAATTTAAAGAAATCATAACTATCAAGGCTAGTTCCCTTATCAGCTTCTTCTAAGATTTCTTGATATAATCTTTGAAAATCCTCAATAAATAGAGCCCTACCAAAATTCTTGTTATATAAAACTTTCTCATCTTTTAATATATAAACTTGTCTTAACATAATTAATAACTTTAACGTTTTAAGATGATTAACTCTAACTAGCTAACATTTCCTTATCTTAAAAAAATAATATTTTGTTATTATTTCTTGATTCTTCAATCTCAATCAATATATTTAAATTTTTAGAAACGAAAATGTTCAGAATATTAAATTAATTTTAAGATTCATAAAATTCAAAAAGTTAGACTTTAAAAAAAATATAAAAGAAATTAATATGATAATCTAACAATGAATACATTTTTTTGATCTCATTGTTCTAAATTTGTTATCTTTTAGATAAAATTTTTATTTACACACTTTATTATTTTTATACATTTTTTAAGAATAAATCATTAAGAAAAAGTTATATACCAAAAATGGGATCTATAATGTAAAAAAAATCTAATTTTTGGTATTCAAAAAAAAATAATTATGTTATAAAAAAGGTATTTAAAATGATAACTAAAATGCAAAAAAAGAAAAAAAACCTGAAGATAGCTATTCTTTCATTGATTCTTATAGTTAGCTCTTTTCTTTCTATTTTACCAGCATTTAATATTAACTCGGAGAATCTTAGTGAATTCGAAAGTGAAGATAAAGTGGTTGAAGTAGAACCACCGTTTTTGAGTACCTTAGGTGATGATCAATGGTGGAATAAATCGTTTACTTATAGAAAATTAATTAATATAACAAATCCTTACGATGAAGCTTTTACCAATTTCATAGCAAATGTTACATTTAATTATACAAATTTAGTGAGTCAAGGAAATATGAATCAAAGTTTAAAAGACATTAGAATCATAGAAAATGGTGAGTTAAGGAACTATTACATTGAAACAGATTTCCCCAAAAAAGATCTTGCCACTGTTTGGTTTGAAACTGATATCTCTGCTGGTCCAGATCATTTAGACCAAGACACCTACATGTATTATGGTAATAATAATGTTAGTTTCGCCTCTAATTACTTAATGGACAACAATCCTGATGGTTTAATTTGGTATAAATTTGAGGAAGTTATTAGTAATGAAGTAGTAGATTCAATGAAAAATTATAATGCAACTGTAAATGGGGCTGTTCAATCTGCTGATAGCGCTCTTGGAAGCTATGCACTTAGTTTTGATGGAAGTAACGATTATTTAGCAATACAGGATAAACATTACTCAGCACAGAATGAAATTCCTGAATTGACTGTATGTGTTTGGTTTAAGACTAGTCAGTCTGGTGGTTCTTATAGTAGTAATTGGGCTTTTTTTGATTTTGACAGATCAGAAAACTATAATTTTTATATCCGACCTAATGGTGGAAGGTTGGGTTTTTCATCAACTGCTTATGGTTGGGATGAAACAACTAATCAATGGGAGTATGATACCAGTGATGATAATTATGATGATTTTTATGGCTCGACGACAGGTTTAAATGATGGTTTAAATTGGCATTTTGGCTGTGCACTTTATAATGGTTTAGATAAGGTCTTATATACTGATGACGGTGTCGAAGATGCGAGAAACGATTATGCTCACAGTGGATATGCGATAGGTCGTGGTCGATATAACCGTTATGGAATTATAGGTGATGGTTCTGAAGCAACTTCAGAAGGAACTCCAAGGAATAATATTTATTATAATGGTTTGCTTGATGAAATTAGATATTTTGAAGAATCACTCTCACCTAAAAGGATAGAATGGCTTGCTAAAAAATTTATAAAATTAGATACAAATTTGAATGAAGAACAAGAAAAGAAAGCTACCATAACGATAACTGCAAAAGATATTGATGGAAGAGTTGTTCCAGGATTAGAAATTCTTATGTTCAATAAGACACAAGAAAGTTATAATGATACAACTGGACAACTAGGCTATGTAGAATTTCCAGATGTAAATCGTTCATTGTATTCTATTATTGCAAATTATTCAATTACAAATGGAACCCATACATTCGAAAAAGTTGTGTTTAATAGTAGTACCCATAATATTGTTTATGATTTTACTGGTGGAGATGTTTTTACTGTTTATATCAATGTAAGTTTGTGGAGTATTGATTTTGAAATCAAAGATTGGAATAAGGAACCAATGGGATATGGGTATGTATTAGTTTACAATAAATCTGATTATACTGATCTAATAGCTAATCTTACGCTAAATAAGGAATTGGGAACTACAACGTTCAGATGGATCAATACATCAAATGATGCAGCGTATTATTATGAAGTGTATTACAATAATGAGGATTATGTCCAACCACGTCCTCTTTTAAAAACTGGTACTGTAGACCGTGCTACTTATCTAACAAACAATTTAAACAACATCCCGATTATAGAAGTAAATAAAACTAATAAACATGAAATTCAACAAAAATATCTTGTAGAAGAAAAAGTTTATGCAACTGGTTCAAATGAAACCCATATTGGAAATACAAAAATCATTAACGCTACTATTGTTATGAGCAATATGGTTGAAACTTTAGATGAAATATCTATACATTATATTGATGTTAATAATACTGTCTCATCAGATCCTATATTTAGCCAAACATACACTTCTCAAACCGATGAGACGATTAACCTTAATGTGACGGAATTTGTTGAAGCTTATGGTCTTTTAATTTATGTAGAAGGTACAAACACATCTGTTGTTTGTCATGGAACTATTGATATTGATTATAGTGAAACTTGTAATCAATATGTACAAGTCAACATGTCCAAATTGATAATTAAAGTATACGATACAGATGGTATATGGAAATCAGAGTATGGAAGTGTTCGAGTTAAGGTAATTAACGGTACTTCTGGTGATGGTATTACCACTTTAATTACTAACGATCAAGGCATAGCGAAAGGAGATGTAAATTCTGACCTAGATTTCTGGTATATTAGGAATACACTATATAATTTTACTTTAGAATATGGTGGAGCACCCAGAGAATTTAATGTATCTTCTGATCAATATACAACTCCCCTTACAGTATGGTTAGACCACTTTAATTATACATTATACAAAAATGCTACTATCGAATTCAGAATTCGAACTAGCATGGCTGATTTTGCAACAAAGTTCGATAAAATATATTGGGATCCTAGTAACGAATGGGGCAAAGATTTTACTTTTAGGGTTCAATTTATGAGCACCGACAATTTTACTGATCCTATTCCATTATGGAATCCAGTAACATTCGCTGATTTTGTAGATTGGGAAATTACCGATCTGCTTGGCGATCTTTCGTTTGATAGTGGAGCAATGAATTCTGAATTAGATGGATATTTCAACTATACCATAAATTCAGGATTTTTAATTGGAGGTGAACAATATTATTTCAAAATTTATGGTGAAAAAAAGGGATATCAAAATCCAGCACCCGTTCAGCTTCTTTTTGAAGTCACTGGAAAAAATACGAGTATAGGTGTATATGATACTAGTGATCTCACAAACTTAGGTAATAATGTTACTCAATATTATGGTGAAACACTTGATTTAACTATTTTTTATAGTTCAGGTGGTACATTATTAGAAGGAGCAATAGTTTCTTATGAATGGCAGTTCATTGATACTCCAATTGTCATAAATGAAAATCCAGCAGGCTATTACTCATTTATAATTAATACTACTATTGCTGATGTTGGTACATATCAAATTAAAATAAATGCTGAACTACAGAATTATTCTTCTTTCCAAAACTATAGATTTGATATAACAGTTATTCATAGACCCACTTCCCTTAATGGAGACACATCACTACATCATATATCAAAAACATTATGGGTTAGACAAGATTATAACTTCACCTTTGAATACAAGGATATCTTATCTGATCCTCATATAAGCCTAACTGATTTAGATGAAGTTTATTATCAATGGTATGAAGTATCAGCTAATGGAACAATTATTGGTAGTATAAGCGAAAAAATTGATTTAATAGAAGGTCCAAACTCCATATATATATTAGATTTCGAAACTGCTTTAAGAGAAGTTGGAGATTATGCAATTTTTGTTACCTTACAAAAGAATAATTATGAGGTAAGAACCGCATTGATAGATCTAACAATTAAAAAGAGATTGATAACTTGGGATCTAACAGCTACTAATCTAGTTCAAAGTCAGATAAAAATCGTCCAAGGTGAAGAAGTTTATATTGAACTTACATTACAAGATTTATCAGATCCAACGGATCCACAGCCAATTACGGGTGCTACTGTTGTATTAAGACTTGGATCATTAGAATATGAATTGTCCGAAACTGAAAATGGTACTTATATTTATACATTTACAACAGGGAATATTAATACTTTCATCGCAGCACGAGTTTTTACTGGAGAGATTAGTATAACAAGAGAGGATTATGTTTCTGAGTCAATCCCTATCACAGTTATAGTTGGAATGACTGAAATCTTCCCAGGTATGCCTATGTTCTATTTTCTATTGATCGTAGTTGGTATTGTAGCAGTTGTGGGTAGTTTAACTATATATCGACTTGTTCAGCAAGCCAGGATTCCTACTTTCGTTAAGAAAGCGAGAAAGATGAAGAAAGAGATCAAGGGCAAAAAAGCGATATCAGAATCATTATTATACCCTTCAAAAGAAGAGTATCTTATAAAGCAATTAGGAGATAAATGGGAGATGCTTGGATTGTCTTTAAGAGACGTTTTAGGTTTCGAAATTAAGAAAAAGAAAACAATGCCAGAAGTAAAAGAAGAAGTAAAATTCAAAGAACCTACGGGAGGTGAAGAATAATGCCTGTCGGATTAATTTTAATGAAATGGGACGATAGAGCAGGAACTGAGGTTCTATCAAAGTACCCCGAAGAAATCGTTCTAACTGAAAAAACGCTCATGCAGGTATATAGTACTCATGAGTACAGTGGAGAATCAGGAATGATAAGCCTAATGATTGGTTCCCTTAACATTGCTTCCTACTACACTGGCCCGGAACAAAATTTTTACATTCTTTTACTTTTAAATCTAGATGATGACCCAGATGCATATGAAGAAGGATTAATTGATATTTCAAGGATTATCTTACAGAATTTGGAGGATAATGCTTATTTAAAGATGATTCCTTCATTATTTCGACGATTATCAGTATATCCAACTCTTAATACTGAACAACGACTTGGGATTACATACCAAGATGAAATAAAACGGATGATAATTAACCGTTTAAGAGATGAGGGTGTAGTTTCTAAGTCAGAATTGATGATTTGGTTAAAAGATAGATATAAACAAGGTTTTGTTGATATTGACGGAGTTTTAATGGAACTAATTAAGCGAGAGGTAATAAAAGAAGCCTCAGTAAAAGGTATGCCCTCAGAATTAATTTTTCTAGTAAAAGATGTTTTGATTTTGAGAGTACCTCCAGTAAAAATCCTCACTGATCCTTCTGCCCAAGGTTTACCTTCTCAATTTGTAGAGAACTATAGAATTGATGTTAAACGATACTTCCAGACTTATCGACCAACTGAAGGGGATAATTTGAGAGTGATTGATGTTCTTAGCAATCCTCAAGTGTATGAAACCTTACGTTTACTCAGAACTGCAGTTGTTACAAAGAATGAACTTGAAAAACTTAGAAAGAAAGGAGTTGAAGATCTTGATGATGTACTTAAAATGTTGTGGGATACACAATTAATTCAAGTATATAGAGATGAGCTAAATATCGAATATTATGCGCTTCTTTCAGACTTTTATTTAGATATTATCTTTCCAAAATATCTATTGAACAATATAAAAACAGTTTATGACCAGAAATCTAAAGCCGATCAGGTTTTAATGGAATATCTTACTGTACTTGAAAATACGTACCACGCCATAAGAGCGGCTAAAAAAGAAGCAGCGAAAGCTGAAGAATAAAATAAATTATTATTTTTTTACTTTTTTTTGTTTTACCTTTTCTAATTATATCATAAAATTTTTGAATTCATTACCATTAATCTCTCTTGATAAATTCAAAAATGAAAAAAAAAATGAAAAAAATGACAGATGAAGAGATTTTTGATTCTTGTGCCCAGTATTTAGATACACCCGAGGCTATAGGATTGGATGGTATCGATTTAGAAAAATATATCATCGCAAGTTATATTATAAAACGACCAAAAGGGCAAAATGTTAATTACTTATCTCGTTTTGCAGCAATAGAGCAATCAACTGGAACTTGGATTAGAGTACCCGCAGAAACTGCTGAAGTTAGGAAGCATCATGTTGCAAGAGTATTAGGGGTTTATGAGCTCCCAATGTATGAATATATTATTCCAAAAGATATAAAAGAAAGAATTTATTTCGTACAAATCGGATTTCCTGTTGTAAATATTAAGGGTATGGGCATTCCTATGTTGTTTACTACAGTGATAGGAAATATTAGTATCACTCATGGGTTGAAATTGGTAGATCTTGCCTTTCCAAAAGCTTGGTTAGAAGATTTTAAAGGTCCAAAATTTGGTATTGATGGTATTCGAAAACTCATGAACATTCCTGAAAGACCTCTTTTAAATAATATGGTGAAACCTTGTACTGGACATACCGCAGATGTCGCAGCAGATTTAGTTTATAAAGCTGCAGTTGGAGGTTGTGATGTAGTAAAGGATGATGAATTAATTTCTAATCCTTCTTTTAACACTTTAGAAGAAAGAATAGTAAAAGTTATGGAAGCGGTAGACCGCGCTGATTCAGAAAAAGGAGAAAAAACATTATATACCATCAATATAACTACTAAATTCCCAGAAATGTTTGAATATGCTGATAAAATGATAGAATTAGGAGCAAATGCGTTAATGATAAATTTTTTGGCTACTGGTTATGAAGCTCTAAGGCAAATAGCAGAGGATCCTTCAATAAAAGTACCAATTCTTGGACATATGGATTTTGGTGGCACTTATTTCGGCGGAGAATGGACAGGAATGACAAGTATGTTGACATTTGCTAAATTACCACGAATTTGCGGAGCAGATTCGGTTGTAATTCCTGCACCTTATGGAAAAGCTGAGATTTTAGAGGAGAAATACGAACAAAATCTTAAAGCACTTCGATATCCTCTTCAACATATTAAACCTACACTACCTATGCCATCTGGAGGTATCACTCCAGGAATGGTTGAAAAATGTATAAAAGAAGCTGGAACAGATATCTTAATCGGAAGTGGTGGGGCGATTCATAGTCATCCTGATGGTCCAATCTCCGGTGCTAAAGCATTCAGACAAGCAATAGATGCTGTATTGCAAGGAAAGAAAATAAAGGAAGTTGCCAAGGAGAAAAAGGAATTAGGTATAGCATTAGGAGTATGGGGTACTGGGAAAACAGCCTTAGTTGAATAAATTTTTTTTTCTTTTATTTTAATATTAGGTAATCATTTAAAAGAACCCTAATATTTTGATTAAAATCATTTGGATTAATTTTTTTAGCAATATCGTTATAACGCAAATCTAAATACTCAAGATTCGGTAGCTTTTTTATATATTCTAAGTTTTTTAATTCACTAATTTTATTATTAGTTAAGATTAGATGCGTTAATTTTTCCAAATTAACTAAATCTTTTACATTTTCAATTTGATTGTTTGAAAGATCAATTTTTTTAAGATTGTGTAAATACTTTAAACCAATCACTTCTGATAATGATTTTATATCATTTTTCCAACCCCAAGGAGTTCCTTTAACTTCATATTCCAGAAAATCCGACAAATCTAATTCTTTTACTAATCCATTTTGAGAATCTAATTCATAAAATGCGTTAGGATAAAGTTTAGTTAAATTTTTAATTATAGAAAAATTAATTAAAAGTTCAGACAATTCCTCATTGGTAAAATCCTCGAATTTCTTTATTTTTAACAATTTCTTAATAACTTTTTTAAATCTTTTATTCTCGATTCTTCTTTCTTTATTTATATATTTAAGGTTTGTAATCTTCTTTACTTCATTAAATAGAATCAATTTAGATTCATGATTATTAATCTTCTTCAAAATGTTGATTATTGTAATTAAACAGGTAAAATCAGACTCATGGTTAATAACCCATTTCAAAGGCGTTAATGCTTTATTTAAGAATCTTCTATCTATGAATTTTGCAGCAATATTTCTTATGTTTTTATTTGAATCAGATATGAGTATATTCTCTAAAATCGTAAAGAGTTTATTATTATATATGCCAATTTTATCTAGAATTATAATAGCATCTATTCTAAGATTCTCATTTTCACTATTTTCTATAAAAGAGATTAAATGTTCATAAGCAGTGAACTTATTTATATTATTATTTGTAAAAAGTTCAAAAATCTTATCTGGAGTTAAATTCATTTTAGTAATTAAAACTAATGGTTACTTGAATTTTATCTTTAAATTTTACAAGAATTTTCCAAATATTTTCGCTTATATTTATTTTAGTATAATTAAATTTGGATTCTATAATTTCTTTATTTTTTGGAAGTTTTAGAATTAAGTTTCCTTCTCTTTCACCCATTAATTCAATTTGAATTAGTAATCTATTCAATTCCTCATCAAATTCAAAATTTTTTATTTCACAACATCCTTGGGTAATATGCAAATTAGTCGAAAGAAGAATAGGTGAAGTATTTGAGTTTTTAGTTAAAGGAATTATAGTTAAATATTGACATGAATGAGGATTGATATCTTTTAACTCAAAAATATCACTTTTTTTGTATTTTCCTAAAAGAATTTCATTCCAAAAATCGAATACATAAAATTCTTTATTATTATCAGTAAGAGTGGGAATCAATTCAGAAATTTTAACTATTTTTGAAGTTAAATGATTTTCCCAATTTATAATAGCTACTAAATATCTTTTTCCTATAACTTCTTCTGTTTCGAGCATATAAATTGATGGAAATTTTGAGATAAATATGTCAACGGGTATAGGATTATAATCTTCTGGATTATAAGGGGGTATTAAGAGTTTTGCATCGTCAATTTCTTCTTTAGATAATTTTGACATGTCATCTGATATTAATATTTGCCCCCCAGATAACCCAAAAATAGTCATTTGCAATTTAATTTCATCAAGATTTAATTTTGTATGGGCTCGTCTTATCATTAAGCAATCCGGATCATTTATCCAAAAATGATTATGCATAAATGACCGATATAACGTGTTTAAAAGAGCTGCTTTTAAAGAGATTTCAGATAATTCACTTTTATCGATAGGACCAGCATCCCAAATCGGAGCAGTATCACAACTTATACGCATAGCGTCAACTAATCCCACACAAGGTCCTAATGGAGCTCCACATCCTAGTAAAAATGTATCATTAGTTATTGCTTTTCTTATTAGTTTTACACCATTATATAATATTTGTGCTCTAGTTAAATTTGGATTCTTATAGTCTGCTCCATAAGGGACAGCAGCATGAAGAAAATCGATCTTAATAAATTCTATTAAGGCTTCATTTTCTTTTTTAATATTTTTTTCATTTGCGTTTAAGAGATTCCTAAAATATTCACTGAGATAATGAAGTACATCTTCATTTGATAAATCAAGACTGTATTCAAATGATCTCCAATTGAATAGTACTGGCAATAATTTATCTGCTTTTGTTAAGAACCAATTTTTATGATTTTTGAATAAATTAGATCTTTTTATGGCTATAAAAGGTGCTGTCCAGATACCTCCTTTAAATCCATGTTTTTTTATATTTGTAAATAACCATGGTAATCCTTCAGGAAATTTTTCATTTATATCGGTAAAATCACCAATTTTAGTAAAATATCCATCATCTAATTGGATAAAATCAATAGGAAAGTCTCTATGGTCATTAAAAAATTCTAAATTCTTGATCAATTCTTCCTGTGTAATTTTTGTGAAATAATAATACCAGCTACACCAACCTATAGGAATTTTGTTAATCCGAGGGTTTTTTATATTTAAACTAACGATTTGAGCATACTCAATTAATCCATAATATCCTTTATTTAATTGTTTAAAAGAGATAAAGAGTTCTTCTGAGGAATCAATATTAGCCTCATGAAGTTTAATATTATCCATGCACCCAAATGCAGTTAATAATTTCAATTCATTATCATTGTCATAATCAAGAATGATTCTTGAGAATTGGTCTTTTAGGGTAACAAATCCTAAGATTAAAGAATTGTTAGAATCTAAATCTGTGATTACGGTACAATATTCACTATAAAATCTTCCTTCAATTTTGTAATCTTGGTTGTCATATATCAAATTTAATATTTCTATCTGTGATCCTTTGACATCTTTCTCTCTTCCAAAGAAAACTTTACATGGGCTCCAACTTTGCCAGCCATTTTTAAACCAAGTTATATTGTTTAGATTGGTAGGAATAGTTTTACCTGATAAATATAAAGAGCTCTTTTCTATTTTTAGGGGAGATATACTATGTACCGATAATTGGTTTTGCTTTGGATCTCGAATATTTATTAATTTAATCAATATAAAATCGCTATTTTCATATATCTTAAACTGAATCTCAAATGAAATTTCTTGATTTCTACTTTGCTCAAACGAAAAAACAATTCTTAATCCTTTTCCAATAATATCATCAATGATTTGAGTTTTACTATTAAAACGATAATTATAAGAAGAAATTTCATACAAATTTTCTGTATTTTTATGATTAAAATTTATCACAGAAAAGCAATCTTTAATTAAACATTGTGATGATTTCTTTCCTTCCAAATAAGTCTCAAATTTTCCTTGAATTTCTCCTTTCTTATAAAACTTTAATCCTATTACTCCATTTGTAACTTGAAATATTTTTGCATCGTCTTTTATTATTTCTATCATAATTTAACCTTATTATTTGGAATTTATTCATAATTAATTATTAGTAAAAAATATATTAATAAATACAAAAAAAGCATTGTTTTATTTAAATTATCTAATCAAACTTAAAAGGAGGGAATTTCCTTCGTTTCGCAAAATTTTTTTCTAAAGTAAGTTTTAATTCATTAAAAGGTTTTAAATTTCCTGAAAAAACCATATTTGCAACCTCATTAATAGGGTCCAATAATTGTTCAATTTGTTCTATCTTCTCTAAATTCCCTTCTGATAATAAAGATAAAAAATAATCATTCTGGTATTTTTTGAATGTTAAAAATCGATAATTCTGAAATCCTAGTTTTACAGCAATCCATCGAGGAATAGCACCAGTATTACCTTGAGTATTTGCAGCTATCGCTTCAACTTTTGCTGTAAGCATTGATTCTTTCATTTCTTTTTCTTCCTCGGGACTTTCGAATTCTCCAGGAAATTCAATATTAAGCTCATCTCCTAATAATAGGGATATAACACCAATTGACATGGAAGATAACCCCAAATAATCAATTCGGATAGAATCTTCTACATATGGAATTTCTTGATCTGTAAATACATCTTGCAATTTATTTGCATATTCATTTAAAATAAAACTGGCTCTTTTTTTGAATTCTAACTCGATTTGGTATTTTTCAAATTTATCTAACTGATCAACATCTCTATTTCTTACTAATTCAGAGTAATTGTTTGACATTTGTTCGAGAAGCCATTTCCCTTTTTTATCAGGAAATCTACCGTATACAAGATATATGATGCTATCTTTGACGTAAAATTGGCATTTTTCCTCTATATTTTGTTCCTCAGATATTAGAAGCATTTTATCAAGTTCCCCGCCCAGGATGCTTGTAGCTATAGAGTCTAAATTGTTTGAAAGCTCTAATAAATATATATAATCATCATTGCTGCAAAAAAGTTGAGTTCTCTCAATTGATGTAATACCAAGTAATTTTATATACTCTCCTTTTTTTAATTCAATTAAATCTCTATCTAAGGATATAACCAAAGGTTTTTCTTTGATTTTTACTTTACCCTTTAGTTTTGAAGATAATGTAGTAGTTTTAGTTTCAAATTGTTTAGGTTCAGGTTTTTCTTCTTTTTCTGAAGTTATATCAAATAAATCAGCCAAAAATTTACCACATTGGGGACACATTTGATCTTTGGGAAAAGGTTTTATAACTTTATATCCACAATATTGACATAAAACCTCATTCTTAGGTTTATCTGGTGGAGATGAAGTATTTGGAATTCTTACCAACTCGCCTATAAATTCAATAGTAATTAAACAAAATTTAAAATATTTTAATTTTTGTATTTATAAATATTTATTTGTAATTTCTTTAAAAGCATCTAAAAACTTATTATTATCTTCTTCTGTCCCGATAGTTACTCTAATGTAATTATAAAGACCAGGTTTGCTGAAATGTCTTACTAATATCTTCATTTCCCTTAAATCCCAAACAAATTTTAAAGTTTTAGACTTATCTTCAAATTTTATAAAAATAAAATTGGCATCAGAAGGCAACACGCTTACTCCATTAAAATTATCTAATTCTTCACTCAATCTTTGTCTTTCGGATATAATTTTCTTATTTTGCTCAAAAATTTTATTATTATGCTTAATACATGATAATGCTGCGATTTGTCCTAAGTAATTTGTGTTATAGGGTAATTTAACTCTATTCATTTCCTTAATTATCTCTGGATCAGCTAAAGCGAAACCAACCCTTAATGAAGCAAGTGAAAAACTTTTTGAAAATGATCGATTCACTATTAGATTTTCTGCTTTTTTTAATAAAGATAAACAAGTTTGATTAGAAAAATCTGCATAAGCTTCATCTACTACTACTATTCCAGGAAAACTTCCACAGAGTTTAAGAATTGTTGCGTTACCAAATGATTTTGCATTAGGATTATTCGGAGAATTAATAAACATTAATTTTCCTTTTGCAGAATAAGCTGAATTAGGTATAGAGAAATCTTCATTTAGCTGGATTTCCGTAATTTTTGCATTATAAAGTGTACCTAAAACTTTATATAATCCATATGATGGATAAAAAATTATAATTTCATCACCAGGATCAATAAAAACTTTAAAAATGACGTCTAAAATCTCATCTGAACCATTTCCGATAAATATTGAATTTCTATTTGTAAGCGTATCTTTATCTCGTAGTAGTACATTAAGTATTTCTTTGCGAAGTTCAAATGAGGTAGGATCAGGGTAAAGTCTAAGTTTATCGTTTATTGCTTTTTTAATATCTTCTAAAATTTCTGGTATTGGTGGATATGGATTCTCATTTGTATTTAATTTAATCCATCCTTCTTCAGTTGGCTGTTCTCCAGGTTCATATGATGTGAATTTTTTGAGATTTTCTCTCAATAATACATTTAAGTCCATTTTATATACCATCTACTTTTTATACCGATATTGAACATTTGGTATGGATTTCTAAAAAATTTTATGTATAAAATTAAATTTTAATATGATTTAATTCTTATTTTCTAATCTTTTTTCTATAGATTTTTTATGGGCAGGTAGACCCTCAAAATCAGCTATAATAGAAGAAGATTTACTCAACGTTTTTAAACCATCTATATCACACTCTAAAACTTCAATTATCTTTAAAAAATCATATAAGTTCAATCCCGAATATTTTGAAGCATTACCACCTGTAGGCAATACATGATTTGTTCCTGCGGAATAATCTCCTAATGAAACGGGTGTATTCGGTCCAATAAAAATAGCACCCGCATTTATTATTTTTTGTAATATATTTTTAGGATTTTTAATCATAATTTCAAGATGTTCTGGTGCAATTAAATTACAAATCCTAATACAATCTTCTATATCTTTCGCTTCTATAATGAGAGTGTTATTTTTTAAAGCTGTTTTGATTATATCTTTCCTCTCTGATTTTTCTACATATGATTCTAGATTATTTATGATGTTTTCAATTAAATCTGTCGATGTAGATATTATTATTCCCACATTGTCGGAGTCATGTTCGATTTGAGAAAGCAAATCTACTATGACAAGGTTATAATCAGCGGAGTTATCAGCAATTATTAAAACTTCACTTGGACCTGCTGGAGTATCAATAGCTACAGTATTAGATAAGATTTGTTTTGCTGCATTCACCCATTTGTTTCCTGGACCTACAATTTTCTGAACTTTGGGAATTGTATTTGTACCTAATGCCATTGCAGCTATTGCTTGAGCGCCTCCTACCTTATATATATTATTAATATTAAATTCACTGGCAGCCACAATAATTTCAGGTGCGATTTTTTTATTCGATTGAGGAGGTGAACATATAATAATTTCTTTTACACCTGCTACACATGCTGGAGCTGCTGTCATTAGGACTGTGCTGGGATATATAGCTCTACCACCGGGAATATAAATTCCAATACTTTCCAAAGGTCGATATATTTGTCCCGCATTTACACCTTTTTCTATTTTTATCATCCAATCTTTTCTTATCTGAGCTCGCTGAAATTTTATTAAATTCTTTTTTGCGTATTTTAATGCTTTCAATAAATTCTTATCTATCTTATCATACGCATCGGAAATCTCTTCTTGAGTAACTTTAATTTCTGATTCAAATAATTCCACACCATCATATTTTTTTGTAAATTCAAGAATCGCTTTATCCCCTTTTTTTTTAACTTCTGTAATAATATCTGTCACAGATTCTTTAATAGAATCAATTTGAAGAACATTTCGGGGAATAAATTCAGATATATTAGTTTCATTTATTTCATCGGATTTAACAATTCTTAGAGAATTTATAAAAATCACCCGATCCCTTCCAATGGAAGTATTTGTCTTGGTTCATGAACTACCAAACCTTGAGCATATTTCCTTAGCAAAGGAATTAAGCTTAAAAAATCCTGCTTTTTAATTATTGTATTTATAGCAAACCAACCAACTTCACCAGCTAATTTTGAAATAGTTGGACGTTTTAAAGCAGGCAGTTCTTCTAAAATTTTATTTAAATTTCCTTCTTTTACATTCATAAATATATGAAGCTTCTTTGATGCTTCTATAACGCCTTTTAAAAGAACAAGAATATCCATTATTTTTTCTCTCTTCCATTCATTTTTTAAAGCATTTTTATTTGCTATTAATACTGCCGTAGAAGTATCAATTATATCTATAATTTTTAAATTATTTGCTTCCAATGTAGAACCTGTTGATGTATTATCAATTATTACGTCTACTTCTTCTGGTGGTTTCGCTTCCGTTGCTCCAAATGATAAGAAGATTTTCACTTTCTTATTATCACCCCAATGTTTCCAAGGAGTGATAACTAAAGGTGCTTTCAGACCATAGAGTTTTTGATAAGTTTCATTATTTTTTAGATAATTCATTGATAATGTTAAATATTCAGTTGAAATCCTTAAAGTTTTATTTTCAGCAAAAAATTTTTGCAGAATATCGTCAAGGGAAGTAATGTCATCCCAATTTTTTGGAACGCATAAGACTATTGAAACAGCACCTATTTCTAAATCTAATAAAATTTCTACATTGGCACTTGCCTCTTTGATCCAATCTCTCCCTGAAATTCCTAAATCAAATTGATTTTCTCCCATCAAGTAATTTGGTATTTCTTGAGGCCTTAATAATTTAAGGTATATTTCGGGATCACCAACAGAAGGTCTATAATCTCGTTTTGATCCAAAAGACAATTTTAATCCTGCTCTTTCAAAAAAAGAAGATACTTCTTCTTGTAAACTTCCTTTTGGAATCGATAATTTCAATACTTTTTCTTTCATTTAAAATCAATAACCCATGTATATTTAATAATTTAATCATACGAAAATTTTTAAGATTTAAGTCTATATTCTTAATTTCTGAGATATATTTACTGATTTAATATTATTATTATGTTTAACTTAAAATGACAATAAAAGAGGATTTTTAAATAAAGTTAATAGTTTCTTTTAGATTAATCTTTTAAACAAATTATTTTATTATATTATTATTAATAATATGCATTGATAATTTTGTTTTGTTGAAACAACAAATAATAAATGGTGACCGAGTTTGAACCTTGCGCTTATGTTCAATGTAAAACCTGGTGGGGAAATTGAAGCCATAAAATGGGGTAAAGATAATTTTTTACCAGATACTTCAATAATCGTGTTAGATGAGGGTTCTGAATCATTATATTTATGGCATGGAGTTCAGCAAGGATTAGTTGCTCGAAGAACAGCTCTAAGACAAGCTGAATCACTTAAAGGACACGGTTATACAGTGGGTAAAAGTATTATTGGACGAGATATCAAACAAATAAAAGAAATAGATGGAAGAAAGGTAGGAAAAGTTCCAGAAGAAAGTGCGTTAAATGAAGAACTACAAGCGCTATTCGATATGAAATTTACAGAATTTGATAATTTAATTGTTACTTTTGAAGCAGGTGCGGTTAAACCAGTAGCTGCAACACAAAAAGTAAAGGTAGAGCCAAAAGTTGAAGCTAAACCTGTTCCTACTCCTGCACCAGCTGTTTCAAAACCAATTGAACCTGTAAAATCAGTTGAACCAAAAAAAGTGGTTGCACCTGCTAAATCTGTAGAAACTGCTTCTGAATATGAAGAGGTTGGATCCTTACCCTCTATTAAACCTGAATCAAAACCAGCACCTTCTATACAGGTTTCAAAAACAAGTCTTATAACTGATGCTAAAGTAGCATTTGTCTTCTCTGGAATCTTAGAGCATTTTGATGATATTTGGATTTCAAAGAAAAAAGATGGAAGTTATTCTGTTGAAATGATGGATGGCCCAATCTGCACTTTCTCGATAAAAGAAGGGAGTAAGTTAACTTTCACGGCAAAAAGTTTCTCTGGAATTGATATAAAAGTCAAAACCGCAATTCAGAAGAAATTTATAGAACTCTCTAAATTGTTAGTGTAATTCTCAAAGTGTAATGTATTTTTTTATACACAATTTTTATTATTATCTTTTTTTTATATTTATAAGGATAATATTAGAGATATTATTCCTGTTTTTAAAATAAATATAATAATATACTTATGAAATTTAATAAATTAGCGCAATTGTTTTCAGAATTAGAAGCTACTACAAAAAGACTCGAAATGATTGATCTTTTATCAAGTTTTTTTAGTGAAATTAAAAAAAATGAAGAATATGAAGATTTAGATAAAATTATTTATCTCTTACAAGGTCAACTAGCTCCAAACATAAAAAGATTTCCTAAAATGGGATTGGCTGAGAAAATGATAATCGAAGCATTATCTGTCCATTCTGGAATAGAAACTAAAAAAATCAAAGAAGTGTTAGTTAAACAAGGGGATATTGGGGCAACAGCAGAATTAATTTTATCAAAAAAAAAGAAACAAAAATCATTATTTGATTATAATAAAAGTAATGAAAGTTTAGTAAGTTCTTTAGAGATTTCTGATTTGTATTCAGAATTAATGAAAATAGCATTGACTGAAGGTGCTGGTTCTCATGATATAAAATTGGGAATATTGAGAGGTTTAATGAGAAAATGTTCTTCTTTAGAAGTAAAGTATTTATTACGAATAATAACATCTACATTACGAGTAGGTGTTCAATCTCCAACAATAATTGAAGGTTTAGCTCCTGCTTTCACAGGTGTAAAAGATAATAAAGATTTTATTGAAAGAGCTTATACATTACATCCAGATTTAGGTGAGATTTCAAGAATATTAGCAGAATCTGGTTTAGAAGAAGTAAAAAAGATTGATATAGAATATGGAACACCTATCCTTAGTATGCTTGCCTCTCGAGAAGTTTATACTGAATTTATTAATAGATTAGGGGTTCCGTTTACTGCTGAATATAAATTAGATGGTGAAAGACTTCAAATCCATAAAAATGGTGACGATATAACTTTATTTTCACGACGTTTACTTGATGTTTCAGAACAATATCCTGATGTTTGTCAAACAGTAAACGAAAGTATTAAAGCAGAAAATGTAATTTTTGAAGGAGAAGTTGTTGCTATGGATCATGTCTATGAAAAAATGCTTCCCTTTCAAGTTTTAAGTAAACGAAGAAGAAAATATGATGTAGAAGATATTTCTAAAGAAGTCCCCGTATGCTTATTTATATTTGATCTTTTGAAATTAGGAGATGAATCATATATTGATAAACCATTTCCAGAACGAAGGAAAAAACTTGAAGAAATAGTTGAAGAAAGAGACGAATTGCGTTTAGTTAATTCTATTCAAATTAATTCTATTGATGAATTATTGGATTTCTTTAATAAGGCTAGAAAAGAAGGAACTGAAGGTATTATGGCAAAATCAATCAAAGAAGATTCAATTTATCAAGCAGGAAATCGCGGTTATAAATGGCTTAAGTTGAAAAGTCTAGAAGGAGGTAAACTTAAAGATAATATTGATGTAGTTCTAGTTGGTGCTTTTTATGGTAAAGGTCGGAGAACAGGGGTATATGGAACATATATTGGCGCAGTGTATGATCCTGTGAATGATAATTATAAAGCATTTACGCGTGTATCTTCAGGTTGGACTGATGAAATTATGGAAACACTAACTAAAGAAATGAAACAATATGAATTAGAAAGAATAGCTCCTACTGTAATTTGTGAAGATACACCTGATACATGGCTTCAACCTGAAGTAGTAATTGAGATAATCGGAGATGAGATAACAATTAGTGATAAATTTGCTACGCTAGGATATTCTATGAGATTTCCGGTCTATAAGAGACTACGTCCTGATAAAGGTCCAAAAGATATAACAACAGTAGAAGAGATTAAAGAATTATATGAGACTCAATAAATTTTGCGATCTAGAAGTAGATTTGAACCCCTTTTTTTTTTAAAGCATTTAAAATATCTGGAGTTTCATTAAAATTATTTTCCCCTACATATATTTTTTTTAATGATTTAAGCGATAATATTGACTCTGGAATTGACTCAAGCTTATTTCTTGATAAATTTAAGTACTGAAGAGATTTCAAGTTATTTATGCTCTCTGGAATCTTTTTCAGTTTATTATCACCAACATTTAATATTTTTAGAGAGGAGAGATCCCCAATACTTTCTGGTAGGGTAATTAATTCATTTCTTTCTAAATTCAAAATTTTTAAAGAAGATAGAAATCCTATAGATTCAGGGAGAGACACTAAAGTATTCCAACTTAAATTTAAATTAACTAAATTAACTAGATATTTAATAGATTCTGGTAATTCTTTTAATAAGTTATCATGCAAATTCAATTCTTTTAAGGATACTAAATTTCCTATTGTTTCGGGTAAACTAGTCAATTGATTTAATCTAAGATTAATAATTTCTAACTGCTCTAAACCTTCAATTGACTGAGGAAGTGTTTTTAATTCATTTTTCCATAAAAATAGTTCTTTTAATGATTTTAGATTTCCAATTGATTTTGGTAGAGTTTTTATACTATTAACGTTTAAATTCAGACTTTCAAGAGAATGAAGAGATCCAATCCAATTTGGGAGGGCGATTAATTGATTATATCTTAAAATTAAAGTTTTTAATGAAGATAAATATTTGATAGGAGAAGGTATAGTTGTTAAACCCTTAAAAATGAAATCTAATTCGGTGATTTTACATTTATCAATTTTATATTTTAATCGCCAATATGATTTCTTGAAAAGCATTATTGTAAAATAATTAATCAGGACATCTGCCAATTCTTGATTTGTAAAATTATCAATATTCTTAGATTCACATAAAATCTCGAAACCTAATTTAAATTCTTTGTATTTAATTTTTTCGACTTCTCTAAGTAGTAGGGATTTAACCATAGGTTCAGGATTTTTTACCCAATTATTTATAATTTCAATCAGAACCATATGTATCGTTCCTAAACATGATGGTGATTCTTCATGAATTAGTGCCCATTTCATTGGTTCAAATGCTTTATCTATAAACAAACTTTTTAAAATTAAGGCAGCAGTATTTCTTACTGTTAAGCTAGAATCAGATATAAGTAGATTTTCTAAAAATTTAAAGGTATCATTGTCAGCAACTCCTATATGTTCCAATTCTTTTATGCTATCGACCCTAACTTTATTACTATCACTACTTTCAATTAATGATAATAATAATCTAGCTGCAGAAGGTTTATCTAAATTCTTTTTTAGAAATTCTTGGTAAATTTTTTCAGGTCTTAGTTCCATTATTTTTAAGAAATTGATTTAAATTTTTTAAATTACTGTCTTTAATTTATTTTAATAATTTATTTATAAATTTTTAATCCCTTATTTTCTAAATCTTTGAGAGATTTTGGCATTTTTCTAATAAATTTATTAAAGTTAAAATTAAGAATCTTTAACGATGAGAGATTCCCTATTGAGGGAGGGAGGGATTTAAGATTATTTCCCCATAAATTTAATTCTTCTAATGATGAAAGAGAACCTATCCAATCTGGAAGTGTTGTTAAATTATTCCAACTTAAATCTAATTTCTTAAGTGATTTTAAATTTTTAAATGATTCTGGTAAGTAAGAAAGTTTATTATTGCGTAAAATCAATGTTTTTAAAGAATTAAGTGATCCAATGTCTTCAGGAAGTTCTTTAAGATTGTTATCATATAAAAATAATTCAGTTATTGAATTTGAAAAACTCAATGAAGGGAAATCAACTATAAATTTGTTTCCTCCCAATCCTAAAGTTTTAAGAGATTTAAGATTTTTTATCCATCCTGGAATAGCTTTTAATTTATTCAACCCTAATTCCAATTTATTTAACGATTTGAGTCCATCCATTGAGTTTGGCAATTCGTTTAGCATATTCCCGTGTAAATCTAAAATTTCTAGAAGACTTAGATTATTTATTTTTTCTGGAAGGGTTGATATTCTATTATGTCTTAAATCTAATATCTTTAGTTTTTGCAAATTTCCAATAGAATTGGGAATATCTGTTAATTTATTATATTTTAAAAATAAGATTTTTAATGAATTTAAAGAACCAATGGACTGTGGTAAGTTTTTAAGATTATTATTACTTAAATCTAAATAGGTGAGAAAAGAAAGAGTGCCAATAGATTTTGGGAGTTTTGCCAGTTTATTTATTTTTAAATCTAATTTTCTAAGATATTTTAGAACTTCGATAAATTCAGGCAAATTCCTTAATATATTCCATCCAAAAATATCACTACTTATTCCAGATAAATCTAATGAAAAAACTACACCATCTTCGACTTGGTACTTGATATCCATAAATTTCTCTTTAAAATGCTTAATTACTATATAATTACTAATTATTTCAGAAAGCCTTTTATTTGTTAAATTATGGATTTCTTGAGTTTTGATTAAATGGTTAAGACTCTTATTAAATTGATGAATATCAATTTTTTCTATTTTATCAATTAAAAAAGACTTAGCTTTATTATTATCTATTTTACCTAAAGTTGAAATTATTGTTATCAAACAATCAATGGATGATTCATGCTGATAAGCCCATTTCATTGGCTTAAACGCTTTTTCTATGAAGATTTTTTTTATAACTTTTATAGCTAAGTTTCTTATTTTTGCATTAGCATCTGATATCAGGAGATTTTCTAATAAATTAAAAATTTTATCCTCTTTAAAACCAATCTTACCTAAAATTTCAATACTTGCAATTCTTATATTAACATCTTCAGAATTATTGATTAAAGCTATTAATTGATTTAAGACAGCTTGTTTTTCTAATTTTTGATTTTTAAATTCTAAGTAAATTTGTTTTGGAGTTGTTTCCATTATTCTTAAAATATAATTATAGGTATAAATTAGAAAATTCTATTTAAAATTTAAAGTAATCCAGCAACATCAATAATCTCATTAGCAATTTCTTTGGGTTTAAATTATTATTGTATTCTTAAACTCTACAATATTAAATATACTTTTTTAGTATAGTGAAATCTAATCTTATTTATTTAAGAAAAATAATAATCACAGAAATCTAAGCGTTCTTCGATCCAATTATAGAGAAATTGAATTGCTTCATTCAAATCAAATTCATTATTGCTATAAAGACTTTTATCTAACCCTTCTTGTTCAATATTTTCTTCAACAGTTATAGGTTTCCACATTTCAAGATCTTTTTCTAATATCTTTTGAATTTGATTATACATTTTTGTAATCAAACTAAAAATGTAGTCTTTGGTCCATAAATCGGCTCTTAGTTCTGCCCAACGAATCTTTACTTCTTGCATAAATTCCTTATTATGGAATAATCGCGCATATAGTAAATTCCTTCCACCAAAATAAACTGTTGAATTCGAATCGAACCTTTGCCAACCCATTTGCCCAAATAAACCATCAAAATCCCATGGAATTAAAAAAAATTTACTCGGTATAGAATTTCGTACTAGATAATAATTTTTACTCCAAAAATCTTTATGGAGAATAAAGAAGTTGAATAGATAGAAATCTATTAAATTCTGTTTATCAAATTTTGAAAAAATCCCCGTAGTTTCATTAAAAAATTCCATGTTGGAGGTATTTTTTATAAAAAGTACTAAATCCTCAATTATCTGATCAGCAATATAAATTCCATCTTCCTCATTAGGATATTCTTGCTCCCAATGTACTATTTCTTCAAAATTATAATGGTGTCCTGGAACTTGAAGGAGTAGACTGGTATTCAAATTGTTTTGTGAATCATCAAGCCCAAATAACCTTCTATCTGTTCTTTCTGAGAGTAAATAAAGTCCTTTGAATTCGTTATTAATAAATAGTTTTACGTATTTAGATTTAGGAAGAATTGCTGTTGGGTTCGATGGAAGGAGACTACGCCATAAATCAAAAGCTAACTTAGTTCTCATTCGTGTATGATCGAGATAATTTGGAAATAATTGCCAATCATCATCTATCCTCATTCCAAGTAAAGAATGTCTACCTTTTAGTTCTAATCGATAACCTTTCTTGGGAAATCCAATACTTACTTTTCCCCTATACTTTATATTGGATAAGAAAATGCATTTATTTAATTCTATTACAGCAGGTACATAATTTTCACCACTTAATGGTTGGTCAACCCTTATATATAGTTCAGGTAATCCTAAAGATTTTTCTTCTGGTGAGTTAAGAAATTGAGTTATAACTAAACTTGGAATTATTATTAATAGAACAATCGAGAAAAGTAAAAAATCTCTCCTATCTCTATTTCTAGAGATTCTATTAAATTTGAACAACAAAACCATATGTTTTATATTATATTTATTATAATTCTTCTGCAAAACTTCTTTCGATTAATTGAATATCAGAAATATATTCCTTCTCTTGAATTTTGGAAAGTAGCATTGATTTAGTTTTTATTGAATCTTTAAAAAAATCTCTTCTTTTTTTTGCTATAGAAAATTTATCTTCTTTGAGCAATATTGATTGCCCATTCAGGTATATATTTATTGAATTTTATTTCCATAATACTAATATTTGGAGATTTAATATAATAAGAACCTCCACCATAATAAAGAATAAAATTATAATTCTTAACCTTTATGTTTGTATCAAATGTAATTCTAGATTTTATTCTAAAATTTAAACCACTTTTCTTATTATAATAAGATTTTCCAAAGGGAGAATCAAAATATAGACTTCTTACTTCATAACTATGGTTATTTTTAATATATTTATCGAGTTTCATAAAAGGCGTTATCTCATTTATAAATTTATCTCTTTGTATCAACGCGATGATATATTTTAGCTCAAAACGATTAGATGTCACTTGGATCATTGAATTCCTATATTTTCTTATCAATTCAAGATGCTATATAATTAATAAACAGAATTATAAATTGAAATATATCTTTATAATTTTATTAAACATAAGATTATCAAGTATTCATATAAAGAAAAATATATATATTCTCCTATGAGCTGGTTTAGAAATTTAATTCAAAGATTATCAAATAAATTTAGAGAGGGTTTCCAAAGAGATCTGAATTATATACAAATGCAATTACCAGTAAATAAAATTACAAGAGATTTTGAAGAATCTCTACAAAATAAGATCAAAAATAAAATAAAACAAGCAAAAATACGAGAAGCTGTTGAAGATGATATTGAAGACTTAATTATTATACATGACCAAGCATGGCATTCAACACCTATGCCATATCATCCACTCTCTAAAGATAAGTTATTCGAAATAATTAAAGATCCTGATATTACGGTATTAATAGCGGAAGTTAATTTAATTGATATTGGGTTTATTATTTTATACTTTACAGGAGAAAATAATATTATAGGTGTAATAGCAGGATTAGGTATATTACCAGAATATCAACATAAAGGTTTGGGTACCTTTCTGGGCATAGCGAGTTGGAATTTCTTTAAAGAAAAGGGTGTTAAAGAGCTAAGGTGTAAGGTTTTTAAAGATAATAAAATATCATATAATTTTATAGAAGGGCTTGGATTTGAGGAATACAATTTAGATTTCCCTACTTGGAAACTATGATTAAATAGTTATTTTTTTTAATATTAAATGAATTTTTCCAAACCAAGTTCTTTTATTTTTGTCTGTGTTGGAGTTCCACTGATTTGATCCCACCCACGTTCATCGTAATAATCATCAAGTAATTGGTTAGCAATTTCAGGAGTAATAATTGTTTCTCCAAAAAAATCTTGGAAGGAAAGTATATTATTTCCAAATTTCAATGGTTTAAACCATTCTTTTGGAAACTTATCATCTTTTCGAGAAAAACCTTCTTTCATGTTTAATATCTTAAGTAAATTCCAAGTTCTTTCAGCTGCTATACGTAAATCCTCTGGTTGCATATTGAATCCTGTTACTGCATTAAAGAATTCTGTCGCTGATTCTAAACCATAGAAACGATTCATTTGAGCTCTTGCACAGAGACCTAGTGACGTTAAAACAGTATACCAATCCTCTGAATACCTTGTTAATCTTCCTACATTCACCACCATTTCTTTTATTGGAGGAGAAATTATTCGACTAACGGCAGATTTAGGAATGCCCATCCGTGAAAAATGAATATTAAACTTTTCTATTGAGCTTCCAGCACCTAAATATGTTGGCGATCCCCCAGAAGCGACATGAGCACCTTTAGGATTAACGACTTGTTCAAATTCCATAGTACCAAGGCGTAGAAATCGTGGTTCAAATATAATATCTAATCCTTTAACAATAAGCATTTCATTTTCAATAGAATCATACATTTCTGCAAATTTCTTCCATCCATCGGCTAAAAGATTGCCAAACCCTTTCCTATATGTAATCATCTCTATCACTTTAATTAATGTACCATAATCTGTTTTCCAATCTATTCCAGTATCTTCTTTTGTTAAGATTCCTTTTTCATATAAAGTTGTACAAAATTTCTGTAAGGCAGTAATAGTCAAAGAATCTAATCCATATCTATTAACTATATCATATACTTTAATAGCATCCTGAGAATTAATTAAGTCTTCAAGTGTAAACATCAGAAAAGGATTAATTACCGAAGATGTATAGTTTAATAATCCAGAATGAATTCCTTCCTGGATTTCAAGAATGTCTTTATCACCCATTGGACAAGAAGGACAAGCAATTCGCCGTTTTTTAAATTTTCTAAGATACACACGTTCGCTACATTGTCGAGCCTTTTTATTTTGACCTGAAGCTTTTAAAATCATACCTACAGGTAAACTCCTCAACATTCCTAAACTATGCCAAGATTCTCTATGAGGATAGTTTTTAATACGCTCCAAAAGTTTATTAAAAATTTCATTAAATTCTTTAGGGTTAGCAATTGAAACTCCTTTCGTCCCTTTTACTGCAATTGCTTTAAGGTTTTTAGACCCCATAACTGCGCCAAGCCCCCCTCGTCCAAATGTAGATGTTTTATCGATTAAAGCTAAGGAAATTCTCACTAGATTTTCACCAGCTTGTCCAATTGCAATTACTCCACAATTATTATGCTTTTTTTGTAAGAAATTAGTTGACTCTACTATATCCTGGCCCCATATTTCTTTTGCATCTATTAAATCAATGTAATCATCCAATATTAATAAATAAACTGGTTTATCTGCTTTACCTGAGATGATTATGTGGTCGAATCCTGCTTGCTTCAACTGGAATCCAAAACTCATACTACCACATGAATAAGCAATTGCTTCTGTTGCTGGAAATTTACTTATGCCTACAGTTCGGGAAGATCCTGGGGTGATTGTACCTACCAAGGGACCTACTCCGATTATTATATAATTTTCAGGAGATAATGGATCGATATTTGGCTTAATCAATTCAGCAGCAATCTTAGTATTTATTCCAAGTCCGCCAATAAATTGTTTAATATCATCAACATTTAATTTAGTAATAGTAATTTTTTTGTTTGTCAGATTAATATTGAGGATGTTTCCAGTATAACCATTCAATTCCATTAATTATCCTCCTCCTTTAGTTTTAAAGCCCCATAAAGACAGTGTTGGACGCATTGTCCACATTTGATACATGTGTCTAAGAAAATAATTTTTGGGGCCAAGCCATATCTTTCTTTTATTTCTAGATTTGCTTTTGAGGGGTTGAATATCTTATGATGAGTATAGGAACACCAAAGCTTACATAAAATACACCCGCTACATTTTAACTCATTAACTATTATTTTAATTTTCTTATTTTTTGCCAATATTTATCGAACCTTAATATTATCAATTATATTTTTATTATTAGTCCTGTTTTTCTTTCTAAATCTTTTAATAATGATGGTATTTGTTCAAATTTGTTGAAATTTAAATCTAAAATTTTTAAAGATGATAATAAAGTAATTGATTCGGGAATAGTTTCAAGTTTATTACCCCATAAGTTTAATTCTTCTAAGGATGATAACTTACCAATCCATTCTGGAAGAGAAGTAAAATTGTTCCAACTAAGATTTAAATTCTTAAGCGATTTAAGATGGATAAATGAAGAGGGAAGTTCTTTCAATGGATTATTTCTTAAATTTAACTTTTGTAAATTAGTAACCAACCCCAATGATTGAGGTAATTCTTCAATTCTATTATCATACAATTCTAATTCTCTCAAACAACTAAAAGAATCAATCCATTTGGGAAGTTCTTTTAACTTATTTCCGCTCATACCTAATTTTTCTAATGAAGTAAGAGATTTTAAGCTTTGTGGAAACTCTAAAAAGTTATTCCACCCTAATTCTAGTTCTCTAATAAAACTATTAAATTTAAAATCAATCGAATTTAATTTATTTCCATGTAAATCTAAAACTTTAAGCATTTTGAGAGACTTTAATGATTCAGGGATTTTTGCCAGCAAATTATTTCTTAGATTTAGTATTTCGAGTGAAAGTAAATTACCTAACGATTTAGGAAGTGATCTTAATCTATTAGATTTCAAATTTAGTATTTTTAAGGATTTTAATTTGTCAATGGATTCTGAAAGAGTAATTAAATTATTA
>CAYSZJ010000045.1:0-30005 GCA_964435435.1 uncultured archaeon
ATTTTTCTATGAATGATATCTATAAATTGTTTAATTACATAAAAAAATTCAATCCTGGCTTTTTCAATATAATAGACAGATTACAATTAGAATTAGCTGATAATATAGAACGAGTGTCAAAGGATCCGATATATATGGACTCTACTGCTCAAGAAGTTGTATATCTAAATTCAGAATTGAATATTTTTTGCTTCTTGTATAATAATTCTCCCGAATCTAAAAAATATATTATAAAAGTAAATGCTCCCGGATTTGAACCCAATAAATTAAAGCTTGACATTGAAGTTGAAGGGCGAGGTACTTTTATTATACCTGATGAGAAAATACCTTTAATTTCTTCTGAAAAAAGAGATATAGTAGGAGTTTTATCGACAATGTTAGAGAATGGAGATACTACATGGTTAACTTTAGAACCAAGGGAAACAGGGGAACAAACGGTTCAGATATTCTTATTAGATAAAGATGGAACAATAATCGAAGGGAAAACTCGTGTCGTGAAGGTTTCTAAAAATATTAAAGAATACATTAAAAAATTAGGTTCTATTGGCTCATTATTGGGTGGATTAGCTGTACCCTTAGCAAAGATTTTACCATCAATGCTTTAATTCTTTTATATTTTTTTTTATTTTACTCTTTTTTATTGTTTAAAAATATAAGGGATTTAAAATCTTTAATTTAAATTAAGAATTAGTAGTTAAATAAAGTCTAATATGAACCCTCAAGGAGTTAAACGACATTCTTTATTTAAGTATTTTACTTGATTTCACAATTTTAAATAATAAATTAAAAGGTACTAGATTTTCTATTTTTCTATTTAGGACTTAGATGAGAACATCATTTTACAAGATTAAATATAACACTAAAAAATGAATATTGATGTAAATAAGTTTAAATATAATTAGTCGTCTATTTATGTAATTTAACAAGATTGTTGAATTTGATCAAAAATTGAAAAATTTTATAAAAAAATTATAAAATGATTTTTTATCAAAAATTCATGCTTGAATTGTGAGTATAATTGATAGAATCAGAACTTTATGAATTTGAAAAAATATTCAAAGAACTTTTTGAAAATATCAGTAGCGGTGTAGCTATTTGCGAGACAATTGATAAAGGTAATACTTTTATAGTAAAAGAAATGAATAAAGCAGGTTTAAATATATGTGAAATCACAAGAAATAAAATTATAGGGAAAAATCTTACTGAATTATTCCCAAATATAGAAGAATTTGGGTTTATTGATGCTTTAAGAAGAGTTTGGAAAACGGGCAAACCTGTACACTTTCCATCTAAATTTTATTCTGATAATAGAGTTGATGGATGGACAGAAATGTATCTTTATCGATTACCTTCAGAAAAAATAGTTGCTATTTTTGATAGACAATCAGAACTTTTTGAAGCAGGAGAATTTATAAATCGTAGGAAGTTACAAGATGAATTACATAAACTTGAAATTGGAAAATCTGCAATCTTTGAAAGACTATTAGAGCATATTGTGTATCAAACTAAAGATAACACTATTATCTGGGTTAATAAAGCAGCAGCCGATTCTGTAAATTCTTCACCAGAACAGTTAATTGGACGTAAATGTTATCAAGTTTGGAATAATCGAGAAGAATCTTGTGACGGTTGCCCTGTGGTAAAATCATTAAAATCTAATAAACCAGAATTTAATGAAATGACAACTCCAGATGGGAGAGTATGGTATGTGGCAGGTTATCCTGTTAGGGATAAATATAATAAAATTATTGGAGTAGTGGAATCTGCTCTAGATATTACTGAGAAAAAAACTGCTGAACAAAAGGTAAAAGAACGAAGCGAAGAGTTATCAGCTTTAAATAGGATAATCACATGGGGTAATGAATCCCCAAGTCTTCAAGAGTTCTTAGAAAAATCTTATGATCAAGTTTTAGACTTTGTAGACTTCGATAGAGGAGGAATTTATCTTTATGATCATGAGACTCAACATAACCTTCTAGTGCTTCATAAAAATGTCCATCCTGACTTTATAGCTGCAGTAGAAGATGTCAACATATCAAAAGGTCTTTTTAAAAAAATCTTTGATAAGAATAAGTTATTATATATCGAAGATTTTTCTGAATTCATGGCAGAGTCAAAAGAATTAGGAGTATATTCTGCTATAATCGTTCCACTTCGTTCAAAGGACAAATATGTAGGAAGTCTAAACGTAGGGTCTCCTGTTCATCAAGGGCTCTCTCAAAATGAATCAGAATTATTGATGGCAATCGGCAAGCAAATGGGAATCATTATTCAGAAATTTGAATCCGAAAAATTACTAAAGAAATCTGAAGAAAAATATCGAAAAGCGTATTATCAAGCGAACCTCTATAGGGATATTTTTGCTCATGACATAAACAACATACTCCAAAATATCCAATCTTCAGCTGAACTCAGTTCTCTTTATATAAATAATCCTGAAAAGCTACATACGTTAAAAGAATTATATGAAATTATAAGTGAACAAGTTCAGAGAGGAAGAAAATTAATTACAAACGTCAGAAAAATAAATAAAATCGATGAATCTAAAGTTAAAATTGAAAAAATTGAAGCTTTTCGGATGTTAAATAAAGCAATTGAATTTCTCAAGAGTAGTTTTCAAGCGAGAACTATAGATATTAGCATAAATGCTTCAGAAAAAAAATTTTATGTTCTCGCAAACAATTTTTTACGAGATGTGTTTGAAAACATATTGATAAATGCTGTAAGACATAATAATAAATCAAAAATTGAAATAAGTATAGATATTAAAAAAGATCTTCTTAAAAATAAGATTTATATTAAAATGGAATTCAATGATAATGGGATTGGTATTTCTGATTATCGTAAAAAAAGTATTTTTGAGAAAGGAACGAGGAAGAGTCAAAGTAGTGAGGGCATGGGTTTAGGATTATCACTAGTAAAGAAAATAATCGATAGCTACCAAGGTAAGATTTGGGTTGATGATAGAGTCAAAGGAGATTATAAACAAGGTAGTAATTTTGTATTATTACTCCAAGAAGCTATGTAAGGTTTATTTTTCTCTTGTTAAATTACGCTTTTTAATCGATTTATTCTAAGTTCATATTGAACGACTTCTATTTAATGAACTTAGTTTCATTTAAAATATTAATATAAACTTTAAAAGGGATATAGACAAAAATGAAATTATGGAATCTTATGACTTAGTTGTAATAGGAAGTGGAGCTGGATTAAATGTTCTGAATGTAGGTCTTCAAATGGGTGTTAAGTGTGTTTTAATTGAAGATACAAAGCTTGGTGCAACTTGCCTAACTCGAGGATGTATCCCTTCAAAAGTTTTAGTACATCCTGCTGATTTAATTCGAGAAGCGCAACATTCAAGCAAGATAGGAATCCAATTTAACATTGAGAAAATTGATTGGGATTTAATATCAAAAAGAATGTGGTCACAGATTGATGAGAGTAAACAAATTGAGGAAGGATTATCTCAGATACCTAATCTTACATTATATCGAGGTATTGGAGAATTTGTCGGAGAATATGAAATGGAAGTAAAATCCATTGATAGAAGTAAGGTCATTGGAAGATTTAAAGGAGAAAGATTTGTTATAGCTTCAGGGGCGCGTTCCTTAATTCCTCCTATTGAAGGTTTAGAAGAAACTGGATATATTACTAATAAAAGCTTTTTTGGAGAGAAATTTCCTAAAAAACCCTGGAAAAGTCTAATAATTATCGGAGGAGGTGTAATCGCAGCAGAATTTGCTCATATCTTTTCAGCATTGGGGACAGAAGTAACAATCATAGAGATGCTTCCTCGCTTAGTAGCCACAGAAGAACCTGAGATTAGTGAGCTTTTAGAAAAGAATTTCAAGAAATACATGAATGTTTATGTTAATTATAGAGCAATTAAAGTGAAACAGAAAAAGAACATGAAAGTAGTTATTGCCCAAAATATGAAAAATGGAAAAAAAATCGAGATTACTTCTGAAGAAATACTTTTAGCGGCTGGTCGACGTTCAAATGCTGATTTGTTAAAAGTTGAAAAAACGGGTGTTGAAATGAATGAAAAAGGTTGGATAAAAACAAATGAATATTTAGAAACAGCTAAAACAAATATCTGGTGTATTGGTGATGCGAATGGACTTTATCAATTTCGCCATAAAGCAAATTATGAGTCAGAAATTTGTGTCAATAATATATTTGGCCCTGAAGAAAATCGTAGATCGGTAGATTATTCTTCTATTCCATGGGCAATTTTTACATATCCTCAAATTGGACATGTGGGCTTAACTGAAGCAGAAGCTATTGGCAAGGGTTATGAAATTTATGTTGCAAAGAAATATTACTCCTCAGTTGCAAAGGGATTTGCGATGGGTTATGAAGAGGGTGATGAAGATAATGGATTTTTCAAGATGATTGTTGACAAATCATATAGAATACTGGGTGCGCATGTAATTGGTCCTAATGCTGCGATATTAGTCCAACCATTTGTTTATATAATGAATTCCGGCTTTACATGTACCTTACCTGAAGTTTCTGGTGAAAGCGATATTACAAAACTAACAAGAGCTTGTCCTGAGGCAGGATCATTCATGCCAATATACCACTCTATGGTTATCCATCCATCTCTTAATGAAGTAACAGGATGGGCACTTGGCAACTTAAGACCGGTAAATATTAAAATGGACCATCATGAACACCATCATAATTAGAAAAAGTATAGAGAGAAATCCACTAATAATAGCATAGGATTAGGATTATCTTTTGTGAAGAAACAAAAAGATCTCTATAATGGAAAGATCTGGATGTAAGATAAAGTAAAATTTGATCATATTAAACGAAATAATTTCGTATTATTAATTCCTGAAGCTTTCTGATTCATATTATTCATTTTTTAAAATAATTAGCTTTTCATAAAAATTTTAAGACCATCAATTTTATAGATTTCTAAATCAATATTAATATCAGATGGTTTTAAAAAAGAAAAACATTAGTAAAATTAGCAATATTGGACAGATTTTTACTCCAGATTATGTCGCAGAATATATGGTTAAGAATGTTTTCAAAATTATAGAAAACTATAGTTTAGATATTCAAAAATTAAAAGTATTGGAACCATCTGTAGGAAAAGGTATTTTTTTAAAGTTTCTATTACAAAATAATTTTTCAAATATTATTGCTTACGAGATGGATACAAGTTTAAATGAGATCCTCGTGAATTCTTTTCCATCTGTTGAATTTAGATTTGATAATTTTCTAGGTTCTGATATAAATGAAAAATTTGACATAATTATTGGAAATCCCCCATATTTAGGCCAGAATTATAATGCTGAAATATTTCAGGATTATATTAAGAAATATCCTATATGCGCTAAATTTTTTGTAGGAAATATGGATTTATTTTACTTTTTTATTCATTTAGGTATAGAAAAACTAAATCCTGGTGGAATTCTTTCATTCATCACTACTAATTATTGGATTACAAAATCTAAAAAGACAGGAATAAAATTATTGAAACCGCACATTTTAAATGAATGCTATTTACTTGAATATACTGATCTATCACATTTAAGATTATTTGAAGGAGCAAAAGGGCAGCACAATTGTATTTTTGTGTTACAGAAAAAAACGGAAGAAGAAAAAAGTCAAATGAGAAACAAAGAAATCAAAGTTATCCAATTATTAAGAGATAAGTTGACTAATCAAACTAATGAATCATTTAATAAGAAAATCTTTAAGGAATTACCTCATAAAAATGATTCTAGTTTTATTAGAAGATACAGATCAGCAATAACTAATAATGAACTTAAACAAGATCAAAGCTGGAATTTAATGTATTCCAACGAAATTAAACTTATAGTAGAAAAAATTGAGGATCTTTGTAAAATCGATGGTAAACTTTCTCTAGTAAAAGACTACTTCATTATACGTAATGGTATTATTCTGATAAATGACTATATATTTGTTTTAAAAAAGGGAAAACAGGTAAAGGTTGAAAATAACGATTTTTATATTCAAGTTAATGGAAAATTCATGAAATTGACTGAAATCGAAAAAATGAGGCTTAAAAAGTTATATAAAAGCAAATCAATTAAGCCATATGGATATTCAAACGAAGATTATATAGGATATATAATTTATTTTAATAAAAATGAATTTAAGACTAAATCTTCAAATATACGAATTCAGTTATATGAAAAGAAATACCCAACTCTTATTAAATATTTAAAACAGTTTGAAACAGAACTGAGGAAGATATTAATCAATGCAAAAGAAAATCCTGAAGATTTTTATTTTCCCAGAAGAGGATCAGTTATTCGGAGCTTTGAGAAATCTACTAAAGAAAATTTAGTTGATCTCGAGCCTCTCTATGACAATAGCCAAAAAATATTCTTTAAATTTATTTCAAATCAAAATATTTTTGGTTATACTAATGCCCAGTATTATGCTACATCAGATACTTATTTTCTTTGGCCAAAATTTCCAGATAATAAGATTGATTACTTGCTTATTCTAGCATATCTAAATTCTAAACTTGTGCATTTTTTATATAATGCTAAAAATATTTCGATAAAAAGAAATAAAACCAAATTAGAACATGGTTTACCTATACCACATATTAAAAATTTCAGCTCTGAAGAGAAAAAAAATATTATAGAATTTATAAAAGTACTTACCTCTTGTCTAATGAAAAGTCAATTTTCTAATCAAAATAATTACGTGGAAAGCACTATTAAAAAATTACTTCGTTTGAGATACTTTTCTTCACTAGAAAATGATCAATTCCAATCAAGACTTATTAAAGCAGCAGAAAACCATAATAAAGGCATAATACAAATGACGTTAGATACTTTATTTTTTCAATTATTTGACTTAGATGAAAACAAAATAGATTATTTATTAAAAAAATATTATAGCTCTTAGTAACCTCATTTTTATTATACTTAACTGCCTTATTTTTAAAATCGATAAGTTTTTATAGATCAATTTGCATATGTAAATTGTAATTGACAAGAAATAATTGACATTCCTCAATATTAAGGTGTTAATGATGAGAGATGATTTTGATGATTTTATTGATGATATTAAAAAATATTTTAAGATAGAATCAAATATATTTGATATGGATTTTCTATTTTTGCCTGAATCTGATATATATAAAGGAAAAATATTTGATGATAAAAAAATTAAAGGATTTAAGATTTCATTTCATTATGAAACAGGAATGGATAAACCTGAGATAAAAATAGAAGGAAATATAGATAATAACAAACTTCAAGATTATTTAAAGAATATTGATATAAGTAAATATCCAAAATTAAAGGATTTACTTGATATAAAAAATAAGAAAGAAATTGATGCTGGTGAGCTTTCATTAGAGTTCCATGAACAACATAAAAACATTGATCTCTTAGAACCAGATACAGAAATAATTGATTCTAATAATTCTTTAGAGATTATACTTGAAATTCCTGGAATGGATAAAGATAACGTTAATGTAAGTTTTAATGATAAAGGAAGCGAGCTTATTTTTAATGCTGAAAATAGAAACCGTAAATATATGAAAAACATACCCTTACCTTTTAAATCTTCAAAAAAGGATTTTCAACTTGAAGTAAATAATGGTATAGCAAATATAAAACTCAGCAAACATATATAATTATTATAATTAATAGAAGGTTGATAACTACATATGAGTGGTATAACTAGAGAATATAGGGGAGATGGAAGAAAAGTAAAAATAAAAGACGCGTATAAAGGCGATGCTGGAAGAGGTAGAATTAGGATTGATCCTAATGTGATCGAGGAGATGAATCTTAGAACAGGCGATGTTATTGAAATTATTCATCCGGTAGTCGGAAAGAAAACCGCTGCGTTATTATATCCTGGAAAAATAGAGGATACAGGAACTAATACAATTAGGATAGATTCATCATTAAGGAGGAATTTAGGTGCTTCTTTAGATGATATTGTAGAAATAAGAAAAATTGAGGCAAGTTTAGCTGATAGAATTACTTTTGCTGGAGTAGAAGAATCAGTTATATTAAGAAGATCGGACCAATTAGTTAGAATGTTAGAGAATCGTGTTATTACTAAAGAAGATATATTAAGTTTTAATGCGATGGGTCGTAGGATTGATTTTATCGTAATAGATTATTCTCCTAAGGCAGCTGCTGTTAGGATTTATTTAGATACCAAAATTACGATTTCAGAAAAAACTCATAAAGAACTTATAGAATTGGAGGCAAGGAGAGTTACTTATGAAGATATTGGTGGATTGGAAGAAGAAATCCAAAAAATCCGTGAAATGATCGAATTACCAATTAGACATCCTGAATTGTTTAAAAGAATAGGAATTGAACCACCTAAAGGTGTTTTACTTCATGGTCCTCCTGGTACAGGAAAAACACTACTTGCAAGAGCAGTTGCATATGAAACTGAAGCTCATTTCATAACAATTAGTGGACCGGAGATTATGAGCAAATTTTATGGTCAAAGTGAAGAAAATCTTAGAAAAGTATTTGAAGAAGCTAAAGAGATGGCTCCTTCAATAATTTTTATTGATGAATTGGATTCAATCGCACCGAAAAGAGGTGAAGTCACTGGTGAAGTAGAAAGAAGGGTTGTGGCTCAATTACTTTCTTTATTAGATGGGTTAGAAAGTAGAGGTGAAATTATTGTCATTGGTGCCACAAATAGAGTTAATGATATTGATCCTGCACTGAGAAGGCCTGGAAGATTTGATCGTGAAATTGAATTAGGTGTTCCAGACACAGATGGAAGGTATGAAATATTATTAATTCATACCCGCGGAATGCCTTTGCATAGTGATGTAAATCTTCGGTTAATGGCTGAAAAAACTCATGGATTTGTAGGAGCAGATGTTGAAGCATTAGCAAAAGAATCCGCAATGTTAGCAATAAGAGAAATTTTACCAAAAATAAATTTAGACAAACCTATTCCTCCAGAAGTATTAGGGGATCTTCAAATTATAATGAAAAATTTTGAAACAGCCTTAAATAGCATTGAACCTTCAGCATTAAGAGAAGTATTAATTAGTCAACCCACTGAGACTTGGGATGATATTGGTGGTTTAGAAGAGGCTAAACTGCAATTGCAAGAAATTATTGAATGGCCATTAAAATTTCCTCAATTGTTTAACCATTTAAACTCGAAACCTCCAAATGGGATCTTACTTTTTGGTCCCCCTGGAACAGGAAAGACTTTACTAGCAAAAGCTTTAGCTCATGAAAGTGAGATTAATTTTATATCAGTTAAAGGACCCGAATTCCTATCAAAATGGGTTGGTGAAAGTGAAAAAGCAGTAAGAGAAACATTTCGAAAAGCTAGAGCTGCAGCCCCTTGTATCATTTTCTTTGATGAGATTGATGCGATAGCAGGAATGAGAGGTAGATTTGCCAGTTCTCAAGTAACGGAACAAGTTGTGTCACAATTATTGACAGAAATGGATGGATTAGAAGGATTAAAAGATGTTATTTTACTCGCTGCTACAAATAGATCAGATATGCTTGATCCTGCTTTACTACGTTCTGGTAGATTTGGCAGGCATATTGAAATTCCTATGCCAGATAAAGATGCACGTAAAGAAATATTTAAAATTCATTTAGAAAATAAACCAATAACTAAAGATGTAAATATAGTTCAAATGGCTCAAGATCTAGAAGGATATACTGGTGCAGATATCCAGGCAATCTGTGAAGAAGCTACTCTTTTAACAATTCGTAAAGCTGTTAATGATCCAAACATCGATACTCAGAATGCTGACTCCGTTAAAGTTGTAAAAATTTCCAAAACTGAGTTCGAGGAGGCAATTGAAAAAATTTTAAAATCAGCTGATAAAGCTAAGATATCACATGAAAGATATTCTAAAGAACCTTCAGAAGAATTATACCGTTAGAGGGCTTTTATTGTATAAAAATAAATAAAATAATAGATAAAAAAGGAATGATTATATTGGAATTAGAAGGACAAGAAGGAAGGAATGTATTTCTTAGTTTAGATAATTTGCTTGAAATATTAGGAAATCCCACAAGAAGAATTATTTTATCAAAATTAGCGAAGGTTCCTCTGGGTGCTTCTGAATTAGCAGCTTCATTTGGCAAAAAGATTTCAAGACAAGCTATTCACAGTCAACTCAAAATGCTTTCTGATTCTGAAATAATTGAAAGTTTCGGTGATGATCCAAGAAATATTAAATATCATCTTAAGAGTAATCTTTCTTTAAGAATTGATATCACTCCAGATTATTACAATATAAATTATAATGTTACTAAGGTTGATAAAATTCGAGAAAATTTGAAGTTTAAGAATACAGGTTTTGATTTGGACTATCAAAAACTTAGGAACGCAAATAAGAAATTCAGGTTTTTAGGTGAAAAAATAAAAATAATAGAACAAAACCTCAGGAATTTAGAGGAAGAAAGAAATGAATTAATACAAAATAAGGAATGTTTCATTATAGAATTAAAAAATTTGATGACAGAACAATATGAAGATGCTCTTAGTACAAAAGAACAACCAAATTTAGAAAAAGAAATTTTTTATACTCTTTTCTACGATCCTGTAAAATATTTTAAAAGAATAAATATCGATAAATTACTTGATGATATGTTCTTCTCAGAAATGGGGCCTATTAGACGTGATCAACATAAAGTTTCTATACGGCATTTATTACGAGACTTATCTAATTTAATGGATTTCTTACGAGAAGATGAAGATGATTGGTTTTTTGAAATTTAAATGCTCTTATTTTAATTTTAATATTATAAATTTACACTGTTAAAGGGCTTATAATGAATCTTCAAGAATTAAAAAATGAAATGCCAATGATATTTGAAAAAGTAAAAAAAGACGTAAAGAAAGTATATGGCCGACATCGAGCAGGTTTAAGTTTAGGAATTGTTGAAATGGGCATGTATAGAGGGGGATTTATAGGGGGTATGCATTTCCATCCTGGTACAGATATTGTTATGAATAAAACCCCTTTAGAAATAATACTTAAAGAACAACCATTCGAAATTGTGTGGGCATATACATATCACATCCTATTACATGAATATATTCATTCTTTAGGCGTTATGGATGAACAACAATGCAGAGCTATAACCCTTAAAATTAGTGAAGAGATTTTCAAGGAAGCTGATCATCCTACAATAACGCTAGCCAAGAATGGGATTAGTACTTATTTTCCAAATTTACATTTAATCTATGCTCCTCCCGATCTTCAACCTGAAGGGATTCCAATCGAATATATATATGATTTTGATAATGAAAGTTATGATTATTATTCATGAATAATCCCAAAAGTAATATATAAAAGTAATATTTAGACACACTCTTATAATTATAGAAGATTTTATCCTAATAGGAATGTAAATTTTGAATTTTTAAACATTTAAAGATTTTGAAATATTTACGCATTCATAAAGAATGGTTATTATTTTATTATGAGTAAAGGGTTTATCCAAAAATCTTATTGTTCCATAAAGATATACTTTTTCTTTAACTGTTCTATCCGCACTTGCAAATATGACTTTTGAATTACTGTCAAGTTCTAAAATTTCTTTTAAGGCATCGATACCATTTTTGATTGGCATTCTATAATCTAATATTATGATGTCTGGTTTTTCAGAAAAAGATTTGAATATATCTATTGCTTCATTCCCGTTATTTGCAATGCCTATTACTTGAAATCCAGACATCCTTAAAATTATTTCATACAATCTTTGAAGATCTCTGTCATCCTCAGCAATAAAAACCTTTGTTATTGTAGAACGCCTCCAGCATTAGTAATTCATACAATGCCCCAAGAATAAATTACTAATATTTTATCCTTGATTTGAATATATTCTTATTTTTAATCTAAATTTATACAATTCTGCAAATCATCACCAGAAAAACTCATATTTATGCTTATGTATTTACAAAACTGTATGTAATTTGGCCTATAAGGATTTTCTTGTCTTAGTTATATATTTTGAATTATTAATAGAAAGTTTTTTTTAAATTAGATATTTACAAAATTAGAGAAAATCATTTTCGATGGGCATTTTTTTAAGTCTTAAAATAACTTTTAACACAATTAATTATAAGGTGGCTGATAAAAAATCTCAAACTCATCACCAGATAATATTGTTCAAGAAGAAGAAAAAGAACAAATCGAAAAAGATATAGAAATCACACCAGAACAGTTAATACTTAAATGGAAATTTCAAAATGTAGATAAAAAGCTTGTCTATGATATAGAAAAATGCATAGGATGTTCATTATGTAAATTAATATGCCCAACTGAAGCAATTGAGCTTGGACCAATTCCTGAAATCGCCCAAAAAATACTAGAAGAAAGCAATCCAAAAATATTGATTGAATTTGAAAAATGTTGTTATTGTATGTTATGTGCTGTTGTCTGCCCTAATGACGCATTTCATGAGAATATCAAACCAGAAGAACAAATTGATTTAGATGAATACCCTTCAATTGGTAAATTTTATAGAATTGATCTTAATAAATGTATCGAGGATCCTAAAAACGAAGTTTGTCAACTTTGTTTAACTGTTAAAGAGAGAAACCAAGTGAAAGCATATTTTAGAATTCAAAAAGAATGCCCTACCCAATGTTTTCATATTGAATCCCCTATAAAGGGAGAAGTAATTATAAAAAAGAATATGCTTCATAAATGTGATCCTCAAGGTTGTAAAGCTTGTGTCTATATCTGCCCTACAGAATCTTTTTTTATCCCAGAGAGTGCGGAAGATGTTAAAAAATTTGGAAAAATAGCATGTAAAGAAGATGAGTGCTTTTACTGCGGAGCCTGTGAAAACTCTTGTCCAGATGATTTAATAATTGTTAAAAGAAAAGAAATTGAAATTAATGACCCTAAAAAACTTGGTAATTATCCTTGGATTAAAGGATGGATAAAAAATATTAAAGAAATCTTAAGAAAAAGATTAATTTATGAAAAAGAACAAATTAAAATTCCACTCATAGAAGAAGAGATTAAAAAAGTAAAAAAGAAAATTGAAGAAAAGGTACCTCAATTATCTAAAGAAGATAAAATAAAATTAAATGAATTAAATGAAAAAATCCAAGAATTTCTAAGGTCCTCTAAAATTAGGTATTGGATAAAGGATAAGAAAACAGATAAAATAGTAAAAGAATTAAATAAATTCTTAAATAAATAAATTTAAGTTTAATCTTGACTTTAATTGGTTCTCCTTATATTAATTGATCTCTAAGAAAAAAAAAGAACCACCAATCATTGGTGCAAAGAAAACCTCTTTAAAGACTATCTTAAAAATATTAATATAAATGATTAATTGCAATTTGACTCTTTTATGTATCCAAATGAATCCCTCTAATTTGAAGTTAGATAGATATATATAATAAAAGATTTGGTAATTTAGATCTTAATTCTGGATAAGATTATTAAGTTAGCATATTTATCTTAAGAATATGACGTCTTTGTCTCTCTTTTTAAATGAATTTTCCTATAGTAAGAATTTACAGTTAATATAACTTCCTAATTTATTTTTTCATCTTAAAAACTACAACAGCAAGTACCAAAAATAATAAGGTCAATAGTGACATGATTAGAAAATCCATGAAAAACATATCTAAACCAAAGCCATTAATCATGATTGCTCTGCTAATCCTTATCGAATATGTCATGGGAATAAAATATGAAACATATTGAAATACTTCTGGAAATGAATTTATAGGAAAAATAAATCCTGAGAAAAACATTGAAGGAATTAAGAGTAATGGGATGAATTGAAATGCTTGCAGCTCCGTTCGGGCAAAAGTAGAAGCAAAAATACCTAGTCCAACACATGACATTGCGTAGATAAAGAGGATAAAAAATAGTAATAGAATATTACCAACAATACGGATTTGGAAGAAAAGTACTGAAATTACTAGCAATAGTGCACTTTGGACTAATGCTATTAACGAGTTTCCCAATAAATACCCTATCATTATTTCTGATTTGGAAGTGGATGTCACCTTAACTCTATACAAAGTTCCTGTCAATCTTTCTTTAGTAAGACCCCCGGTAACCGTTAAAATCATGAATAAAAAGAGTGCAAAACTGAGAATTCCTGGTCCAAGAGAATCAATTGGTCTTATATTTGGATCCCCCGCAATATAGATGAGGTTTAATTCTAAATGAGATTCTCCTCCTGATATCTCATTTATCACCGTTCCAATAGCTTCTGAGATTGCTCCTATTACGGAGCTTATCGTCTGTGGATCACTTCCATCTATATATGTCGAAATTTGGATATAATTTGAAATATTCACCATATCCTCCGTAAAGTTTATAGGAATTACGATTAGTGCGTAATAATCGTTTCCTCCATAGATTTGTGGAATCTCTTCTGAAAGACTAAATGTGTTTAAATCCAATAATTTGACATCCACTCTATCGTCTTCCTCAAGGAATTTTATGAATATTTCAGAGAATTTAGTGTCATTTATCCCCACATAAGGTATACCCTCCCCACCTTCATCAAAATTAACAATCCTGATTGGTACATGTCTAACAGGTTGTCCAAAAGCATATCCAAAAAGAAACATCATAACGATAGGCATCATAATGAGTAATCCTATTGACCTTTTATCATGTAATAATGCCTGGAGATTCTTTCGTGTAATTGACATAATCCTCCTCAGACTAATGCTCATTTTCCTATCCCTCCTAACTCTTCTTCCCTCTTTTCCTGATAAGTGTAATGGATAAAAACCTCCTCCATATCTGGTAATCTTTCAAGATTTTTGAGTCTTCTGACATTTTCCATTAACTCTAAGGGTGTTCCAGAGATTAATATCTTCTTATTCATCAAACCAATTCGATCACAGTTAATTGACTCTGCCAAATAATGAGTTGTAATGAGAATTGTAACTCCTTTTTCTTTTGAAATTTTCTTAAAATAATCCCAGAATTCGATTCTAAGTTCAGGGTCAATCCCTACAGTAGGTTCATCTAAAATTAGAATTTCTGGTTTATGTAGTAATGCAACCGCAAGGGAACATCGTCTCTGCATCCCTCCTGAACATTTGGAGATTAACCTTTTTTTATATTCTGTGAGGTCAATCAATTCAAGGACTTCTTGGATATGAGAATAAATAACATGTTTGGGAATTTTATATAGGTTTCCAAAAAATTTTAGATTTTGCTCAACCGTTAGATCTAAATATAGAGAGAGCTCTTGGGGCATATAACCGATTTTATGATAGACTTCATTAATCCTTTTGGGGATTTTTTTTCCATCAATAGTTATTTTAGCTCCCAGATCTGCGTCTAATATATCTAATAGTACTAAGATAGTTGTCGTTTTTCCTGAACCATTGGGTCCAATGAGGCCATATATCTCACCTCTTTGAATATTAATATCGAGATTCTCTACAGCCTTGAAACTCCCAAAAGATTTTGAAAGACCTGATATTTTTATCATATTTTTCTGTAAAAAAAAATATTTTTTGTATTATTACTCAAAGCATTTTGCATTATTACTCAGAACGTACGTTTTTCTTAAAAAGTATTATCTTTTTTCTCCAAATTTCTCCTTGTTTAAATATATAGTCTAATAATTATGTTAAATACTAAAATCAATTTAGGAGAGTTATTAATGAAATTAATATTAAAAATTAAACCTAATAAATCATCAAAAAAAAAGAGAATTGTTGCTTGGATACAAAAACATTCTGACTTTAATGATGATATTAGACAATTTTTCCAGATATTTCAAGATGACATCAAAATATCTAAATTAAGTAAACTTCTAAATTATTATATAATTACCTCTGAAAATCCAGCAATTATCTTAGACTTATTTACATCAATTCAAGAGTCAATTCCGGAAGTTTATTTTAATAACGAGAATTCAATAGAAATAGAAGATTTGATAGAGTAATAAATAATTTTCTTATAACAAATAAAATTTAAAATAAAAAATGGGAGAGGGGGGATTTGAACCCCCGACCCCTTGGTCCCAAACCAAGATTTAAGCCGTAGAGAAAAGTTCTACAGTATCATACCAGGCTAGACCACCCTCCCTTTTGGAAACGGGTTTTTCTTTTTAAAGATCTTATTCAATTCCTTTCTTAATATTAAGATAAACTAAAAATTAAATAAGTAATCTTATTTATATGCTGGTATAGATAATAAAAATTAATATTCTAAAAAAGTTTTACCGTTAATCATTGAGGTTTTTATTTTTTATTTATAAATTAAAATTGATATTCTTATTTGACATCACCCTATTTTTTTATGTTTCAAAATGCAAAGAATAGTATATATACAGCAAATTGGAGATTTTGATGAAATAATTTTATTAAGATTGAAAAACCAATTAATAAGTGAATTTACGGAATTTGATATATCTTTTGAGATTGTAAAAGATGGGATTCTGTTAGAAGAATCAGATTATGATTCGATAAGAAGGCAATATAATGCCACCTCAATTTTAAATAAAATTGCATATCACCTACAAAAAAAGCAATATTTTCGAACTTTAGGGATAATAGATAAAGATATTTTTTCAGGTTCATTAAATTTCGTATTTGGCTTAGCTATGAGCCCAAATGTTAAAATTTTAAGCTTTCCTATAGCAACATTAATTTCAATAACGCGACTTAGAGAAGATTTTTATAGAAGACCTATAAATAACGCTCTTTTTGAATTAAGAGTATTAAAAGAAGCAATTCATGAGCTTGGACATACATTTGGTTTAAAACATTGTAATAAATTTTGTATTATGAAATTTTCAAATTCTTTGCGGGACACAGATGAAAAGCCACCAAAATTTTGTGAATTATGTCAAACTAAGTTAAAAAACTATCTTAATCATTTGGAATAGTTTGCTTCAAAACATTCTTTAAATTTATCATATAATTCTTGAGTGATTTTCAAAACTTTCTTATTTTCTTTTACTAATTTTATCAAGTCATTTGGAATTTTTTTCAAACCAAAATAAGCACCAGCTAAACTTCCTCCAATTGCTCCAACCGTGTCACTATCTCCCCCAGCTGTTGCAAGTTCGAAAATACATTCTTTAAATGAAGTTAATCTGTTTAAAAAGATAAAAAGTGAGCAGACAACAGTACTAATTGTATAAGGGTGAACAAAAGCTTGACCTAGAAATTGTTCGATAAAATACGGTGATTTAACCCCAACCTGAGAAAACTTAATTAATCCTGATTCAATAGGTATGTCTAAATTTGATTTTAATTTATTTAAGATTTTAATAAATTCTTCCCATATTTCTTCCTGCGAATTAGAAATCGAATTAATAATAGCATTAAAAAAATCATCAATAGAAAAACCAACTTCTGGATTTTTGTCGATTAAAAAAGCAATTGCTCTTGCGATTACGATCGCTCCTGCTGAAGCTGCAGGATGCGAGTGAGTAATTATGCTTGATTTTATTGCAGCATTTTTTAATGCTTCTAAATTTTTGCAATAAAACAAGCCAATCGGTGCTATTCGCATGACCGTTCCATTGCCACCAGAGTTTGAAGCAGCTTGTTGCCATGGAATTCCATATTTTAATTTTCTTATTGACGAGATACAGCCATAACCGGGGCCTATTGGAGGATCATCTAACCAATTTACATATTCTCTGATAAAATTATCAACATTAAACCCATTACCTTGAATTAAAGCTTCCGCTGTGTGTAATGTTAATTGCGAATCGTCAGTATAAGTACTAAATAATTTCTTATTACTTTTTATGAATTCTCCAAAATCATCAAAATATGAATAAATTTGTGTACGAAGTTTTCCTTCAAATGGATGCCCTAACGTATCCCCTATTGCAACACCCAATAACGCGCCTTGAAATTTATCCAAAAGATCTGTTGGCATGGTAATTAAATAGTCATTTTTAGATCTTTTAACTTTTTGGAATACAATTCTACTATTTATTGTATAATTCCAAAATGTAACTTTTTTAAATTCTCTTAAATGGATTTTTTCTTTAAATATGAATACAATTAAAATTTTTAAAATACTATTAAATTGAATTTTTGATTTAAAAGGATTATAAGGTTATTAAAAAGGCTTATATAGGAACTTTACTAATTTATGTTTTAATCTACAGATTAAAATTAGATAAGGAGATTCTTATGGCTAAAATTGATAAACTTAAAAATGTAATTACCGCAATGATAACCCCATTTAAAGAAGATCTTTCAGTGGATGAAGAGAAATATAGAGAATTTATTAGATTTCAAATAAAAAATGGTTGTCAATTATTAACCATGGGAACTACTGGTGAGAGTGCTACTTTATCTCACGAAGAACATCATTTTGCTATGGATATTGCTGTTGATGAAGCGAAAAAAAGTGGTATGGATCCGTTTGTTTTAGCTGGATCTGGAAGTAATTCCACTAAAGAGGCAATTTCTTTGTCCCAATACGCTGAAAAGACAGGAGCTGATGGTTTATTAATAGTTGTACCTTATTACAATAAACCAGTGCAACATTCACTAATTGATCATTTTTCCACTATAGCTGATTCTGTGTCATTACCAATAATACTTTATAACGTTCCAAGTAGGACTGGCAGAAATTTAGAACCTGAAACAATTTCAAAATTAGCATATTCTAAAGATAATATTGTTGGAATTAAATGCGCTAGTGGAGATATAGACCAAATAACAAGAATTATTAAAACAACACCTGATGATTTTCTAGTTTTAAGTGGAGATGATAGCATGACATATCATATCATGGCTTTAGGTGGAAAAGGAGTTATTAGTGTTGCTTCAAATATCATACCATCTAAAATGGTTGAATTTACAAAAAGCATGCTTGCAGATGATTGGAAAAAAGCAAGAAAGATCCAATTAAATCTATATGAATTATTTAAAATCTTATTTTGTGAGACAAATCCGGGACCAGTTAAATATGCAGCAGAGATTATGGGATTAATGAATAAAAGGATGAGATTACCTCTTACTCCTCCATTAGAAGAAAATCAAATCAAAATTAAAAAAGTGTTAGAGAATTTAAATCTGCTTTAATAAATTGAGGAGGATTAAAAATTGATTGATTTATTGATTTTAGGCCCTACTGGTGTAATGGGTAAATTAATTAGCAAATTAGCTTTAGAAGATGATGAAATTAAAGTGGTTGCTGCTTGCGATATCAATAACATTGGTGAAGAATTGGGTTTTATCGCTGGTACAAGAGATCCTAATAAAATAAAAATTTCTGATGTAAATAAACTTGAAGAGATTATTAATAAAACAAAACCTCAAGTAGTAGTTGATTTTACTGTAGCGTCGGCTACAGAAATAAATTGTTTAATATGTGTTGAAAACGGAATTCGGTGTGTTATCGGAACTACCGCACTGTCTCAAGATTTCCTCAATAAATTTGAAAAACTCATAGAAGAACATAATGCTCCTGCAGTACTATCACCAAATATGGCAACCGGAGTTAATATTCTCTTTAAAATCGCGTCAATATTAACCCAATATTTGCAGGACTGGGATATTGAGATTATTGAAAGCCACCATAGCCGCAAGGCAGATTCACCATCGGGGTCAGCGATGACGATTGCTAGAATAATCTGTGATACTCTTGGTTGCGACCCAGAGGAAACATTAAAATTTGGACGTTCTAAGGGTCCTAATAAAAGGAAAGTAGGTGCCAAAAACGAAATAGGTGTACATGCTATTCGTGCGGGAGATATTATAGGAGAACATATCATATTATTTGCTGGAACGGGAGAAAAAATAGAATTAAAGCATCAAGCTCTTAGTAGGAATAGTTTTGCATCCGGGGCAATACGAGCAATAAAATTTATTGTGAATCAAAAAGAAAATAAGATTTTTACAATGAAAGATGTTTTAAATCTATAAAAAAATATTGAATTTAAAAGAATTATTCTTTCATTGTAACTTTATTTTAATTTAAAATTAATTTTAGGATTAGACGTTAGTTCATTTTTGCATCTCTCGGCTTCTTGTAATAATATGTCTAATGCTTCTGAAAATGAGATAAAATTATAAAGGTTATCAGTGCAGATCAGTATTTTCATTAATCTATTTAGTTTAAATACTAAATAACGATTTCATAATGCCAACACTTCATCGAGAATATTAAGGGGTATCCATGCCCTAATCTTCTCACTTTTTATAATTTTATCTCAATAAGAATATAATCATTTAAGGTTTTAATGTATATTGTTTCGATGGACCATATTTGGTTTATTTTAAATAATCTGGGATTATATCATTCCTAATCAAATCATCATAGGACTCTTCTTTACGTATTTTAAAACTTTGCCCATTTGATAGTAAGATCTCTGCAGGTCTAGGTCTTGAATTGTAATTACTGCTCATCGTAAAACCGTAGGCACCCGCATCAAGTATAGCGAGAAAATCTCCTTCAGATAACTCTTGTAAGGTTCTACGCTTTCCAATAATATCACCACTTTCACAAATAGGACCAACAATATCGTATATTTTTATTTTTTCTTCACTTTTTTCATCACAAGGAATTATATGGTGATAAGCCTCATACATCGTTGGTCTAATTAATGTATTGAAACCAGCATTAATTCCAGCAAACATCTTATATCCATTATTTTTGATTGTATTAATTTGTGTTAAAATTATACCTGCTTCAGCTGATATATATCGTCCAGGCTCAATAAATATAAAGGGTTCTCCAATATCTCCTTCCTTAACAAGTTCTTTAAATTCTGTAAATAATATATCACCGTAAACTATCAAATCTATAGGTTTTTCTTCTGGGTAGTAAGGAATACCGATACCACCCCCGAAATCTACAAATTCAAACTGAATATTTAATGTTTGAGCAATCTTCTCTACACTGAATAAAAATTTTTCAGTTGGTTTTTCAAAATCTTTAGGATTTATAATCCCTGAACCTATATGTTGATGAATACCAAATTTTTTGAAACCAAGATTTTTAGCTTTTGAGTATGCCTTTATAATCTGCTCCTCTAAAATACCAAACTTTATTTCTTTTCCTGCTGTTATTGTATGAGGATGGTGACCTGCGCCAAATTCAGGATTAAATCTAAATGATATGATATCTTTTTCTTTTCCCTTCTTTTCATAAATTTTAACTAATCTTTCAAGTTGACTTATACTATCTAAATTAATTAAAATATTATTTTCAATAGAAAACTCAAAATCATCATTAGTAAACATATTTCCTGTATAGATTATCTGATCAGGAGAAATCCCAGCACTAAAGCATGTATATATTTCTCCGGTGGAGGAACAGTCGAAATTTGATCCTTCTGAATTCAATATCTTCAAAATTGAGAGATTGGAATTTGATTTAACTGCAAAATATATTTGATTCTTCTTATACACGGAATCTAATAATTTTTTCAATTCACGATATCTTTTTCTAATCATTCGTTCACTAATTACATAAATAGGAGTGCCGAATTTCTCAACAAGATTTAATGTGCTTATGTCAGCAAAGTATAAAACCTTTTTCTTATACTCTAAATCTTTATTTCTCAGCCAATCAATATTCTTCATAATAACTTACAATAAGTATATTAAATATTTATTATAAAAAATTGGGATAATTCATTTCCTAATTTTTATTAAAATTTTTTTAAATCTCAATTCTATTTAAAATACCCGTAAAAACTTTTTCGATAGGTCCTTCCATCAGAACTGTTTTACCCGTATAAATAATTTTTAAATCACCCCCATCACTATGCACTGTAATTGGCTTATTTTTTTTTAATAATCCTAAAATTGAACCCGCTACAACAGTGGCACAAGCCCCAGTACCACATGAGTTAGTAATGCCTACTCCTCTTTCAAATACTCTGACGATAATCTCCTCCTCAGAGACAACTTTAGCAAATTCAACATTTGTTTTGTTAGGAAATCGCTCGTGAGATTCTATCGTAGCACCATACATATTTAACTGATTATCATTTAGTTGCTGGTCAACAAAAATAACAGCATGAGGGTTTCCCATAGAAACCGCTGTAAAATTAAATATTTTATCCAAGATGACTATTGATTCATTTACACATTGATTTACATAACTATCTAAAATAACAGGTATTTTTTCACAATTTAAAATAGGGGCCCCCATATCAATTAGAACGCTTTTTACTTTCCCATTGATAATATTAAGCTTAGCAACCATAATACCTTTAAGAGTCTCTATTTTGATCTCATTCTTTTTTACAATATCATTCTCATAAGCATATTTAGAAAAACATCGGATTCCATTTCCGCACATTTCAGCTTCCAATCCATTATTATTAAATATCCTCATCTTAACATCGGCATCTTTGGATTCACATAAAAAGATTAAACCATCCGCTCCAATCGAGAAATGAAATTCACATAGTCTATTTGCTAAATCTGATTTTTTTTCCTCAGGAATTTTCCATTTAATATCATTAATTATAATATAATCGTTTCCTAAACCGTGATATTTTACAAAATCCAATTTTTCTAAGAAAAGTTTATCCATTGTTGAATCAACTAATTCTTTTAACCTATAATATTAATATCCAATAATAATTGAAAATTATTACTAAACTCTTTTGTTTATATTATTCTAAAGGAAGTAATTTCATTATTTTATTACCCAAAATTAAAAATAAAAACTTTTAAAATGTTAATTATAATATCTATTTTAAAATAAATCAGTTAATCATACATTAATGAATCGTAAAAAGATATTTTTAATTTGTATACTCTTTTTTCTGTTGTTTCCAATTACTAATAGTGTAGCATTCACACATGTTGATTATATTAAAGATGGAAATTACCTCTTCTTTTTATTTGATTTAAATGCTAGCGAGAATATTGAATTTACTGTAACTCCTGAAGATAGTGGAAATTTTACTCTATTTCTCTTTAATAGACGACCAATTCAGTCATTTGTGAAAAATGATAAAACCTTGAATGAGAAGATTTTCAGTCACCCTGCAACAGTAGCTTATAGTTTAGATGATAACCCTTATATAAATTATACCGCTCCTGTAGACAAAGTATACTATATTGAAATAATTTTACTTGACGGTGGTCCAGACACTTTTACTTTAACCTGCGAGAAGGATTTAATAAGATATTATCTTCCTATCATTCCTGGATTTCAAATAAGATTCATAATACTTGCTCTTATTTTCTCAATAGGATTGATTGGATTAGTACTCTATAAAAAGAGAAGGATTAAATAAAATAAATCTTTTAAGAGATACTAGTAGTTCTTTTAATATATCATTAATTTTAAGATAGAAATAGATTCTATAGAATCTAGTCAAAATAGAAAAAATAATAAACTCAAAAGGGTAATACGAGTGTATGAAAAAAAACCTTGGCTAAAATTTTATGATAAGCATGTTCTTGAGCATATTGATTATTCCCGAACGACAATGTATAATGCAGTAGTCCAAACATCCAAAAAGTTTTCCGATTCAATTGCATATGATTTTATGGGACAAGAATCAACGTATAAGCAACTAGTTGAACAAATTGACCAGTGTGCTAGAGCATTAGCTAGTTTAGGATTGAAAAAAGGAGATACAATGACTATAGCCATGCCTACATCTCCTCAAGGAATCATTTGTTTTTATGCAATAAATAAAATTGAAGCAATAGCAAGTATGATCCATCCATTAAGTCCTGCTAAACAAATTGAATTCTTCTTAAATCTGAGTAATAGTACTTTTGCTCTTACAATTGACAGAGTATATCCAAATTTCAGCCAAATTATCGAAAATACTAACTTAGAAGGATTAATCTTGACCCAGCTAGTTAAAGATGTTGTTGAAGTGCCTGAAGACCCAAAAATTTTCTGGTGGAAAGATATTATGGGTAAATCGTATCCTGAGATTCCTGAAACAGATATGGAACCTGATGAAATGGCAGTTATTTTGTATTCAGGAGGAACTACTGGTGTTCCAAAAGGAATTATGCTATCAAATTATAATTTCATTGCTGAAGGAACTCAGGTTGCCACTTGGATGGATTTATCAGATAAGGATTCAGCATTAGCGATATTACCTATTTTTCATGGATTTGGATTAGGAGTTTGTGTCAATGCAATATTTTTGGGAGGTGGAAAGAGTATTTTAGTTCCCTCATTTACCCCAGATCAAGTAGCAGATTTGATTCAAGCTAAAAAACCAACTTTAATTTTTGGAGTTCCTACTTTATACGAAGCATTAAATCGAAATCCTAAATTTCAAAAAACAGATTTAAGTTTCTTAAAGGCAGCATTTTGTGGTGCAGATACATTACCCCGCACTACTAAAGATAAATTCGAAGAAATTTGTCGAGATAATGGATCAAATGTACAACTCCGGGAAGGTTATGGATTAACTGAAGCAGTAACAGGAATTTGTGCCATGCCATTAGGAGAATATAGAGAAGGTAGCATCGGAATTCCATTTCCAGATATGATGATGAAAGTGGTAGAAATTAATACCACAAAAGAAGCCGTAATAGGTCAAGAAGGCGAATTATGCATTAATGGACCTGCTGTAATGTTAGGATATTTAGACAAACCAGAAGAAACCGCAAAAACCTTAAAGAAACATGATGATGGGAAAATTTGGCTTCAGACTGGAGATATTGCAACAATGGACAATGATGGGTTTTTCTATTTTAAAATCCGACTTAAAAGGATGATTAAATCGTCAGGTTATAATGTGTATCCTGCTCAAGTTGAAGATGTTCTTTATAAACATCCTGATGTTCTTGAAGCTTGTGTTATCGGGGTACCCGATGAAAAACAAGTCCAAATAGTGAAAGCTTTTGTAGTCTTAAAAAATCCCAAAAAACAAAGCTCAGAAATACAAAACGAATTGATTACCTATTGTCAAAAAAATTTATTAAAATGGAGTTGTCCAAGAGAAATTGAGTTTAGTAAACAATTACCTAAAACTTTAGTAGGAAAAATTGATTTCAAAAAATTAGAGCAACAAGAAATTGTAAAATTAAAAGCTACTGGGAAATACGCTGGGGAGTAAATTTCTAACTAATAATAATCATGTCTTTCTTTATTATAACAATTGGAAGATGTCGATCAGGGTATAAAAAGGATAAGGATATTATATTAAGTGGAAAATTCTATGTTATAAGAACACGCAAGACACCTATATAAAGAATGTTTAAAAAAAAATAAATAGATTTTCGTCTGTTATACTCGCTCTTTCAATTCTTCTTGAACTTTTTCTATTGAATTTATTATTATCTTTTTCATAGTAAATAAAATAATAATAGCAGGTATGTTAAATAGTGTGAAAAAGAAAAAAGTTAAAGCATAATTATTCTTCAAAAGATTTACAGAGATAACAGCAAAAAGAAAGATCATAATTGCTTTTATTATTGTTTTTAATAAAAAATTGATTGAATTGGCAGTACCTCTAATTTCTGGTAGATTTACAGAAGCCACAACGGCTCCAGTGTTAGGTATAGGTCCTACTCCAAAAAAAGATCCTATTGCTAGGATTATAGCAAAAAACAGAAATAAGTAAAACCCAATAGACGTTTCGAAATTAAAAGGAATTAAGAAAACCCATGAAACGAAAATGATTGACATTATTAATGTTTTTATCATAATTTTAAGATGTCCATTTTTTACAGTTTGGTATATTTGATCACCCTTTTTACCCCAATATATTTGTCCAAATAGTTGAATACCAAAAATTGCAAACATAACTAATGTAGCTGTTGCTTCATTAAATCCATGATTTTCTATAAGGAATGTAATGAAATATGTACCAAGCATGCCAGATAAGATAGTAGAAAAAGAAACAAATAGGATTATACGTTGATTAATTGGATTTTTAATATATTTAATTGTTCCTTTAAATGTTAAAGTATATTCATATTTTTCCCCCTTACTATATAAATCCATAAGACCCTCTTCTTGAATCCCTCTAGGAGGTTCTTTTAATAGCAAAGTAAGTCCAGCAAATATAAATCCAAAAATTGCATCAAATATGTATGGAAACCACAGAGGAAAATCTGAACCAAATAAAGAAATAGGAATTATTCCAGAAACAATAAATCCCAATGCAATAGCTGATGTTCCTGCAATTCCCATCCACCCTATAACTCCTGCTCTATTTTTAGCCGGAACATAATCAACTATAAGTGAAAATAATATTGGTCCAAGTGAGAAATTGATAATTCCTGCTATAATTCCAAAAAAAGCGAAAAGTATGAAATTTTGAGAGAACATTATAACTAGAACCATCAATGAGCTTATAATTGCCCCACATAAAACTATTATAAATATTATGGGTGAGCGCTTAAATTTATCTGCAACTATTCCGAAAGCAGGAACTAATAATGCAGGAATGATCGTTAATAAGGTTAAATATACTGAGACTGTAATTAAATCTACAAGGAATGTAGATTTTATTTTAACTATTAAGGGTGCAATAAAACCAGCATCAGTATTTGTTATAATGCTTAAATTAATGAAATATAACAAATGAAGGATCGTAAATTTTGGTCTAATTATTTTTGAGGCTGTCATCATCACCTTTAAGCATATTACAATTTATATTATTATCTATACAGATTGTATTTGGGATAATCTATATTAATCTATATATGGATTTACTATTAATCTTTTATTGAATTATTAAAATAACAGAATTATTAAAATTATCTTAAGAAGATCTATTTTATTAAACTAACTGTGATATCTATGCTAAAAAAGAGTCCAAATGTAATATTTTTTATGTTAGATTCCCTTAGACCCGATCATTTAGGATGTAATGGATGTGAAGTGGCAATAACACCTAATATTGATGGATTAGCTAAGGAGGGGATAAATTTCATAAATGCTTATTCTGAATATCCAATAACCGTCCCTTCAAGAACAGCATTAATAGCGGGCATTTATACTCATACGAACCGCCCTTGGAAACCAATGACTCCTTATGATCTTCATATACCAAGATTAATCAAAAAAAATGGTTACAATACAGCTTTATTTGGGGACAGTGCCATGACTATTGATATATATAAATTTAATGTCGGATTTGAAACATATAAACACTCAAATTACGGAAAAGTTGGTTTTCCTGTTCCTGGAGCAGATATAAATTCAATTAATTTGGATAACTATTTTTGGATTGAAGAAAACCTTGATGCTGATAGAGAAGCAGGTGATTTAACATTAAAAGTTGAACAATTTATCTTTAAAAGTACTCTTGCGAATGAAAATTACTTAAAGCAAACTCAAGGAGTACGACGAGCAGAATTAATATCAAATTGGGCTTTAGAATGGATCGAAAATGAAGTAAAGAACAATAATCCATTTTTTTTATGGATAGATCATTTTGAACCTCATGAACCTTGGTTAGCTCCAGAGAAATTTTTAGAACCTTTTAAGGATCTATTGGATGAATCAATTGGTCATTGCCCTATGCCACCATCAAATGCATCGTTTATTCCTAATGGTGTATTACAGAATTTACTAGCTCATGTACATGCAACTAATTATGAAGTTGATTTGGAGGTTGGAAAAATAATACAAAAAGTAGATGAACTCGGACTGACAGATGATACAATATTTATTATTATAAGTGATCATGGCGAACCTTATGGTGAACATGGAACAATTAGAAAATATGGAACTCCTATTTATGATGAATTAGCGAAAATTCCCTTTATTGTTAAAGGTCCAGGATTTAGTGAAGGTCGAAAAATAGATGCACTCCTTACAACTGCAGACATTTCAGAATTTTTATTAAATATTACAGGAACACCTAAGCAAAAAGGTATGGAATCACTTTCAATAATACCTGCTATTAATGATGAAAATTCAAAAATAGATTCCATCCATGATATGATTTTTATAGGCGCTTTCCAAATAAGAGCAGGCTGTAGAACTCCACAATGGAAATTCATTGATAATAGAGGAGAAAAAGGCGGGAAAGATGAACTGTATGATATGATTAAAGATCCTCAAGAAAAAAATAATTTAATTGAAGAAGAACCAGAAATTGCTAAAGCATTATCTAGGGATGTATGGGAATTTGGAAAACAATGGGCGCGACAACTAGCATTTCGAGACCAACCTATAACACCTTGGGCTCGTATAAAAATGACTAAGGTTATGGGAAAGAATTTTCAAAAAGTACAAAAAGAAAGAGGTTAGATTTTCAGGCAAATAATTTTATATTTTACTCTTATTTTTTCAATAGATATAAGCATTTTAGTATTAAAAAGAAATAAGAACCATTACGATCATTAGGAATAATGATACAACTACCGTAGGGAAAACGGGAAGTTACGCTTTTGGAGAAGATGTAAGACCTATCAAGATTCTCAAATTTTGTTTAGGCTGTGTTTGATGAAGAAAGAATCTCCTCCCTTTTGTGAGGATTAGTTCAAATACGAAATTCGACATGCCCTACTTTTAAATAATTATAGTTTTCAATAAACAAATTTTATATTTTTTATAATGTTTTTTTCAATATCATTAAAAATTAAAACATACTGAGTGATGTAAAAATTTCCTTCGATGAATTAAGTAAAAAATTAGCAGATTTTATGAAAGATACCGAAGAAATTGAGCTTCAAGATGTAGATTTATTTGCAGAATATCTTGAATTTCAAATGCTGCCAGGTATCGTTCAAACTGCTGCTCAAGCGGTCCTACCAGGAGTCCCTGGCAAAGCAGAATGGACTCCTGCTAAATTTTCGCTCGATTTAGAATTTCCTGGTAAAATTGAAACTGTTGAATTTGTAAGATCAAACGGAAAAAGAGTTGTAATTGGTGGAGAAGTGGTCCCTCCATTTTACAACTTCTTAAATCTTGAAAAAAGAAATCCTCATCCACCACTTGTAACTTATGATATCTTCGATATGGGCTCTGAAATGATGTTACCAAAACCCATTAAAGAAGAATATAAGGATGTTCTAGCTGATCCGCCTGAATGGGCAAAATTCGCTGTTGATAAGTTTGGTGCAGAATGCGTAACATTTCATAGTTTAGGAATCGATCCAGGAACATTAGACTGGCCGATTTCGAAATCTAAAAAAATTTTTGAGGACATTCTTCAAGCAGTTGATGTTCCAGTTATTATTGGCTGTTCAGGAAATAAAAAGAAAGACGTTGAAATGTTCACAGAATTAGCTGCCATCTCAGAAAGCGATGTCCTAATGCTTTCAGCAGCAGATAAAGCTACGTGGGAGGACGTTATTCCTTTGGCTGTAAAACACGACCATAATTGCCTACTTTGGACAAGCTTAGATCTGAATAACCAAATTAAAATGAATAAAGATGCTCTCGAACTTGGACTCCCCCGTAATCGAATTGTCATGGACCCAACAATGTGTGCATAACTCATGCATCTAATTGGGAAATGCGCGACACTCGGTTATGGAATGGAGTATAGTTTTAGCATCTATCAACGCATGCGTGTTGCAGGATTATTAGGTGAGACAGATTTAGCATATCCTATAAGTGGAGGTACCACTAATGCGTGGGGAGCACGAGAAGCATGGATGAGTGAAAAAATAGCACCTGAATGGGGCTTACGACAATATAGAGGACCTATATGGGAAATTACCAATGCACTTTGCTTGAGCTTAGTTGGTTTAGATCTTGCCATGATGTTCCATCCTGTAGCGGCCAAGCATGTAAAAGAAATTACATCTCAATTTTTTGCTGAGGTTCCAAAAGTCTTAGAAGAAAAAGGCTATATAGATTGGGTTAATGCTAATTTAAAGCGATAAAATTTTTTTTTCTTTTTTTTTAAAACTATTCAATTATCTAAATCATAGGAAAAATGGAAGGCAAGTCGTAAATCCTAACAATATTCCTGTTATTACCCCTCCAACCAAAAGCGAAAAACCCATTTTAGGATTAAAAGGTACCCTATTTACTAAATACCATATAGCTATCAATAAGTCTGAAATTGCTCCAAAAGATCCAAATGCTACAGCATAATAAATCATTTGTTCATGAGGATAAATCGAAGCCGAAATATCCATGATCCTATTCATAGTGTAAG
>CAYSZJ010000046.1:0-29278 GCA_964435435.1 uncultured archaeon
AAATTCATCATATAATTTGAACGAATAGTAAAATTAGAATAAGTTGTATGAGCATTTAAAAGTATATTGGTTTCATTAAAAATATAGAAACTTACATTTTGTAATCCTAAGGGAGCATTATATTCTGGTGTATATTCAACGTAGAATATATCATTACCAGCAGAAACCGTAGTGAAATTTTTAACAGTTCCATTAGTAAAAGAGATTTCCGTAAATATGTAATTTGCATCTTTATATCCTGATGCATTAACCGTGATATTAATTGCTTCAAACAAACGATATACCTTGGATCTATTTAGAATTATGGATGAATAATTTAAAGAAGGTTCAGCTAATTTTGGGGTATTATAATTCTCATTTTCTATATTATAATTTTCTTTATGAAGATCACTAGGAGTTTCAGTCATAATTGATAGAACACTCGAGAAAATGCTAAATATTAAAAAAAAAGTAATAATTAACCTTATATATTGCCTATTCTTCAACATCTCTCATCTTGTCAATTTTTTATGCTTTATTTCTTTATTTACAAAATATAATATGATACCAATTGGTATTATGCTAGGAAGTAAATAAAAGATGATTAAATTAAAAGTAGATAACTCCAAGTCTACTTCAAAATAAAATTGGGCAATAACTCCTTCAGAGCTATCTTTTAATTCAACTTTATATATTTTTGTCCCAAATTCATAAGGATTGATGGTAGGTGTAATTTTTTTTACAAGTCTATTTTCTCCATAAACAAATTCGTCTATATTAGTCTCTACTAGCTTACTATTGATATATAATGAAAAATTTTCTGGACTCTCTTTGTTATATTGTATTAAAATGATTAGATAAGCTGAAGCTCCTTGAGAAATTGAATTCGGAAATGAAACACTTATTATTTCGAATTTAGGTATTAGTTCTATAGTGAGAATTTCAGTGTAATATACTGTTGTATTTTGTAAAATATTCATTTCAATTTCGAACGTATCATTTTTTACATTTTCAAGTGTTTTAAGAAAGAAAGATACTGTTTTAATTTCGTTCACTAGTAATGTCTCTTCCTTAATATAAGGCTCAATTACATCAGGTTTTATCCCTGAAAAACTCACGTTTAATGATTGAGTAGCATTTGGTAAATAGTTAATTAAATCTAATGAAACATAAAGATTATCTCCACTAACAACTCTACTTTCATATACTAAATTTTTGTAATCAAATGAATAACCAATTTCTATAACTTTTCTAACACTTAGATAAAGTATATTTCCTTTCTTGATCTTAAAGAATATTTCACTGGAGCCGGGAATAGCTCCCACTTTAGCAGTTAGATTGAAAAGAAGTGTAGTCTCTTCTAAAGCAGTGAAATAAATTTCTTGTGAAGGGTAATTTATGATATCATCCCCCTCTAAATATGCTGTTAAAGTAAGATTATCTTTTCGTGTATAATTTACTGTAAGAGAAACATTTACTATTGGTCCTTGGTATAAAACACTTACTAGGCCCTCAATTGTTTTATTTATTAACCCGGAAATAACATTGAAACGTTTTAAAACCTGAGCCATACCAAAATATGATTTATTCGCCCAAATATATATAGAATAACCATCTCCTATTGGTAAAGTTTCCTCAATATCATAAATTAACGTATGATTAGTCGAAGGACTAGTTATTTGATGCTCAACCATATCTAAATAAGTTCCATTTGGATATTTCAAAATATAATTTATGAAAGCATCTGTGATATTATAACTTACGGTGAAAGGGACATAAGAATCATCAGAACGATTGAAATAATAATCTCTATTTATGAATGAATAAGTTGATGTTAAATTCAGAACTTCTTGATTAAATATATAATTTGGAATTTCTTTGGATATATTATATTCTGATATTATAACCGTACTGCTATAAGTTTCAGAAGCTTTTAAGTATGTTTCACATAATTTTAAATTTGAATTGAAGTTTTTATTACCATCAGTTTGGGAAAAGTTATATGCTCCATTTATACTATCGAAAAAAAGATTTTCAATTGATTTAGAAACATTAATAGCTCTCTCATAATAAGTAATATCACCTGTAACCTCGAATAATTTTAAAGATGCACTCATCATCATTGCATTTGCTTTAAGGTCAAAATCATAATCGTATATAGCCCATCCAGCATCGGAAATATTATGATATAAATTATATTCAGTTCCATTCCATAATTTCTCATCGAGCTTTTGATAAATTTCAATTGCTTTATTGTAATAAGTAGAATCATTTGTCATACCTGTTTCTATCCAATATTCTAATAACGTAATTATTCCTAAAGCATTAACACTTAAATGGTAATCTTTTTGTCCATCTAAATCTGTTTTCCAATCTTGATCAGCATTATGATAAAAAGCTCCACTACCCCACATATTGTAGGGTGTTCCCAATAATAGGGCGTCCATTGTTTGATTTGCTAATTCATAAGCTCTTTCTTTTATATTGTTATCATCTTCCAAATCGAACTGTTCATAAATTCGATGAATTAATAAATTCGCTAAAATACTATACAAATTGCTTTCTGTATATTTTTTAGCAGTCGTAGTATCATTATAGTTAAAAAATCCTTTATAAACATCATCCCAAAACTCAGTTGAATTTATAAGCAAGAACATTTCTTCAATTGAATCCTTAGGTTTTTTTCCATTCATTGCAATTTTAATATCCTCGCCAATATTTTCAATCAATAAGAAAATTGGTAGTAGATTATCAAAAAGATATCTATTATCATCTTTTACTTGACCTGTGGTATTATCAATTGATCTTACAAATCCATATTTGAATTGATCACTATCATCTTTGTACCATAACGGAGTTGATTTTAATTTTAAATATATATCAAATGTTTCAGTTTGGTCAATTTCTGTTTTCATCAAAGTTTTATAGAGCAGTAGATTATCTTCGGCATAAATTGTATCATCTATTATGGTTCCATTACCATCACCATATCTATAATATGTGGAAATATTAAGATCTAAACGAGATTTATAATTATCATCAAAAAATTGACGCATCAGATCTAAATTCTTAGTAAAAGGGATTTGAAGCATAGATGTATTTGTTGAAGGGATAGGGTTATTCTGATTAAATTCAGATGTATTCTCGGTTTCGTTATTTAACTGGTCATTAGAATCATTTAATTGGTTAAAAGAATCACCAATATAGAGAAAATTTAGAAAAATTATTAGAATGAAAAATAAACATAGTAATATCTTTAAGTATTGACTTTTTTGCCCTTTTTTTTTCCCAAGAGCTACAAAATTAAAAAATCTCATTTTAGCTTGAATAAGACTATTAATATGTTGTATCAAAAGTTTTATTTTAGAATTATATTTTTAAAAAATCCTTCTCTTTAAAATTTTTTTAGAAGATAGCTCAAAAAACATATTATTTAGTAAAAATGTAATAATTTATTCTGCTTGTTTCTTTTTAATAATTTCAGAAAGATCTGAGATTTTTACTCTCATTTGTTCCATTGAATCACGGTCTCTAATTGTTATTGTATTATCTTCTACAGAATCATAATCGATTGTAATACAAAATGGAGTTCCCAGTTCGTCTTGCCTTCGATATCGTTTTCCTATAGAACCTGTTGCATCAAAGAAGGAACCAATACGATTTTCCAATAATTCTCGATGCACCTTTAAAGCTAATTTTCTTATGTTTTCTTTATTTCTAACGAGGGGAAACACTGCCACGGTATTTGGTGCTAAATTTGGATTTATCTTTAGAATTATTCTTCCCTCTTCAACATTAAAAGTAGATTCGAGTAAGGTATAAATAATTCTATCGATTCCAAACGCGATTTCAAGAACTTGGGGGATTTCCTTTACGTTTGGATCAACACCCATACTTACTTCAAAGTTTTGTTTTGAATATGCCGCATGTCTTTTCAAGTCATAATCAGTTCTATCATGTATCCCACATATCTCAACCCATCCATATTGCATTGTTTTAATTTCTAAATCCCAAGCATCATCAGCATAATGAGCTCGTTCATTAATAGAATGCTGCCTAAATCGAATTAATTCTTCAGGAATACCTAAGATTTTTGTAAGATAATATGACACATAAAGACAATATGCATAAGCAGGTTTTTTAAGAATTTTATCTATGATAGCTTTATCAAGAGAAATAAGATTTGGCTCGTTAATACCTTTTTCTTGGAGTTTCCAGTCTAAAAGTGGTAATGCATTATTCTTTACTTCTTCATAATCCTCATATTCCATTTCTTGTTCTCTATTGATAAATATTTGAAGTTCAAATTGATCAAATGACCTCATTCGGAGAACTCCTTGTCTAGGCGAGATTTCATTTCTATAAGCTTTACCATATTGGTAAATTTTAATAGGATATTGCCTACGCGCATCTTGATCCAAGCGATTGAAGAGTAAATATGTAGTTGTTGCTGTTTCAGGGCGTAGATAAGCAATAACATTGTTTCCCACAGATGTTTTCAACATCAAATTATATTCTTCAATTTTCTGAAAATTATTTCCGCATTTAGGGCAAATTAATTCATGTTTTTTAATTAACTTCTCCATTTCCTCAAATGATAAACCATCAATCATAAGATCAGGAAGATTTTCTTGAAGAAATTTATCTGCTCGATACAATGTATTGCATTTAATACATCTCATTACAGGATCGATAAATCTTTCTAAGTGACCTGAAGCTTCCCAAACGATACTTGGCATAATTGTTGGGCACTCAACCTCTCCAAACCCAAAATAACGACATTCCTTTCTAAATAGATCTAATATATTATTTTTAAGTGCCATCCCTGCTGGACCATAGGAATAAAAACCAGCAAATCCTCCATAAATCTCTGGAGAAGGTCCCCACACGAATCCTCGGCGTTTTACTAATGAATTAAACGTCTCAATGCTATTCTCGATTTTCATATAGATTTTAAAAGTAATTGATAATATTTGTATTTTAAGAATTACTCAAATTGAAATAAATTTTTATACAACTAAAAGATAATAATATTATATTTTTTTAAAGTTAAAAAAAAAATTGATGAGATATGTTATTCCAAGAAACTCCATTTAGCCAATTTAACGTATGGGATTTAATAGAATCTGGTCTATACTTCATCATTGTTGGATATTTCGCTTTATTGTTTTTCTATTTCCTTTTCATAAGATTTCGAACTTCTAAAAAGCTATATTGGTTATTTTTTAGTGTGTTATTTTTATGTTTAGGAATTGGACGTGTATTTTTCATTGTGTATTATTTTTATGCTCCAGAATTATACACTGGTACAAATGATGTTGAAGTTGTATCTTTCCTAATGTTTAATTATCGCATGGCTACATTTTTTACTTGGATTGGAATTGCTTGTGCTGTAGGAGTTTTAGGGATATTGTTTTTTCCACCTGATACAGAAATAGAAAAATCGGGGACATCGATTAAAGATTGGTTTAGAAATAAAAATAATATTAAATTATTAATTCGATTAGGACTTATAACAATTCCAGTAATTATTGGAATACTTGCTTTAACATTATCAGATGGTTATTTTATTGATCCTGATTTCTTGGATACTTACGATATTACTATAGAACCAATAACAGTAAATATTGGAGGATGGGAATATCCTATTGGTAGACTTCTTTTGAATTTTGTATTTTTACCAATATTTGTGGCAATTATTCCTTTTATCTTTCTTTACCTTGCCTGGAAAACTTTCGGTGTTTTAAGAAAGTCTTATGCTTTGAATGCTATTGGGTTCTTTCTCTATTTCATAGGCAGAATATCCCAAGGGGTTCTTGATATTGCGGGATTGCCACATGTTGATGCTATACTACCTCCACTATTAATCTTATTAGCTCTCCTCCTTATGGTAATTGCCAATAACTATGAACAGCTAAAATAGCGATAATTTGCTTTCGCTTTTTCATATTTTTGGTAAAACTCCTTTTTATTATTTACATAAATTTATTAGACAAAGATTTTGTATAGAATTCAAATTCAAAAAGATTAAAATTTTAAAACTGAATCTCTTTAAATTTAATATATTTAAATTGATATAATAAATAGAAAAAAATAAAAGATAATTCATGACAGTCCATGGGAACCAATATTTATTACCTTTTTTTATCAATAAAGTCACAGGGCGCCCAACAATTCAAGGAAATGACGAACTATCTCTTTCATTTTACCTTTTAACAAAAGATTTAGGGAAGAATCATAAAGTTATTTCCTTTTCAAGGCTTCTTTGGCCAATCTTAAGTATTCAAGGTGTAATTAGCACACATATAATGTTAGATGGACTAAATTTACTTAACAAAAAAGATAGATTATCAAATCCGCCACGACAACCTATGGTAGGTCATATTCTTAGAAATATTGAAAATAGGACTAAAATTGAAGAATTGAATAAATTGATAGATGTATTAACATATAAAGACACTGAAGCTGAAGAAATAGGAGAAGGGGAAGAATCAGAATTTCAAACATTACAAATCGACGGTTTAATTAATCCTGGATTTCTTCAAACATTAATTAAGATAATTCCTTTAATTGAATATAACCCAATTTCTGATTATACTGTATTAGATACATCCATTACAACTGAAATTGCTTTAAATATATCCGAAAAGTATCGAGAAATAATAAATACTTTGAAAGGTAATGCATTAAGATGGAAAACTCAAATAGACTTAATAGAAAAAGAAGTATCAAGATGGCTTATAGATTTAAACGTTCAATTAAAAGATATTGACTCTAGATATTCAAGTCAAATTACAAAAACTTCTTCAACAATAGATCCAACTCAGGTAGATCAGCAACTAAAATTAGAACAAGATAAGGTTGATCAATGGAATGTTAATGAGAAAAAGAATATAATTGAGAATGTAACAACTCTATTTAAGACTTCTGAAAGACATCTTGAAGAAATGATAAAAAAAAATAAATTTTTTATATCGGGGGATTCCTTAAAAAGTAGAGTTTATGAAGATATTATACCTCATTTTGAAAATCATTTTGTTTATTTAAAAGAAGAAGTAATGAAGTTTTTAGAGTCTCTGGAATTACTAAATCAAAGATTCCTTGAATTAAAAGAACGCGGATTGCAAATTGATGATGATGCTAAAAGAAAATTGGAACAATATAGAGAATCTATTAAAGTGAAGTTACAGGACAGAGAAAAATTATTAACTGAATTTGAAAGTGAAAAAAAAGTACAAATCTCTGAATTGTATTCTTTAAAAGAGCATATTGAAAGTTTATTTAATGAAATCAAAAATATCGTCCAAATAAAGCATAATACGTGTTTAAAAGAATCTCAACAGTTAAAAGCATGGTCTCTAAATGATAATCAATCAGAATTGTTTTCTAGGCCTATACAATGGATTTACATACCTATATATACCATATTTTTTGAAGATGAAAGTAATTTTAAAGAATATATGCACGTACTATTTCCTGGATACATTACTAATGACCCGAATGCGATATATGAAGAAATTTCGGATCAATTCGTAGCTTTGAAAAATATGGTATATGAAAAACTTGAAAGTGATATGGTCATTAGGTCAAACTTTGAATTTTCTTGTGAAAGAAAAAATTTAATTAAAGATCCAAACCTTGCAAAGAGAATTCAAATGGGGCTTTCAAAATTAAGAGAAAAAACACTTTTAAATGATGATATTGAAAGAAATGTAAAAGAATATATTAATTTATAAACTTAATATTTGTTTTTTTGCTTCTAAACATGCCAAGTTCTAAAATAGAACGGAGAAAAAAGTTAGACATTAAAAAAAGGAAAATAAGAGCTTTTTTTCTATCTATAGAAACTAAAAAGAAAAAAAAAGAAGTAATAGATGAAGCGACAGAAGAACTCTACCAAGATGGGATGATATATTACCAAATGAGATTACCTGTTGATAAAATTACTAAAGAATTTGAAAACAAATTGAAAGAAAAAATCGAACATAATATAATTCAAGCGAAAATCAGAGAAGCTACTATAAAAGATCTCGACACTCTTAAAAATATATATAATAAGGCTTGGCTCACCAGTAATACCCCATTCAGACCAATTAGTAAAACTGATCTTCAAAAAATCTTAGAATATCCTGATACTATTTTTTTAATAGCGAAAGTATATGGCGTAGATGCTGCATTTGTACTCCTAGATTTTGAAGGCGAGAATAAAGAATATGCAATAATAGCTGCTTTAGCTGTTATTCCTAGATTCCAGAGGCGTGGAGTAGGAACAATTTTAGGGGTAAATATATGGAATTTTCTTAAGAAAAATTATAAATATATTAAAGAAATTAGATGTGAAGTTTATAAAGATAATAAAGTTTCATATGCTTTTATTAAAGGCATTGGTTTTGAAGAGTATGATAAAAAGGTCTATAAGGTAGAAGATTTTGAGATAGAAGATAATCACTAATATGTAAATAAGGTTTTAAGATATAGTATTTTTAAACAAGATAACTATTATTGTTTTTAGTTATAGATTTTATTTTTTCGTCTAGTAAATTTACACTATATTCATCATGTAATTCTTTATAATGAGTTCTTGCATTATCGAAATTTTTCAAGGCTAAATCTTTCAAACCTCTATTAAGGTAAATATCACCCATTTTATGGAGAACTATAGCCGCCTCTTTAACATATCCTTTATCCTCGTAAATATTTAATGCTTCTTCAAAATGATTTATCGCTTCTACATTATTTTCTATAAATTCTAAAAATATTTTACCAACTTTAAATTTTAGTTCTGCGTTTTTATAATCATATCCAAATTTATAAAATATCTCACTTGACAGATTATAATATTCAATTGCCCTTTCAATTTCTCCTTTTGTTAAATATAATTCAGCTAAGTTTTCTAAAATCTCACCCTCATTAATATTATCACCGATTTCAAATATACGAACAGCCTCAAGACTTTTAAGTAATAAATTTTCTGCTTTAGGCGAATTATTCCATAATATATATAACTTTGCTAGATAAAAATAACATTCCCATTCCAGTTTAGATTTTACATAAATAGATATTTTTTCTTTTGCTCTACTTATCAACTCTAAAGCGCTATTTAAATGCTCATATGCTAGATCATAATCTTCACCAATAAGATAAAATAATTTCCCATACTTAATATCTGACTGAATTATACCATAATAATCGTCGTGTTCTTTGAAGAATTCCACATTTCTTGCTAAAATTCTTTTAATCCTTTCATAATCTTTTAGTAAATAAAGAACCTCTATTAGATTACTAGATGATTTTATTTCTTCATAAAATAGATTTTCTTGCTTAGATAATTTAATAGCTTCTTGGTAATATTCATTAGAATGCTCTAAATCTTTGATAACAAAATAAATATTTCCAAGATTATTTAAAATTTTAATGACTTTTTCAGTTTCATTAAGATCTTTAAGGATTTCAAGAGATCTATTAAAATGATATATTGCTTGATCAAAAAACCCAATATCTTCCTGAATCAGACCTATTTCATTATGACAAATTGCTATATTAAGCATCTCATTTTCTTCTTTGAAATTTATTAGAGCTAACTCAAGGTTTTTCAACGCATTAGTAAAATCTCTTTTTTTATAATAGAGACTTGATTTTTCTATCAATAATGAGCCAGGTATAGGTTCCCCTAATAATTCTTTACTTGATAACTTATCATCAACTTCTTGTATCATTCGGTCAATTTCCTCATCTTGTATAATAGTATTATCATAAACTTCTTCTTCTGTTTCTAAATCAATATAAGGAAAGTCTAGTTCATCATAAGAATTTTTTAAACTTCTGTGTAGTACATCTTGTAGATTTGATATTAAGGGTTTTTCACAAGATTTACAATAAAACCAATTATCTTCAACAGGTGATTGGCAATATGGGCATTTTTTCATAGACTGGAGAGAACCTAATTTATAATTTAAATTTCTGAATTAAAAATGGGAATATCTTTATTTATAATTATTTAATTCAATCTTTTAATAATTTCAATTGCTTCAGAAATCCTCTTAATTTCATAATCGGGTTTAATTTCTTCTGATTTTGGGGAGGAGGAATCATTAATCCATATCGCTTTCATATCACATTGTTTAGCTCCTTTAACATCTGTTTCTAAGATATCTCCAATATGGATTGCATTAGAAGGTTTACAATTAAATTTTTTTATCGCAGTTTTAAATAAAATTGAACAAGGTTTATAGAAACCAATTTCATCAGAAAAAAGCAATATTTGAAAAAATCTGAGAATGTTATATTCTTTAAAGACTTTTTTTATAATGCTTCCTGGAGTAATTCCTGTATTTGAAATGAGACCAATTCTATAGTAGGAAGATAGTTCTTCTAATGTTTGTTTAACACCTGTTTTTAAAGATGGTGGATCTGTTAACATTGCTCTTTCAAATTCATCTGTGATCAATCTTTTGTCTGAATTTGTTAATCTAATGTCCAAAATTTTAAGCACCTCAGAAATTCGTTCTTCTGTATAAATATGGCGATAATTAATATCTTCTAAATTAATATTTGATATTTTTAATCCCAAATTAAATGCATTTCTTACATCCTCAAATGTATAATTTATTTTCCTCTCTTTTAAAAATTCTGTGAATATTTTTAATCGAATATCTGAATAAAATTTATTTTCAAATAAAGTATTCCACAAATCAAATGAAATTGCTTCTATCATTGCATTATAAGAGTAATCTAGTATGTATTATATTTTAATTCAATGAATTTTTTAATATTGTTTGTTAAAGAGAATATTATTTTTCTAAATTGAACTTTTCAAGAAACTATGACACATATTTTATTTTAACAAAATAAATAAAAAAGATCAATTTTTTTACTTCCAAAATAAAAAATACTTAAATTAGTGAAAAGAATTGGATAGTAAACTGTTTAAAAGGACTTATCCTTATATTTGTAACGAATGTTATAATTTTACTCACACAGATCAGAAGTATTGTGATAAGTGTGGGGCAGAAAATTCTCTAAGGAAAGCTCAAAAAGAAGATTATAAAAATTATCATAAATAAACTATTAGAATTAACAGGATTCATTATAATTTTAATTCTATCTTGAAAAACCAGACATAATTTGGGGTTTAAAAAAGTAATATAAGATCAATAAATAACTGGTTAATTTTTTCTGTAAAATTTTATAATTTTTATAATATTGAATTATCCATATTTATATTAAATTATAAAAATACTCGAAAGGGAGTAAAAATATGAGTGAACAGATAATTTTCAAAATTGAAAAAGGGGTTTTTCACCTCATTTTGAACCGACCAGAGAAAAGGAATGCACTTACGAGAATTATGTATGCAGGAATTGCGGAGGGAATAGAAAAGGCTGAAAATGATCCGAAAATCAGAGTTATTTTGATTTATGGTAATGGAAAATGTTTTTGTGCAGGAAATGACTTAAAAGACTTTCAGGATCTTGATTGGGGATCTGGAACTAGACCTGGAAGAAGTTGGACAGAAGAGATTCTCAAAGCTAAGAAGCCAATAATAGCAGCTGTACATGGTTACGCTATTGGTGTTGGGGTAACTATGTTATTACACTTCGATTTAGTCTATGTGGGAAAAGGGTGCAGATTTCAGTTTCCATTTGTGAGTCTTGGATTAGTACCGGAGTTTGGTTCTACGTTTCGGCTTCCTCAATTAATAGGTTATCAACGCGCAGCAGAATTGTTTTTCTTTGGAGATTGGTTTACTGCTGAAGAAGCTGAAAAAATGGGGATAATAAATAAAATCTTCTCTGAAGAAAAATTGATTACTGAGGTAACCCTTTTAGCAGAAAATTTAGCTGAAAAACCTCCGGTAGCCTTACGAAAAACTAAAGAATTAATTAAAAAGCATTATATGGAATTACTACAAAAGTTAATGCCAGAAGAAGGAGCAGAATTCGTAAGAAGACAAAGGTCTCCCGAAGCACAGGAAGCATTTAGAGCATTCTTTGAGCGTAGAAAACCAGACTTCTCAAAATTTTCATAAATAGATTACTTTCTGCTTTTCTCATACTTTTTTAATTCTTCTAAAATGTGTTTATCCTGTAAGCCAAGCGAATTTAGCAGCACGCGTAATTGAACTTTTGCATTTTCTGCTTTAATTTTATTTGCTAAATATAACGCTTTAATATATTGATCTTTTGCTTGTTTGAAATCTCCCAAATAAAAAAATGTTTCACCAACGTAACTTAATCCTCTAATGATTAATTCAGCAAAATTTGCATCAATTGCTATGTTAGTCCCTTTCTTAAAATATCTAAGAGCTCGCTCAAAATGATTGTTTCTCTTCTGAAGTATTCCCAAGTTAAAATATGAAGTAATAATACCCTTACTATTGCTAATCTCTTTAAACGCTTTTAACGATTTCTTGTACAATTCAAAAATAATATCCCACCTTTCCATTTTTTCATGAATGAGAATTAGATTTCCTAAGCAATCTAATAAATTATATATATCGTTACTATCTGAACATATCGCACTGCAATTTAAGTAAATATCACATGCATCCTCTAATTTATTTAATTTGATATAATTATTTCCAATTCCTATTAAACAAGTGATTTGTTCTTGAACTTGTTTTAATTCTGCATAAATATTATAAGCTTTTTCATAAGATTCAGTAGATCTTTGATAATCACCCTCTTTAAAATATAAAGTACCTAGTACGCCGTAAACAGCTGCTTGGCCTAATCTGTCTTTTTGTTTTTCAAAATGTTTTAAACAGATTAAATAATTTTTTTCTGAGTCCCTGTGTTTTTCCAGTTGTAGTTGAATTAGAGCAATATCACTTAATTCTTTAATATAATTTGAATTCTTACCAAATTCCTCTAAATCTTTTAGATTTTCCAGCTTTTTATTTAATAAATTTATTAATTCCTTTTTTTCAAGCTTTAGTTCATTCTCTGTCATAAAAATATTATATAAATATTTTTTCCTTTATTTCTTCCCGCTATAATATTTCTTCCAAAATTTCTGCTGCATTCTTTACAAACTGGAGACATTTTTTTTCAAATAATTGATTTTGAGTGTAATACGCTTTACCTTCAGGTGTGTTAATATCGCAACCGAGTAATTCCCTACAAATTACAGAACCGTTCTTTTCTTGAAATGGCTTGGAAAATTCTCTTATAAACTGATATGTCTTTTCTTTCGCTTCTATATCCTTGGTTATTCCCATACCATATTTTAAACCGATAGCCATAAAAGCTCCAGTCACAGCACCACACGTATTACCAAGTCGACCCATTCCTCCACCAAAACCTGTAGCTAATTTTAGAGCTGTGTTTCGATCTAATCCATATTTGGAGCAGTAAGTACTCAATATGGATTGAGCACAGTTTAAATCTCCCCTAATACAAGAAACAGCTTTTTCTATTCTAGACATTTCGAATAATTGCTTTTTTTATGAATTTTACAATTTAAATCTATAAGAAATATAAAATTTCTTATCTATTATATATCTAGACACATAATATGCTAATAATTAATTAATAGAGGTAATTTGATTGAAATTAAAAGCAAGGTTATGGGAAAGTCTTGGTGACAAGAAAGTTAAGTGTCATGTGTGTGCTAATGAATGTACAATCCTATCAGGTAAGGTAGGTATCTGTAGAACGAGAAAAAACTTTGATGGAGAATTATTCACACTTATTTATGGATCACTTATTTCCTCTGGAAGCTTGGATCCTATTGAAAAGAAACCACTTTATAATTTTTGGCCGGGTGCTACTGCATATTCAATTGCATCGATAGGGTGTTCTTTTAAATGCCAGAATTGCCAGAATTGGTCGATAAGTCAAGCAAATCCTACTGATAATGGAAAAAATGGGTTTTTTGATTTAGAAGAATACAAAGGACGAGGAATATCTTTAGTTGAAATGACTCCTGAGCAATTGGAAAAGAGAGTAGTGAAGAGTGGAGCAAAAACACTTGCTTATACGTATAATGAACCTTTAATATGGCATGAATGGATTCTAGATACTGTTCCTCTTATAAAAAAGCATGATGTTAAAACAATTTTAGTAACAAATGGATACTCAACGCCAGAGGCTTCAAAAGAGCTGATTGAAGTAGGAATTGATGCTGCTAATATTGATATTAAGGCAATGTCAGATGATTTTTATAAAAGAATTTGTGGGGTTCCATCTGTTCAACCTGTTTTAGATACCGCCAAGATATTTAAATCCAATGGAATACATGTAGAAATCACTAACTTAATCATACCAGATTTAAACGACAGCAAAGAAGATATTAGAAAACTATGTGATTGGATAGTAGAAAATTTAGGAAAAAATACACCTACTCATTTTTCTGCTTATCATCCTGATTTTAAAATGCCATCTATGAAAAGAACACCCTATGAAACTTTAAATATGGCATATAAAATTGCTAAAGATGCTGGGATTTATTTTCCTTATGTAGGAAATATTGCTTATGAGAAGGGAGGGAATACATATTGCCCAAAGTGCAATTATTTATTATTTGAAAGAAGAGGATATAGTTTCAAAAAAATAGATATTACTCATGAGAAAAAATGTCCTAACTGTAATTATGAATTAGATAGTGATATAATTGGCGAAATTAATAAAAATACTTCTCACCGATTTGCTTTCCTTTAAAATTTTAAAGAAAAAAAATAATACTTTATTTTATAAGAATTAGAATAGTCCTGTAATGGAAATTCCAACTACTAATAGTAAAAATCCCTGAATTAAACAGAGAATTGCGACAATAAAAGCAAAAGGAGGCCACGAGATTATTTTTGATGCAGTCATTAATCCTCCAATATAGAATTTCACCAAGATTGCTACTACTGCAAAAACTATGATAAATAATATTATAAAAAACCATTTTGGATCAAAATGAATAGCAATATGTTGGACAAGCACATCAGGAATTACTGAGGCTACTACTATTGCAACTGCGCTGGCAGCTAAAATTCCAACCACGCTAGCTATAGGCAAGTCATTTAAAGGTTTTAAAAATGTGAATACACCAATCACAATTAGAAAAATTGATGTAAAAATACTTCTACCATCTCCTATAAAAGCTACACTTGGTTTTACATCTAGAATTAAACCTCCTACACCGGAAAGGATACCAAAAATACCCACAATAAATCCTAAATAAGTTAATCCTTTCAAAAATTTAGTAACTTTAAGATCATAGTCTTCGGTTTTTCTTTTCTTGAAACCCCCTCTTCTTTTTGCTTCATATAATGCAAAGATAATCCAAATAAGCCCAAGAACCAAAATAATAAAAGCAGCAAATTTAGCTAATGGTTCCAAAAAATTATCAGTAAAATCGAATTGAAAAATCATATATTTTCACTCCTTAATTTAGAAATTATTATATTATTATGTTGAAGATTATTTAATAAATATATTAAATTAATGAAGTCCAGTTTTTAATATTAACAAATACAGTATTAGAGAATTACATTTTATTTTATAAATGACACAGTCTTAGAAATATAATCCAAATAAACTTGGATTTCATTTTTTATTTTATCTTCTCTCCAAGAATATTCTTTTGCCATAATATCTGCTACATTTTTGGCAGCTTTAGATGCTTTTTTATGACTTATCCAAAGAGACATTTCAGTTCTTCGACAAAACATATCAATTAAATGCGGAGTCATTTCATAACGTAAACAATAAATAATTTCTGCATTAATAAAATTATTTTCATCTATAATTCTCTCTTTAAGGCTTTCATCTTCTTTAATAATCTCAAGGATCTTTATTACCCCCCTACCATATTGTTGATATAAATGGTCCGCAATATCTTCATCTAAGCTTACACTTGAATTTTTCAATAATGAAAGCCATTCTTCTTTTTCAAGCCCAATCACAAATTTCTGTCTTGAAAAATGATTCTCTCTTTTAATATCAGAATAAATATTCTTTTCTTCTATTTTATTAAATAAATCTTCAGCCATGGCTCTCCATTCTGTTAACTTACCCCCTGTAATTGTTAAGAGTCCATCATCTGAGAAAAAGATAGTATGAGTTCGAGAAACGTCACTCTCAGATTTACCTTTTTGCATTACTAATGGTCTGATTCCCGCATAAGTAGAAAGTATATTATTGTAACTTAATTCTGCATTTGGGAAGAAATATTTGGTAGATTTAATTAAATAATCTGCATCTTCCTTGGTACAGAAAGGATCAGCAAAATCTCCCTGATAATCTGTGTCAGTTGTTCCAATTATGGTATAATCTTTATCACGAGGTAGGACAAAAAAAATCCTTCGGTCTATGATGGAGTACAATGCATTAGCCATTTTATTATTTATATGTTCCCGTCTATATTGCAAATGAACACCTTTTGTAGGTCGTATAATAGGGTTTGGGATATCTTCAGGATATAGTTCCAATAATTTATCTGTCCAAATTCCTGTTGCATTTACAGCTAAAGTCCCTCCTATTTCAAAATTTTTATTATTTTCAAGATCATTACATTTCACGCCTATTATTTTTCCATCCTCTTTAACATATCCAAAAACGTTACAATAATTAATAGCATCAGCGCCTCGTATAACAGCTTCTTTCAATATTTCAATTGTTAATCTAGCATCATCAATATTAGTATCATAGTATACAGCACCTCCTAAATTCCCTTCTCTTAAAAATTCAGGTTCCATTTCGAAAATTTCTTCGGGAGAATACCATTTATATTTTTTAAAATTTTTGAATTCTGATTTATCGTCGCTTAAAAAGTCATAAATCTTAACTGCCGACATTAATTCTCTCTTTTTATACTTCCCTCCTTCAAAATAAGGTAGATTAAATGGAATAGGTCTAACTAAGTGAGGAATATGATGCCGCATCCAATTTCTTTCTCTAGTAGCTTCTCTAACTAAATCCATTTCACCATAAGTTAGATATCTCAAGCCACCATGAGCCATTTTTGAACTTCGTGAAGAAGTACCAGCAGCAAAATCTTGCATATCAGCAACAGCAACTTTTAAACCTCTCATAGCAGCTTCTCTTGCTATGCCTGCTCCTGTGATTCCCGCTCCTATTACAATAATGTCATAATGAGTTTTTTTTAATCTTTCAATTATCTTATTACGATTTTTATAGGTCCATGTCTGATCAAATAATTTTTCAACTAAATCAGCCATTTCAATCAAATTTTAAAGTGAATACTATGTAATTAAGGTTACTTAGAATTGATATCAATTAAGAAATTTAAAAAAAACATCTCGACAATAATACTATTCATTAATTAAATAGATGTTATATTTATAATAACGAAATTTAGCACTTATAGATAACTTTATAATAAAGTTCTTTTATAACAATAGAAGTTATAAAAACCAATTTTTTTTCTATCGATAGAAAGTTGATAAAACCTATGAAAGAAAAAGGAGTTCTTGTAGTAGATGATGCTCGATTTGTAAGAAATAAGCTTAAACAGATTATTGAAAAAATTCCTTCTGTTAAAGTAGTCGGAGAAGCTTCAAATGGGAAGGAAGCAGTATCTTTATATAAAGATTTAAAACCAGATTTAGTCACAATGGATTTAGTTATGCCAAACATAAATGGTATTAAAGCAATTGAAGAAATAATGAAATATGATAAAAATGCTAATATTTTAGTTGTTTCGGCTATGTGACAAGAAGCTTCGGTCCTTGAAGCTACAGAAAAAGGTGCTAAAGATTTTATTAAAAAACCTTTTAAAGATAATCAAGTTTCTAAGGTAATAGAAAGATTATTAAGAAATTAACTAATTATTTTAAAGATTTTTTTTCTAAACTTCTAATAAATTAATGAAATTATGAGAATTCAGCGTTTTTTCTTTATTTTCAAAAGATTAAATTTCTAAGAGCTTCTTTAAAATTAAAGGCATTGAATAAACATCATAGTAATTATGTTCAATACATTCTTTTATTAATCCGATATATCTTTCAGGATTTTTTAGATATTTCTTGTAGCATAGAGGTACCATACTTCCAGGAAGCTCATTTTCCCGTTTCAGATTTAAGAGTTGTTCTTCTATATTTGTAAGAGTAAATCTATTAACAATTCCTCTAATTCTTCGACGACAAATATGATAAAGATCAATATGATGAAATTTTGTGTTACTAATCGTGTAAGGAATATCTTTTTCAGAAATCATAGGATTTTCATCAAAATAATAGAGAAATCGAGAAGAAATAACTGGAATATCGAATGATTTGCCATTATAAGAAACAAAACATTTGAAATTGGGAAGAATCTCATTTTTAAAATGCTCACATATCGCAATTTCCTCTTCTAAATTTCGGGCAAAAAAAAGATGAACTTCATACTTCTGATTTTTAAAAAATCCAATCCCTAAAATTATTATAGCATTATCATATACTCCTAAAGTTTCAATATCTAAAAATAGTAAGTCTTCAACATGGAAGCAAAAGCTTACATCTAAATCATCAATATATCTATTTTTCTTAAGAGCTCTAAAATCTTTTTTGTTTATTAAGTCTAATATGCAATTAGCACTAAATCCAAACCTTAAATTTAAAAACTTTAAATCTTTAAGAGTTTTAATTCCTCGTCTTTTTAGACGATTCTCAATACATTCTCCAATATCATGTACTATTTTAAGATTATAAAAGAGCTTTTTTTTTGTTATATACAGATTTAAATAACAAGGATAACTATCTTCCTTCCAAATTAATTCTATAAACTCACCATAAGAATTTTTGATAACTTGATGATTTTGAAATATATCTTCGATTTTTTTACCTCGATATCGGTTGACTATTTCTGTAATATCAAAATCTTGAATGCCATAATAATTCATTGTCAATAATATTAGTTCAAAGTATTTAATAACCTATTCTCTTGAGATTTATAATAATACTAAATGAGATTTTTAAAAGAAGTAGTAGAAAATAGAATTTTTAGAAGAGAAATACCAATCAATTAATAGTCAATTCTAGGAATTATATCTTCTGTTTCTCTTCGAGTTGGTTTATATTTGAAAAATCTTCTAGATTCACTATCTTCCAATACATAATTCGACCCTCCACCATGCAGCATGCAATAGGGGTCTAATAAACCTATTTCATTTGCATACTGTCTGGTAAATCCACGTCCACCTAAAGTTCTGAAACAGTGGATTGCACTTTCAAAGCCTAGTTCTGTAGAACTAATTTTCAAACCCATTGCATTAGCTGCCATTAATTTTGAACTTCCTGACTCCGGATATTCATCCATTTTCCTTGCATATTGAATCAATGCCGAAAATAACAAGTTTAATTCTCGAATTTTTTTAGAAATAGGAAAACGAATCACTTGATATTGATGAAGTCTTTTATCAAATTGCATTCGTTGTAGAGCATAAGCATGAGAATATAGTAATTTTTTCATAGCATCTCCAAGAGCTTCGGCACTAATAACCAATCGTTCTTCAGTAAGTTGGTGAAAGGCGATATCCAGTCCATGACCATGAAGTAAGTTTTCTTTTGGTATTTCTACTCTATCAAAGATTAAACGACTCACAAAAGCATCCGTCATACCATAAGTTCTTACTCTAGCACTTCTAAAATTCTTTAATTGCTGATGTTCAGTATCAACTACCGCTGCACCTAATTGTCCATTATCCAATCTCCCATATAAAACTATGAAATCAGCAATCATTCCATTTGTAATGAATAATTTCTTACCTTTTGCTAGAAATTTATTATCTCTTTCATGTATCCTAAGTTCCATACTAAAGATATCGGAACCAGCATTAAATTCAGTCATCGCTGAAGCTCCAATTTGACCATCTTTAGCAACTGGGACTAAAAATTTCTCCTTTTGCATATTATCAGAAGCATAATTAACCGGATTACAGTAAAGCGTTCCACCAGATAATCTTCCCATCTCAATACTATAATTTCCCGCTATATATCTTTCACTATATTCACTCCATCGTCCTCCACAAAGAGCATATGCAATAAGAGCATTTCTTGTAATTCTACCAATTTCATACTCCTCAGTATTAAGTACTGTAGAATAATATCCCTTATCAGCTAATTTTTTCATTATTGCAATAACAATTTCTTTTTTCTTGTCCTGAGTTGGCTCCTCTACAAAATAATTTAAATTCTCTAATTTTCTTAACTCAGGATCTAGTTCTTTTTCCATAAAATCATATAATTCGGCCAAAAACTCTTTTTCTTTATCATTCAGAACTGGATTGTTTAATAAATCTAATTCGGGAACATATCTTTGGATTCGGATGGGTTCAAACTCAGAAATTCTCGTGTCCATTTTATTTCATCAAACTCATTTTAAAAAATAAGAATTTTTTACAATATTATTTAAATCTGAATTTAAAATAAAGCTTTACCTTAAATATTAAATCGTTTAATTAAACCACTTAATTAATAAAAGCCATTCAAGAAGTTCATTTCGAAACTTTCTTCTCAATTAAAATAGGATTTTTTTCCCACTTACATTTCGTCGATTTTAATTAGTAATCTTTTAATCAAAATGAAACCTAACAATAAAATATCAAATCTATAATAATAAAAAATCTACTTACAAAAAGATATATGAAATTCAAATAAAAAAAATAATAAAATTGTGAGGAAAATGAGTAGAAAAGTGTGTGTCATTGGAATTGGGCATACTGACTTCAATTCGATTACTCCAGATATACATTGGAAAGAAATTATGTATGAGGCTTGTAAAAAAGCTTATGTTGATGCTGGTATTGATGTTAGAAAAGATGTAAACAGCTTCATAACATGTGCAGAAGACTATTGGGAAGGATTCAGTATTTTTGATGAATTTGTACCGGATCAAGTTGGAGCTCTCTTACGTCCTTGTTGTACTGTTTGTGGAGATGGATTATTTGGACTAGCAAATGCTTATATGCAAATTAAAACAGGTTATTTAGATATTGTAGCAGTAGAAGCTCATAGTAAGATTTCTGATTTGCTGAGTTTTGGGGATATTATGCTTCACGCATTTGATCCTCGATTTGAACGACCGGTTACTGGAGCGGTTGAAAGACCAAAATATGGAGGTAATCCAGAATATACTTCAGAAGCCCCTAAACCACTAATAGGGAGTTCTGATGAAAAAGAACGGATCCATCCCTATTTTCTCGCTGGATTAGAAATGCAACATTTTTTAAATACAACAGGAGCTACAGAAGAACAATGTGCTGCTGTTGTTGTGAAAAATAAGAAAAATGCATTTTTTAATCCTTATTCAGATTATGAAGCCCAAATTACAATTGAAGATGTTATGAAATCTGAATATCTTTTCAAACCTGTTAAACGATTGGATATCAGCCCTAATGTTGATGGTGCTGTGTGCTTTGTACTTGCTGATGATAAAACTGCTAAAAATTTAGGTATTGAACCAATATATTTAGCTGGTTTTGGATACTGTTCAGAAACACCTTGGCTAAGTACAAGAGGAATGGATGCTGGTTATGCTACTAAAGCAGCAAAGATGGCATACAAAATGGCTAAAATAACAGAACCTAGAGAAGAAATTGATGTTGCTGAAGTTGATGACAGGTTTTCTTTTAAAGAACTTCAACATCTTGAGGCTCTAGGTCTTGCTAAACCTGGTGAAGCAAAACAATTAATTGAAGAGGGAGCCTTAGAAATTAATGGTTCACTTCCTACAAACACATCTGGAGGTTGTCTAGGTGTAGGAAATTGTTTTGAAGCTACTGGAATGCAAAAAGCTTTAGAAATTGTTATGCAACTTCGTGGACACGCTGGTAAAAGACAAGTTCCTGATGCAAAAGTCGGACTTGCTCAAGCATGGCGTGGAATTCCTTCTGGAAGTGGAGCAGTAGCAATTTTTAAGAGAGGATAAGGAGGTGGAAAAAATATGAAAGAAGTAGCAGTTATAGGAGCCGGTATGACCCTATTTCGTAGACATTTATTGGAAACTGGAAAAGAACTTTCCTTTTTAGCTACGAAAATGGCAATGGAAGATGCTGGCTTAGAAAAAGATGATATTGATATGGTAGTTATGGGTAGTGCTCCAGATGCATTCGATGGAATTCATATGAAAGGCGAAAATCTTATAGATGGTTCAGCGGCTGTAGGTAAACCATATGTAAGAGTTTTTAACGGAGGAGGAACAGGAGTTTTTGCCCCCATTGCTGGATGGTGGCATGTTGCCTCTGGAGTCGCCGATATATGTCTGGTTGTATGCGAAGAGAAAATGGGTAATTGTTACCCTCATCCACAAACAGCTTTTAGACACATATGGGATCCAATCTTGGATAGACCTCTTACACCTAATCTAATATGGTTATTTGCTATGGAAATGAACCGTTACATGACTGTTCATGGCATTAAGAAAGAAGACATTGCTCTAGTTTCAGTCAAGAATAAAAGAAATGCCGTAGGCCATCCATGTGCCCAATTAGCAGATCCTAATATCACAGTGGAAGATGTTTTAAATTCTGAAATTATGGCATGGCCTGTAAATAGATTGGATGTTAGCCCACCAAGTGATGGTGCTGCAGCATTGATTTTTTGCAATAAAGATATCGTACATCGATTTACTGATGATCCAATCTATGTTGCAGGAACAGGATGGAATATTGACAGTACAATGTGGACTAATAGAGACTTATACTTCCCTCGCTATGTAGCGCAAGCAGCGAAAATGGCTTATAAAATGGCTAGAATCCAGAATCCTCGAAAAGAAATAGATTTTGCTGAACCTTATGACCCATTCTCTTATAAGGAATTGCATCATCTAGAAGGTCTTTTACTTTGTAAGAAAGGGGAAGCACCTATTCTTACACGTGAAGGAGTGACACAACGAGATGGAGATCTCCCTGTTTGTCCTTCTGGTGGTCTACTGGGTGTAGGAAACCCGATTGCTGCCACAATGGGGCAAAAAGTATGTGAATTATATTGGCAACTAAAAGGCGTTGCAGGTAAAAGACAAATTCCAGGTGATCCAAGGATTGGTGTCGGGCAAGCTTGGGGCGATATCATGCAAATGGGAACTGTAATACTCCTTAAGAGAGGTTAAATTAAAGAGATGATAAAATTGGTAAAAAAGAAAGAATATAAGGAATGGCCACCATATGCTCCTGGTACCTATGTAAGAGAAAGTGATATTCGCGATAAGAAAATTACTTATACTTGGTGGGAACCAGAAGTTCAATACAGTTGGTCTTTAGGACCTGCAATGAGTAAATTTTTACAAGGACTTAAAGCTGGAAAAATCTTTGGGATACATTGTAAAAGATGTAAGCGAATCATTGTACCTCCAAGAATGTTTTGTGAATATTGTTATGGTCCCACTGAGGAATGGATTGAATTACCTGATACGGGAGTTATTGAAACATTCTCAATTTCGTATCTCGACCCTGATGCAAGGAGAATAGAAGAGCCTATTCTTGTTGGTGTGGTTGATCTTGATGGTACACCTCCGCATCATGGGTTCATGCATTACTTTGGAGAGATGACAAAAGACGAGATAAAGATTGGTATGAAAGTCAAGGCAGTTTGGAAGCCGGAGAATGAAAGAGAAGGATCAATTACAGATATAAAATATTTCAAACCTTTAAAAGGAGGTGAAGAGTAATGGGATTCTTAGAAAAACAGACAGATCCAACCTCCCCCATGCATTGGCGGGGTGATATGCAAGCAGATTATTTTTATCCAAGTGGAATAGCAGGGGATAAATTTTTCAAGCATCTTATGGAAAATGATACGTTTTTAGCATGTAAATGCTCCAAATGTGGCAAGGTGTATTGTCCACCTCGTATGTATTGTGAAGACTGTTTTGAAGAGATACCTGATAGTAATTGGAAAGAGGTACCTCCCGTAGGCACAGTAAGGTTATATACAGTAGCTAAACTTAATGCTCATGGTGAAAATTTAGCAAATCCTAAAGTTGTTGCGTATATTGGTATTGAGGGAACTACTAGTGCTATGTTAGGTATTATTAATAAGAGTAGTTTTGATAAAGATTTTGTTGGGGCAAAAGTCAAGGCAATCTTACGACCTAAGGATAAACGAGAAGGAACTTTAAAAGATATTATTTATTGGGAAGAAGTATAAATTTTAATTAATTTTTATTTTATTTTTTTCTAAGCAATAGAAATGTTTAGCTTTATTACAAAATTCAAGACTTAAATTTTTATAAATATATATATACTGGTAATTGTACCAATTCGATATTTAATTTCATCAAATGTGTAATCTCTTCAACTTATTGTAGCAAATTGAAAATTTTACGAGTTTCATCTGGAGTTGCTACTTCCCTTCCAGCTAGTGCTGCTACTTTTGCAGCCCATTCTACCTGTTCCCATGATCCTTTAGCTAGACGACCGTCGGGAACGCGAATATTATCTTCTAAACCGACACGAATGTGTCCTTCCATTGCTGCTGCGCATAATCCAGCTCTAAATTGATCTTTAGCTACTCCACATACACTCCAGGAGGAACCAGGAGGACTCAAATTGAGTAAGCCTGCTAAATTTTGGTAAGAAAAAGGAATGCCACCCAAGACTCCAAACACAAATTGAAAGTGAAGAGGTCGGTCAAATAAGTCTTGTTGTTTATTAAGAAATAATATGTTATACAAACCTCCAAAATCATATACCTCAATCTCAGGTTTGGTTTTAGCTTTTTTCATTTCTTTTAAAAGAACTTGAATCGTTTGAAAAGTATTTCTAAAAATTCCATCAGGATTTGCCACAATTTCCCCTGTTTTAAAATTACCTATACTGTAATTCATTGAATTAGTATTTAATGAGGATATTAATGGTTTAAATGTCTTGGTAGGAGCAACTCTTTGCTCAAGTGTGCTTCCTGCCGAGCTGGTAATATTTATTATAATCTCAGGAACTTTTTCATGAATGTTGTCTATAACTGCTTTTATTTTATCCAAATCAGCAGTAGGGTATCCTGTTTCAGGATCTCTTGCATGGATATGTACAACTGCAGCTCCTGCTTCATAACATTTTTTTGCCTCATCTCCAAACTCTTCAGGAGTATAAGGAACAGCAGGATTTTGTTCTTTCCTAGTGAAAGCTCCTGCAAGAGCAGCACTTATTACTAATTTATTTGATAAATCTTTTGACATTAATCAATCACACTATCAATTGGTTTGTATTGCTAAATTTAATATTTAAAAATTAAAATACTGTTTCTTACTAAAATTTAACTATTAAGAAATGGAGAGAGACGAGAAAATGATTGGAAACAAGTTGTAGCATTGGAAATAATTAAGTTGTTTACTTTAGCCCCACTCATTGCGCATGGTGAGAAATTAAGAGTTGCTAAGGTTATAGCATTAATTGATATTGAAGAAACAACCAGCATAATGTTAGGAATAATTAAAACTAAAGATCATAAAAAAAGTTTCACTGGTGTAAAAGTAAAAGTAGTTCTTAGATCTAAGGACTAAAGAGAAAGAATTTAAAAATATATACTATTTTGGGAATAAATAAAATCCTATTTTATTTTTATATTGAACTTAACTTTTAAAATTAAAAAGTAAAAAAAAGTAAGTAATTTATATATATTTTTTTATTATTCTAATTCTACATCATCTTTTAAGCAATTAAAAATCTTTCGTGCTTCGGCACCTTGAGCTATTTCCCTACCAGAAATTTCAGCTACTCTTTTAGCCCACGCAACTTGTTCCCAGCTACCCTTAGCTAATTCTCCATTTGGCATTCTAACATTATCTTCTAAACCTACTCTAATATGCCCACCCCAAGCAGCAGCACACATCCCCGCTTGAAATTGTTGTTTAGAAACACCGCATACGCTCCATGTAGCTCCAGGTGGTTTTAGATTAAGTAAAGCCTCAAGATTTCCTGGAGAAAACGGAATCCCCCCGAGAACTCCAAAAACAAATTGAAAGTGTAAGGGTAGTTCAAATAAACCTTCTTGTTTATTAAGGAAAAGCATGTTATACATTCCACCAAAATCATATATTTCCATTTCTGGTTTAGTACGAGATTTTCTCATATGCTTAGCAAAAGTTTGAATAGTTGAAAATGTATTTGAAAAGATATTGCCTGCTGCTATAGTTACTTTTCCAGTTTTAAAATCACCAATCGAAAAATTCATTGAGTTAGTATTTAAAGAGGCGAGTGGGGGTTTATACTTTCTAACAGGCATTATCCTTTCTCTATCACTTGCTACTGCACTGATAGCGGTACTTAAGTTTATAATAACATCTGGCGCTTTTTCTTTTATGTTTTCAACTGTAGCTTTAATAATATCCAAATTAGGAGTTGGAATACCTCCTTGAGAGGCATCTCGGGCATGAATATGAACTACAGCAGCTCCAGCATCATAACATTTTTTTGCTTCATCTCCAAACTCTTCTGGTGTATAAGGTACAGCGGGATTTTGTTCTTTTCTCGTAGCTGCCCCTGCTAACGCGGCTGAAATTACTAATTTATTTTCTGGATTATTTTCATACATTTCTGCCATTTTTAACACTTTTTGTTTACTTTTTTTGGATTTAAATAAATTATTAATTACTAATTCTTGAATAAAATATTAATTTCCTAAATATTTAAAGTTTAAAACTTAAATAATTAATGATTAAAACTTTTAAAATTAAGTAGAAGAATTTTTATCAACTATTTTCTTATACGAGTTATTCTTTTTCACAATATCGCAAACATATTTTAATTTTCTTTAAATTCCTTAAAAATTCTCTTTAAAAAGTTTTTTTTAATACAAATCATAAGATTAATCATAATAAAATTATAAATAAAAAATATAGAATGAAAAATTATGACCAATAAAGTGATTGTGGCTAATAAGGGTTTAATTCGAGCAGAATTCAATTTCTGGGTTGGTCAATATATGGATAAATTCTATGATGCTCTTGAAAATAAAAAGATAATTGGAAATAAATGTCCTAAATGTGGAGACGTTTTCGTTCCGCCAAGGAAAATATGTGGAAAATGTAATTTTTTAATTCCTTTGGATCAGAATTGGGTGGATTTACCAGATACAGGGATTCTAAAGAATTATACGATAACTCATTATAAAATCAATGACAGATCTAGCCGAAAAGTTAAGAAACCACAAATTATTGGTATGGTACAGATTGATGGAAGTAATACAGCAATAATTTACAGACTTTTAGGGCTAGAACCAGAAGAAGTGAAGATAGGGATGAAATTAGAAATTCAATGGGAGGAAAAAACAAAGGGAGACCCTTCAGATATAAAGGGTTTCGTAAAACTATAAGGGGTGATGAACTCAATGCAAAAAGTTGGTATTGTTGGATATAATCAAGTAAAATTATACTCAGATGCTAATTATGGTAGGTATGAGATGATCTTTGAGGCTGTGCGAGGAGCTTTAGACAGCGTAGGTCTGAAAAAGAAAGATATATCAACTGTGGTCTCGGCTACTAATGATTATTACGATGGTCGAACAATCTCAAATGCACTAACTGTAGAGCCTGGAGGGGGATACTTAGCAGATGAGTCTAAGGTTGAAATGGATGGTGCTCATGCTGTATTATACGGATTAATGCGGATTTTATCTGGTAATCATAAATTAGCAGTTGTGTGGGGCGGGAGTATGGCATCATGTTTTCCATACCATTCTGCTCGATTATATGAGACAGATCCCACATGGGAGCGTCCACTTGCATATGTGAATGATATAACCTCTGCTGGTTTTCAAATGAGAGCTTATATGGAAAAGTTTGGAGTAAGTGCTGAAGATATTGCTAAAATCGCTGTTAAAAATAGAAAAAACGCTGAAAAAAACCCTTTAGCTTTAGCAGAAGCTCAAAATCCAAACTTAACAGTTAAAGACGTTTTAGATTCTGAGATTTATGCAAATCCAGTAACAGAATTAATGGTAGCTCAACCCTGTGATGGTGTAGCTGCTTTATTATTAGCACCAGAAAAGCAAGCACTAAAGATCACAGATAATCCAGTCTGGATTACAGGTGTGGGTTATAGTCAAGAAACATATTATCTTGGAGATAGAGACTTATCCATTAGTAAATCCATGGAATTAGCAAGTAAAATGGCATTTAATGCTGCTGGAGTTAAAGATCCTTTAAATGAAATTGATGTAGTTGAGTTATTTGAAGCTTATGCTCATGAAGAATTAATTTTTAGCGAAGCTTTAGGATTTGCTGAAAGAGGTAAAGGAGCAAGTGTAAACTCTGAAATTGGTGGTGATCTACCGATCAATCCTTCTGGAGGTGCACTTGGGGGGAACCCACCTTGTGCAACGGGTTTAATAAGAATTATTGAGGCTGTTAAACAACTAAGAGGAGAGGCAAATGGTTATCAAGTTAAGGGTGCTAAAAAAGCCATTGCTTCGGGTCAGGTAGGAATGTGTGCCCAAAATAACATATTATATGTATTAGAAGGAGGTAATTAAAAATGGGAAGACAAGTATGTGTTGCAAGTGCAGGTTTTAGTGAGCATGCTTCGAAGCGTTCAGATGTAAGCATGCCGGAATTAGTAAATGAGGCAATAGAAGATTGCTTAAAAAAAATTCCAAGTATTGATCTTAAAGATATTGATGCTTTTGTAAATGGAAATATGCCTGCGTTTGAAGGTTCAAATATTCCTGAACTATGGATGACAGATTGGATGGGTGCCAGAAATAAGCCTTTATTGAGAGTCACTACAGGAGGTACTACAGGTGGTTCAGTAGCGATTGCTGGATATTATTCTGTCGCTGCTGGAATACCGGGTGTTGATACTGTATTAGCTATCGCTTTTGAGCAACAATCTCAAGGTGATACAAGTGTTGGACTTGCTAGCGTAGCTTATGGAGAAATATCTGTTATGAACTCATTAGGTATTCCTTATGATCAATTAACACTCCTTTTATCTGGTGGTGCTGCTATAGGAATTGCTTCTTATCAAGCTACTAATTATATGCGTAAAAGTAAAATTACAGAAGAAGATTTAGCTAGAGTTGTTGTTCAGAATAGACATAATGCAGCAAAAACATGGTGGACTCATCTTAAAATGCCTGATCTTACAATTGAGAAAGTTTTAGATACACCCTACATTTCATATCCTTTAAGGTATGGAATGGTCTGCCCAGCATCTGATGGAGCATGCGCAATGCTATTTACAACCGAGGAAAAAGCAAAAGATATGTGTGATATTCCCGTATATGTAAATGGGGTAGGTAGTATAGCAACTGAAACTGCTCTTATTGGATTTGATGGGAGCGGATCAGGACAACTAGATCTTTCTGAACAATTAGGTGCCCAAAAAACTTCTGAATTAGCCTTTAAACAAGCAGGCATTTCTTTTCCAAGGAAAG
>CAYSZJ010000047.1:0-28271 GCA_964435435.1 uncultured archaeon
TTAATAGGAATAATTCTCTCGTTATTGGTATTAAGAAAAAAGTGGATTTTTCCTGCTATAATAGCCCATACATTAAATAATATAGTTTCTGCTCATACAATCTGGAGTTTTATACAAGGGAATGATTTTACTCTTGTTGCACTTTATCTTTATTGTCCATTATTGGTCCTTGGAATTGCACTACTAGTTTGGCAATTTCCCAAGATAAAAGATGGAGTTAATACAGGATTTCAAGTTTTTAAGACTTATTTTATAAAAGATGAAGCGAGTGAGGAAACTAAAGGTGATAAATACTTCCGTTATTTCATTGATATAATAATCGGCATCCTAATTTTCTTAATGAGTATATTAGTTGCTATATAACGGTGTGTTATGTAAATGAAAATCGGAATTATTTCAGATACACATTTTAATGAAGAGGAGGATAAAATAAATAAATTTATCGAAAAATTAAAGAATGTTTTTAAAGATGTTGATGAGATAATTCATGCCGGTGATATTTGTTCTCAAAAATTCCTAAATGAACTAAATAAAATAGCACCTACTCGATGTGTAAAAGGAAATTTTGATAAAATTGGACAATTAGAAGATTTTATTAAATTCACAGTAAGGCGTTATAATATAGGAGTAATACATAAATTACCTGAGAATGTTGAAGAGTTTGTAAAGAAGCATAACTTAAATATATTAATTCACGGATATACTCATAGACCACTTATAAAGGGAACAGATTATAATGTTCTTCTTTTAAATCCTGGTTCTCCAACAAAACCAAAAGCACCATTTAAAAAACCGGGATTTAAAACACCTATAGCAAGACCTAGTGTTATGACTTTAAATATTGATGAGAATAATATTCTATCAACATTTATAATCAATTTAAAAAATTAGAGACTTTTCTAATTGTTAATGATGAAAAAGTATATGATGATATAAGAGTGAAAAAATGAGATATTTTGATTATTCTACTTCAAATAATTTTAAATATTATTTAACTCATATAATAAATACAAGGAAATTTTATGCTAAAGAATTAAAATTTAAGAATATTAACACAAAATAAGATAGAAATTTCCTTTAAGATATTTATGAATTAATTATATAAGAGTGTGCGTTAATTTGGTTAGTAAACTCGAATTAGTACTGAAGGAACTTAATGATAATGGAAATTTTCGCGCATCGCTTTTTGCAACATCAACAGGTTTGGTATTATCTTCCCAAAAGGAAGAAAATGTTGAAGAACGTGTAGTAGCAGCTATGGGATCTTTACTGAGCGATGCTGCATATAAAGCAGCAGAAGAAATGGACTTGTCAGAATTTATGAGTATGAAGATTAAATATAAAGAAGACTTCATAATAATGAGAAATATAAATATTAATCCTAATACCCAATTCCTTTTAGCAGTATTAACAAAATTACCAGAATCCGAAGAAATTGAGAAATACGTAGATCAACTTCTAGATTGGGCAGAAGAAAATAGTAAAGCTGATCTAGAGAAACTTTCATCGCTCTAATATTATTTATCACTTATTTTTTATATATCACTTTTTTTCTTCAAGACTTCTATTTGGTAAAATCTTACTTCAAATCTCTTAGACAATGGAATAATAAAAATCTAGAATTGCATTAGCAACTTGTTCTTCGTAACCCCAATAAAAGTGATCTGCGCCATCGATAATTTTGCTTACTTTTGGATTTAAGTATAAATTAAAATTTTCATAGAAATTTTCGTAACGAGCAACGGTATCATGATTTCCTTGAATAAATAGTTTTTTTTTCGAAGTTTGAGATAATTCTTTGTATTTTGCTCCCATAAAATCCCATGGAAAAGATATGGAGATAAAACCAATTATCTTATCTGAATAATTAACTGCTGAACACCCTATTACAGCACCATATGAATAGCCACAAATAATGATTTTCTCACATTTTTTATTATTAATTAAAAAATCTACAGATGCCTTAACATCACTTAATTCGCCCATTCCATTTGAATGATTTCCAGAAGATCTTCCAACTCCTCTAAAATTGAATCTTAAACAAGAGATATTGCTATTGATTAATTTGTTAAATACCGCAGAAACAATATTATTATGCATATTACCACCAAATTGGGGATGCGGATGGCAAATTAAAATAGATGGTTTAGTATTATGTAAACTTGATTGAAAATATTCCGCTTCCAGCTTAATTTCATTATTATTAATGAATAGTGTATCAATTTCTAGCATAATTTTATTTAATTTTTAACCTATAATAATTATACTATAGATATTTGTGCGAAAAATGAGTTTTAATAAAATCATTATTGAAAAGAAATTACGCGAGTTTTTAGAAGAAGATTGTAGTTTTATTGATGTTAGTTCTGTCTGTATACCCCAAGATGCTGAAGTATTAGCTAAGATTTCTACAAAAACTAATGGTTATGTATCTGGACTTGAAGAGTTGAAAATTCTATTGGAAATATTAGGTGTTTCAACTAATTTTATAAAACGAGATGGAGAAGAAGTAAAAGAAGGAGATATTATAGCAGAATTAAAAGGGAATGCAAGAGATATTTTACTTGGAGAAAGGGTAGGGCTGAATCTAATAACCCATATGAGTAATATAACTTCAACAACTAAAAGATTCGTTAAAATAATAAAAAATTCAGGGAAAAATGTAAAAATTGCTTGTACTCGTAAAACTACACCTGGTATCAGAATATTCGAAAAAAAAGCAGTAGAACTAGGTGGAGCTGACACACATCGATTTTCACTTGATGAGATTCTCTTGAAAGACACTCATTTGAAATATTATAATGGAGATGTAGAATTACTTCTAAAAAATATAAATAGAAAAGCAAGCTTTACAAAAAAAATTGAAATTGAAGTAGAAAAAGTCAGCGACGTGTTAATTGCTGCAAAGAATGGTGCAGATATTATCATGTTAGATAATTTTAGTCCTGATAAGGTTGAGGACGCCATTAATTTATTAAAAGAGAATAGTTTGAGAGATAAAGTAATTATTGAGATATCTGGAGGTATATCTGAAGATAACATAATTGACTTTTTGATTGCAGAACCCGATATTATAAGTTTAGGATTATTAACCCAAAGACCTACTGAATTTATGGATTTTTCACTTAGATTTGATTAAAGATAGTCTAGTCAATTATAATTTCTCGAATTGAGCATATTATATCTTTAATTTTAGCTAATTTTTTATAAAGGTCTTTTATAACCTCAATTTCGCCTACTAAAAGAATAATTTCGATCCTTTTTTCTGCAATCCGCCAATCCGTAATTGTTTTAATAATATGGTGAAATTGTGAATATAAATCAGAGATCTGGTTTATTATTATATCTTTAAAAGGATAGACGAGACTAATAGTCATTATTTTATATCCTTCTAAATTTTCAAATTTTTCTTGTTTTTCAATAAAACTTACAATTGAATCTCTTAAAGCTTCACTTTTAGAGGTGAACCCGCTTAAATTTCGAACTTTTTCAAACCTTTCTAATAAATCGTCACTAACCTGTAAAGATATTATCGGCATACTAACTTCTTATCTTTTTAAATTAAAAATTTATTTCTAAACTAATTTTAATAATCCTTGTTATTTTTATTATCAAATAAAATTTTTGACAAATTCAATACTTTGAATTAAATTTTTAGATGATGATAATTCGATGATTAATGCGCCATTATAACTGTATTGATTTATTAAACTAAAGATATCATTGAAGTTAATTTTTCCAGTTCCTAAAGGGGGGTGTGTATCAGTTTCTTTACTAAAATTATCTACGATATGAATATTTCTTATTTTTTTATACATTTTTTCCCATAATAGTTTAACATCTCCATCTGTTGTGTAAAAGTGACTAGTATCATAAGTAAGGTATAATTCCGAGCGATTTATTCTATTAAAGAAACTTTCTATTTCATTTTCATCTAAAAGCATATATGTATTACTTGGCATATTCTCAATGCAAAGAGCTATTTCCAAAGTGTTAGTAAAATCTAATAATCTATTAAGTGCATTAATTAAATTGATTTTATTAAATTCTCTTAAAGATTTAATTAGAAAATCTCCCACCCCTGGATGAATTGTTAAAATTTTAGCACCTAATTCTATGCATATTTTAGCTGCTTCAATATAAGATTTAATTGATGCTTCTGAAATAAGTTTATTGTTAGAACATAAATTAACATTGATAAAAGGACCATGAATTTGTATTTTAATTGAGTAAGACCTTACTAAATCAATGAATTGCTGCCAATTATCACTTTTTAATATCGTTGGAGGATCTATTACTATTTCAACAACATTAATATCATTTTGTTCTGCAAAATTTAGACAATTATTAGTAGCTTTTATTAATAAGTCGTCTAAGCTTTTGAAATTACCTGAAACCCCAATATCAATAAGATATCCTTGAGAACTTATACCTATCTCCATATTTTTCACATAAATTCTACTATTACATTACAATTTTTTTTTTCGCATGCTTCGAGGATAATTAGCAAATAAGCTTTCATGGAGTTTTTTAAATCTATCAAGATGTTCTTCTGAAATCACTTTTGGTTCACCTATTTGTAAAGCTCCCCAGTATATTTTTGCTAATTTTTCCACTAATTCAGCAAATTTTACAGCATGATCTATGGATTTGCCACACACTATAACGCCATGATTTTCTAATAAAGCTGCATTTTTAATTCCTAATGCATTAAGGGCTACATCTCCCATTTCTTCTGTGTGAGCCTTCCCAAAGCTAGATACATCAACAGAGCCACCTAAAAAAATATACATTTCTTCCATTAATATTGGAATACTTTTCTGGACAATTGAGAGTAGAGTTGCATAAGTTGAATGGGTATGAATTACTGCTTGTACTTTTGGTCGTGATTTATAAATAGCGATATGCATTTTTACTTCTGTAGAAGGTAATTTTCCACTACTTAAAGGAGTGCCATCAAAACTCATATGGACAATTTCGTCTTTCTTTAATGTGGTATATTGGTTGAATGAAGGAGTGATGAAAAGTTCCTCTTTTTTACCATTTCTTGTACTTACATTTCCTTCTCCAGATTCTACTAATCCTTTTGAAAAAATTGCTTTTGCTGCTTCAACTACTTCTAACCGAAGTTGTTCTTCTTTATTCATTGACATAGTATAAATAATTAAGAGTTTATTAAAAATATAATATGTAATTTTTATAGGAAAATAAATATCAATTTGAGATTTTATTAAAAATTTTGATTAGTCTTATTTTTTAAATTGAGCTAAAAAATACCATAATTAATAACCACATATTATACCTCTCAATAGCAAAGATAATTCTAAATAATGACACGATTGATAATACATTGTGATTTAGATTGTTTTTTTGCTGCAGTTGAAATAAGAGATAACCCACAATATAAAGGAAAGCCTGTTATTATTGGCGCTGACCCAAAAAAAGGGAAAGGACGAGGTGTTGTATCAACTTGTTCATATGAAGCAAGAATATTTGGTCTTCATTCGGGAATGCCTATCTCTCAAGCATACCAGAGATGCCCTCATGGGATTTATTTAAGACCTAATGGTGAGAAATATAGAAAAGTGTCTAAACAGGTTATGCAAATTCTAAAAAAATATTCAGATACTTTCCAACAGGCAGGAACCGATGAGGCATATTTGGATCTTACAGAAATTTGCTCAAGTTTTGAAGAAGTTAAAGAAATTGCTGAAAATATTCAAGAAAATATATATAAAAACCTAGGGATTACAATTTCAATTGGATGCGCTTCAACAAAATCTTTAGCAAAAATTGCTTCTGATTTTAATAAACCAAATGGAATAACAGTTCTTACACCAAATAATTTTAAAGAACAATTGAAAGATTTAGAGATTACAAAAATCCCTGGTATAGGTAAAAAATCTAAAAAATATCTTTACAAAAAGGGCATTAGAAAGATTGGGGATATATTAAAAACTTCCCTACAAAAGTTTATAGACCTATTTGGTAAAAATGGAGAATGGATTTGGAAAGTTGTGAATGGTCTTGATAATAGGAAAGTAAAGGAATTTCATGAAGGGAGGAAATCCATTAGTGCAGAAAGAACATTTTTTGCGGATACAGATGATTTTCAAGAGGTATTATCAAAATTGGAAGATATAAATAATAAAATACATAAATCGGTTGCAAAAAATAATATAACTTACAAAACTATAACGTTGAAGATAAGATTCGAAGGTTATCTAACATATATTCGCTCAAAAACACTTTCCTATCATATACAGGACAAAAATATTGTAATAGATGAAATTTTAAAGTTATATGAAAAATTCTCAAATATAAATAAAAAGATAAGACTTGTTGGGATTAAACTATCAAATTTGGAATTAAATATTAAATCTCGACAAACAAATCTTTTAAGTTATGCTTCTGTCCCAATTACCTAATTATGCCTTTTATTTCAAATAAATAATTTTTTAATGAAGATGGAACTGTATTTGTAATAGGTATTTGCTTTGACTTTCTTATTAAATCTGACTCAAAATTAAATTCATTTAGAAGCCATAACAATTTATATAATTCAATTTTTTTCCTAAAATCACTATTAACCTTATGATATTTTGAATAAGCATTATAAAAAGCTTCATAAAATGAGGAAATATTCAAGGGTTTTAAAATCCAATAATCTATTTTAACAAAATCTTGAGCTCTGTTTCCAACACACCATTTATCAAAGCCTACAAATCCATTAATTTGAATAGTGCCTAATTCTTCTTTAACTATTATATTTTGACTTTGAAAATCATTATGTATTAAAACATATTCTTTTTCATCTTCAATTAACGTCTTATTATCGTTGAAATAATCCCTTATTTGATTACCAAAATCTACTCCATTTTTTTTTGCTTCTTGTATCTTATTTTCTAATTCATTAGTAAAAAACTCAGAAGATGTTACCTTTTTCTTCCTACCAATGTCTCTAATATTTCTGTAAAAAGAGTCAAATTTTATATTATGTAAATGTCCTAAATGTTCTCCTAAATTTTCAAATAAATTTAGAAATTTTTTGGTATTCAAGTTTTTACCTTCATTAATATACTGATTTATTAATTGAAATAAAGGTTTTCCTCTAATATATTCTTGTACTGAGAAGATGTAAGGGATTATTTCTTTAGTCTCATCATAATAAATTAAATTTCTTACTGGAATAATTGAAAGATTTTCTTTTTTGAATATGTAAGAACCTGTTTTTGTATTGATGATTTGCTTTACTTTCTCTCTTAGATCAAGCTCTTCAGGGATTAGAGTCTTATCTAAAAACGGAAATAAAAGTTTCTCTTTGATGATATTTTCTAATTGAAGAAATTCCTTTGTTCGAAATCTGAAAACTAATTGGCTACTTTCAAAAATTACCTTATAAAGTGTATTTATATCAGCTTTATAAGGTCCCTTTATTTTTTTTACCTTTCCTTGTTTGACTAAAATATCAATATTAGAAAAAGTTTTAATAATATCATGGAATTGATAAATATCTTTTTTACCTAACGAATATAATTGATAAATATATTTACTGTTAACTAGATAATTCACAGTAGCTTCGATTCTTTCCTTAACTATAGAATCAAAATCTTCTTGTGCTTTAGTAGTTATAAAATTATTGTGTTCTATAGAATTCGATATTAGGTCTTTGTAGAGATATAAAAATGCATATTTTAAACTCAAACTTTCACTATTTTCAATTGCCTTAAAATAAATTTTATTTCTAATATCATTAATTTGTTCTTGTAGTTGAAGAAGTTCTAAAATATTATCTTCTAATGCATATCGAAATAATTTAGAAAACATATTCACTAAATTACTTATGCTAGAAACAATTCCGCTATATTTCCTTTGTTCTATTGGGACCAATTGGAAAAATACTTGCGAATTTTCCTCCATTCCACAATTAACTGAGAAATTTTTGTTTAATAATTGGATAAAAGATTTGCAATTCTTAATATTATAAAAAGAATCGTTCAATCCTTTTAGATTGGAAAATTCTAATAATTCTTTTATTAAATTTGGTGTAATTTCATTTCCAGCGAACAGATCTGGGTTATTAAGCATATAAATCTGATTTTTAGGATCAACAGAACTTAAAATATTTTCAAAATAGGATTTAATATCTTGAGTAGACATTTTTTTAGTAATTGGGGGTGTAATCATAAAATTAAGATCATTAAATTTTTTCCCCAATGTCTCTATCTGATTTAAAATATCATCTACATCATCACCATATATTCCAATAATAATAGGCGTTTTTTTTTTTGTAATTTCAAATGATAAATCAATGAGTTTTATTTTTTCTTCAATTTTATCAGAAAAAATTTGACCATCCCCTGTGTTTCCAAAAAGAAGAAGTGAATTAATATCATTTGTAAGGATGTGACGGATTAATAATGAATTTAATTCTTTATCAATTTCATAGTTCTTATTATAGAAAGTTAGCGTGTTGCAAATAACTCCATTAATATATGTCATCTTTATTTCCTCTTTTCATATAAAAGGGGTAACTCCAAGTTCTGCGATATACTAATTATTATAATTTCGGAAATTCTTATTGAATAATATAATTTTTAATAGACTTAAAATTTTTTAATTTTCTTATTAAATAATCACTTATGGAATTTAAATTAATTCGATAGATTGGTATAATGGCGGTTAAAAAATTTTTTTATATTGAAAATGTGAAATTACCATTAGTTTCTAGCGGTACATCGCCTTTTATAGGTGCTGGTCAATTTGGATTCAAAGCATTTGAATGGCGAAGAAAGTTTTTAAATAATCCAGATGCAATGGTTGAGATTTTAGAAACTAGTTATCAATACGGAGCAAGAGGTATAGAAGCAATTCCAATAGGAAAAATTATGGATGCTTCTCGTATAATGAGTGAAATTCATAGTGATTATATTGTAACTGGATCAACTTATCCTGGAAAGGATCCAGGTATAGACTTATTAATAAAAGCAGAGGCAAAAATAATATTTGTGCACGGGATGATAGCTGACAATAAGGGAAAGGAATTGTCAAGACTTCTTGATGATATTGTTTCTCACGGAATAATGCCTAGTATTGCAACTCATGAACCTATTCCTACAATTAAATATGCTATTGATAAATCATTAAATGTTAAAGCATTTCTAATTCCCTTTAACGTAGCTGGTGCATTCATGGGGGATGCTAAGAGTTTAGAACATATAGTTGATAAACCAAGTAGTTATTATTTTATAGGCATGAAAACTTTAGCTGCTGGAAATCTTGATCCCGTAGAAGCTTTTGATTATATTTCAAAACATAATATTCACGCTGTAACAATAGGAATGGTTACAATGGAGGAGGCTAAAATTTCTACAAAAGTCGCATTAAACGCTTTTGCTTCAAAAAATAAAAGTCTTGAAATGTATGATTAAATCTTTTTAGATTCCTTGAATATGTCAAAAATCTCCATTTCATAATCTATCGTATCTTCGGGTAATAGATTTGGATCTTTTATGAGTTTGGCTAGATAATACGTTTCTGCTCCTCTTTCAAGATATTGTAAAACAGTGTATGCTCCTTCTAGGTGGCTTCCACAGCAGAGATTGCCATGGTTAGCAAGTAAAACAGCATTTCTCTCTTCCAAAGCCGCAATAACTCCCTCTGCTAATTCTTCAGTTCCAGCTTCTCCGTATGCCGCACACAGAACTTCTCCACCTATATATGGTACTAATTCTTCCATTACTGGTGGTAATGAGAGATTTAGAGCACTTAGCACAGTTGAGTAAATACTATGAGCATGGATTATCGCATTTACATCTTCCCTTTCTTTGTATACACTTAAATGCATTTTTTTTTCTACAGAAGGATTTCTTTTTCCCTCTAATACTTTACCTTCCATATCTATAATAAGAATATCATCAGGAATCATTTTATCATATCTTACATTGCTTGGAGTGATTAATACAATCTCTTTTTCCTTATTCTTCATTCTGAAGCTAACATTTCCAGCTGAGCCGATTACATGCCCTTCTTGTAGTAGGTTTTTACAAAGCGCTACAATTTCAGCCTTCATCTCATTGATTCCCACATCAGATATGAATTCTGTGTTTTTTTTATCTTTGAACACTTCTGGATTTAAAATATGCTTTGGTATCTCATCATTTAACCACAATTTTATATCTTCTAATAGCATCTTTGATTGGCGTTCTATGATTTCTATGGTATTTCCTCCAATATGAGGGGAAACAATAACATTACTTAATTCTAAAAATTTATTATCTTCATCAATAGGTTCCATAGGGAAAACATCAAGTGCAGCTCCAGCAATTTTCTTTTTTTCTAAAGCTTGATATAATGCATCGTAATCAATTAGGCTTCCTTTAGCTGTATTTATAATATAAGCAGTTTTTTTCATCATATATATACGTTCTTCATTAATTAAGTTATCATTCTCATCGGTAGCAATTGCATGTATCGTTATAAAATCAGATTCTCTCATGAGGAAATCAATATCTACTTTCTTACCGTAATCTTCAACTTTTTCGTCCAGAACATAAGGATCATATATAAGAAAATTGACCCCAAAAGGTTTTAATCTATCTGCAACTCTTCTTCCGATTTGTCCAAATCCTATTATTCCAATAGTTTTTCCTTTTAATTCTACACCTTCGAATTGATTAAAGTATTCCACCCAATCTTCAAAATCAATAATTTCAAAATCTTCCGAATGCAGTACTCTATCAACTTTATATAATTTTCTAGCTAAAGAAAGTATGAAACCTATTGTTGCTTCAGCAACAGCATCAACATTTCTTAATGGAGTATTTAATACCGGTATTTTGTTTTTAGTTGCAGTTACTAAATCAATATTGAATGGATCACCTCTACAGGATACAATCAGCTTTAGATCTATTTGATTAAATATTTCTGATTTTTTAATATCATCTGCTTCAGTAATAAAAATATCATAACCCAATAATTTTTCAGCAAGTTCTTTCACATCAAAATATATAATTCCAGTTTCTCTCCAAGGTTCATATGTGATATCTAATAATTTTTTTAACTCTCTCAAACATTGATCTGTAATTTTTGCAGTTATTAGAGTTTTCATTACATCTATTCCTTTTTTAATTATTAGATCTTTATTATTATATACTATATTAATGGTGTAGTAATTTAAAATTTAAAAAATGTAATTAAATATAATAAATTATTAAAGAAGTTTGTTAGAACATTAAACTTCGAAGTTTCATTAAGTTTCGTATGTTACCCTCAATTACTTTAATTTTACCATCAGAGTACGCTTTAATTGCTCCTAATTCTTTATTAAATAGGTTAATCATTACTTGTTCACCTGTAAATTCAATTTTGACGTTTGCAGTATCATCTCCGGTCTTATCTTTTATTTCAATCCCTTGATCTTTATTTATAAGGATAAGTACTTTTCTATTAGTATCTAGAAATGTTATTTGGATAGGTTCTTCATACTTAACTAATTTTCTTCTTATTTTTTCGTTGTTATTATAACGATTTTTAATTTCTTCTAAACAATTATTTATTGTTTCAAATTGTGACATGTATTTCACATTTTCTTAATTGTTCGTGAATAAATTTTAAATTAATATTGTTAATTATTATAAATGAATAAAATGTAATAAAGAATCCCTCTATTGACTTTAAAAACAGCTTTTTTGTTCTAAAAATATTTTGAATATTGAATATAAGTTTTAATTAATTTAAACAAATATAATATTAAAGATTTCAAGCTAATATTTTCAAATAAAAATGTAGTTTTGAATACTTTTGAGAATAAATGAATTGTTTTTTGAATTTTCAAATGAAGGGAGATTTAAGGTGTTTAAATGTCTATTTAATGAAAGTAAGCGACACAGTCAAATAGAAAAAGAATTGAATATTCGAGGATCTGAAGTTTCCCGTCATTTAAAGAGACTTATAAAGAAAAATTTAATTAAAAAAAATAGAGATAACAAATATGAGATTACAAATATAGGTAGATTTTTTTGCAAATATTAGACATTTTTAAAATATCGTTAAAGTATGAAAATTATTTTAATAACCATAATATTTATGATCTCCCATTGAATATAATTTCACAGCTAGGGGATTTAAAAACTCTCAAAATTAACAAGGGTACTATGCAAAATATAGAATTATGGTCGCAATTAATTAAAGATTCAGAAAAATATATCTTAGCAATTTCAGATCAGTTTCAAGATTCAATTCTACCTATCGTAGAAAAAAAGATTAATAATATATCACTCAATATCCGAGCATTAGTAGATGAAACTGTTTTAAAGTCAAAAGGCTATGAGAAATTAGAAGATCGTCATGCTTTTTACCAAAAGTTAAATATAACACAGAATATTAGAGTTTTGACACAAATTGATTTCTCTCTCTTAGTTTCTGATAAAGGTGCGATTCTATTTTTAAGAAGAGAGGGAAAAGTTGACTATAGTGAATGTTTATTTGATAACATTGAAACTTTTGTAAAATGGTCTATGGAATTATTTGAATGGTATTGGAAAGAAGGCAAAGATCTAAAACCGTTTATAAAGAAATGAAATAAGCATTTACAAATCATCCAATTTCTTTTTTAAATTCTTCCACTCAGTGTATATATTTTTGTAATCCTCTGAAATAGAAGAATCAACACAGAATTTTTCAAAATTAACTAATTTATCTAAAATAATTTTATAATTAGAATATAATTTTAAACCTACTAATACATTCATAGCACATCCTATAAATGCTGATTCTTCAACCAAGGGTACACGCAAATCTTTATTCAAAACGTTTGTTAAAATATTACAGAACTCCTTTGACTTAGACATTCCACCTGAAGCAAATATTTTTATATCTGAATCGATAAATTCATATAAAGCTTGAACATTTTCTAATACTCCAAAACATATATTTTCAATAGCACTTCTAGCAAAATTTTCTATTTTTGGTAATTTTTCACCAATCATGCTTGGAGGTTGGAAAATGAAGACTCCCCTCTTAATTGAAGTCATATCTTTAATCGCCATAAGTTCGGGTCCTAAAAATGCATAAGTTGAATCTGCTCCTGGGTTACTTTTACATAAATAGGAGTTCATTAAGGTATCGGTATTTATGTTTTTATTATTTAGAAATGCATTTTTAAACCAATCATAAGCTCTACCTGCACTTCCAGTATTTGCCTCAATTAGCCATTTATCTTTAATTATATGGCATTCTGTCCAAAAATTTAATTCAGTATCAAATATAGGTTTATTTACAACTAAATGAACTGGAGCTGTTGTACCTAAAGTTATTCCTATATTTCCATCTTCAATTACTCCCATACCAATTAAATTTGCTTGAGTATCCCCACAACCTTTGATAACAGGAATCTCGATCTGTTTTATACAATACCTTTTGATTAATTCTGATTTTAAATTACCTATAACTGTTCCAGATTTCACAATTTCAGGAAATAAATCATGGTCAAAATTAAATGCTTCTATAATTTCTGAACTCCATGTTTTTTTATTCACGTCAAAAAGTTGAGATTCACCAACAGATGTATAGTCACTATAACATTTTCCAGTGAGTTTATACACAATCCAATCATCAAGCATTAATATTTTACTAATTTGTTTAAATTTATCCTCCTCTTCTTCTTGAAACCATAATAAACGAGCTAATGCAAACATTACAGAAGGGCTATGTCCAGTAATATTAAATAATTCCTCTTCAGAGAAGTGTTCTTCTATAAGATAGGCAGAATCAATACCCCTAATATCTGTATTAGGACCTCCATAAATTTCATTACCTGCTTTATCTAAGAAAACAACTGCTATCCTTTGTCCACATGAAGATATTCCTAGTATTTTTTCGAATTTTCCCCTTTTTAAAACATTTTTAATACCTGTATTAATTTGTTTCCAAATGTTGTTCATATCAAATGATTTTGCAAATCCGTCTATATCTTCATTAATTATTTCATAAGGTTGAAGTGAGTAAACTTCTAATTCTAATTTTTCTGAAACTAAGCCTACTTTTATATTATTAGAAGATATATCAATTGTTATGATTTTTTTATTGGAATTTTCCATTTAATAGGTCTTCCTTATTTTTTAATTATCTAATTTATCTAAATTCAATGATAAAATAATTTATAAAATATTTTTAAGTTCCTTTCTTAAAGAATAAAGATAAATTATTTTCATAAATGTTTTTTTATTACTTCTCCTCTTGGTGTCTTCTCTTCAAATAGAATTGCTTGAAAAGAGAAAATTTTTGTATCTTTATCTTTCCATGCATCTTTTGGTAACCAAGCTTTTTCACATGTATGTGAAAGAAATGTTTCTACATCCCAATTTCTATCATGATCAAGAGGTACTTGGGGAAGAAGTAAACCTCTTCTCATTCCTCTCTCTACTATAAGACCATCTCTCCCAATTACAATTTTATTGAAATAATCATTTGCACCTTCCACTTTAATTAATTTGGGTGGTGTTAATATCGATAATTCAATTACTATATTATCCATTTCTTCAAGAGAAACGGAGGGAAATCGAGGGTCCTCTATAGCTGAACTGATAGACACTCTGTGTATAACGTCATATAAAGGATATGTAGGTTCAATATAACCAATACAGCCTCTTAATGGATTTCCAATAACATTGTATTTATTTAAAGTAACAAACGCTCCATATTTATCTTGAAATTTTTCTTTTATTTCTTCTGGTACAGGAATTCTTCTATTGTTTTCTAAAAAAAATTCAATATTTTTTCGAGCGAATTCTATTAGTATTCTGCCTTCTTCTAAACTAAATTCATCATTATTAGACATATTATAGCTCCTATCATTCAAATGTGTTATATATAATTATACTGTTTTAGCATATATACTTTATAACTTTCTATATATTACTTTTCCATTTGGGATAATATTTTCATAATTGATTTCAATTCCCCTTAAAAATACTTTCCAAATCTGAACACTAGTTTTAAAATTTTCAAAAGGAGAAAATTTAGCTTTGGTTCTAAAATTCTTTGAATTTATTTGGTATTTGGGTAATTTATCAACAATAAATAAATCAGCATCATAGCCTTCTTTAATAAAACCTTTACTTTTTAGATTAAATATCTTAGCAGGATTTTCAGATGATGCTTTAACAAAGCTTTCTAATGGAAATTCGAAATTAAATACTTTATCAAGAATTACTAATGGATATGTTTCAAAACTGGGGAACCCTGATGGTGCTTTGAGATATTCTAACGATTTTTCCTCTATTGTGTGCGGTGCATGATCAGTGCCTATTAATTCTATTTCCCCTTCTTTCAACTCATTAAATAAGAACTTATGATGCTTCTCTTTTCTCAAGGGAGGTAATACTTTTCCATAATTATCATTTATTAAAGTTAGATTATTTGACAGTAGGAGATGATGTGGCGTGACCTCGTAAGATATTTTTAAATTGTCATCTAACTTTAATGCTCTTTGAATATTTAAATAGCTTTCGATACAACTCACATGACAAAAATGAACAATTGGATATTGCTTTGGATCAAATATTTCCTCAATAATAAGCTTTTTATAGTTTTCAATTATAAATCTAATATAATCTTCCTCTTTCTTAACTGGATTTAATCTATTATGAAGCACTAATATTGGAATTTTTTGAATTTTAAATTCTTCATTAATTTGTTCTCTTTCAAAATCAGAGATAGGAAATGCTGCATGAATAAATATCGGAACTTGGTATTTAGAAGAAATAGTTAGGATATTTTGAATATTTACAGGATTATTCCAATCTATATTACTTAAGGGACTAAGAGGATAAATCTTGAAACCGAAAACACCTAAATTAATAATTCTTTTTATTTCAGCTTCATTTATTTCATAAGGTACCCCAGCTATAAATCCAACATCTACATAAATATTTTTTTTGGCTTCTCTAATCCATAATTTAACTTGTTTTTCAGTAATAGCTGGTGGTATTGTGTTGGGCATATTGAATACGGTTGTTATCCCTGAAAGAGCTGCTGCCATGGTACCAGTTAGAAATGTCTCTTTTTCCTTTTGTCCCATATCACGTAAATGAGAATGAATGTCGATTATTCCTGGCAAGATCAATTTATTTTGGCAATCATATTCTCTACTATCTTGATTTTTTTTGGCTAATTGTTTATAATCTTTTTTTTTAGGGGTATATTTAATTATATTTATGATACCATTATTGATGAGAATAGCTCCACTATGAATTAAACCATCAGAATATATTTTAGCGTTTTTTAGAATCATATGAATGTTTTAATATTATAGATTTATTTATTAATCCTTACGAAAATTTAAATATAGAATTTTATTCTCTATTAATTTAATTTTTGGAAGGGATAATATCTTTATATTTTTCAAGGTTTTGAATAATTCTAAAATTTCTGTATTTTTTTTTAAAATACTATAAGTCGGAATGATATAAAAATCATTATTTAGAACAGCTATGAAGTTCTTATCTAACGGTAAAAGAATTACTTTTTTATTAGTTTCTTTCAGATAATCGACTATGAAATATATCTTTCCTTTTTTATTTGAAATAAAAGAATTCATAAAAGAATTATTATCTGAGTATTTTTTTACATGAATTCCTGGAGTAGATTTCTCCCATCTTTCACTTTCTATAGAGATGATCTGTTTTGCTTTATTTAAAGCCTTATCTAAAAGTAAGGCTTGAGATCTCTCATCAGGACCCAAAAATTTTAAGTTATTTCCTTTAAATCTAATCAAAATATACTCTTTTTCAAAATAAAAATATAAATTATTATCCTTTCTTATAGAATAAGATAAACAGAAGGTCTCTTTAATACATAAACATAATTCATAAATATTAGCAGGAGTATTTCCTTTATCAATTTCCTTTTTACTATAGTCGGTAATCTTTTTAATAAGTAATAGAAAATTTACCAATTTAATCAAATGAAATATTCTAATTATTTTTCTAGAACTTACCTAATTTTTTCATAAAATCTGCTGCAGCTTTTCCACCAGAAAATCCAGGCATACCAGGGACTCCCTTCCCTTTTTTCTGCATTTGGAGGAATCTTCGCATAAATTTTTTCATTTGTGAATATTGTTCAAGCATTCGATTAATCACTGCATATTCTGTCCCACTTCCAATAGCAATTCTTCTTTTTCGAGTTTTTTTAATGATTTTGGGATTGATCTTCTCTTCGTGTGTCATAGAATCTAACACTATCCTCCATTTTTCGAGATTCCTTTCAGCATCTTCCTTTAATACATCTGGGATGTTACCTCCACCCATCATAGATAAAATCTGTTCAAATTTTCCAACTTTTTTTATATTCTTAAGTTGAATGTATAAATCTTCTAGAGTAAATTTCCCCATCATCATCCGTCTGACTGTTTCATCATCTGGAACGACTTCTGCTTCTTGTACTTTTTGGACTAAACTTTCGATATCAGGTACACCAAGTAATGTCCCAACAAATTTAGATGATTCAAACTCTTCGAAATTTTCTATTTTTTCTCCTGTCCCTATGAAACGAATACCTACATTTGCTGCTGCACAAGCTGATAAAGCACCACCACCTTTAGCAGTTCCATCTAATTTAGTGACTATAATTGAGCCTAAATTAGTTGTCTGAGCAAAAGCCTCTGTTTGTTTGAATGCTTGTTGACCTAAGGTACCATCAATTACTAAAATAATTTCATTTGGTTTTAATTTTTCTTCAAGAATTGCCATTTCTTTCATAAGTTCTTTTTCTTCTTTATGTCTACCTGCAGTATCTGCGATAATAAGATCATTCCCATCGTTAATTGCTCTTTTTGTTTCTTGAATAGCAATTTTAATAGCATTTTTTTCATTAGGATTTCCATAACACTTTATTCCTACTTGCTCTGACAACTGAACAAGTTGTTCATAAGCTCCAGGTCGCCAAGTATCAGTAGTCAATGTAGCAACCTTAAATCCTTTACTTTTATAAAATTTTGCTAATTTTGCAATCGTGGTTGTTTTACCTGAACCTTGAATACCTACGAGTAGAATTACATTCTTCTTTCCTGGTTTTATGCGTATTGGAGCTGGTTTCCCCCCTAAAAGATTGATGAGCTCATCATGTACTAATTTAATTACAAAGTCTTTCCTTCTTGCTTTTTGAAGTTTAGTATTTGTAGCTTCTTTTCTAATATTTTCAGTCATCTGGAAGACTAATTCTACTTTTACGTCTGAACTAAGGAGACTCCGTTGTAAATCCTGAATAAGAGCATTTATTGCATCTTTATCTATAATAGGAAGCCGTCTAATTTTTCGAATTGCATTATCTAAAGATCTACCAAGTTGTGATAAAACCATTAAATCCCAGCTTAAGATTTAGTTAAAATATTTGAGATAATAATCAAAAACTAATATTTTTTTTTGAATAAATATATTATATAATAAATTAAAAGAAATGTTAAAATTAAAAATATTTGGATAAAAATTGATAAACTAAGGTGGAAAAGTAATTGTCTATTAGAAGAACAGAGATACAAAAGTTAAAATCAGGGCAATATATTATGGTTGATGAAGAACCTTGCATTATTAAAAGTACTGAGCGTTCTAAGAGTGGAAAGCATGGTCATGCTAAGGTGAGAGTTGTTTGTGTTGGCATGTTTGATAATAATAAAAGATCCTTAACATTTCCAAGTGGTTCGATGGTTGAAATTCCTGAAATTATCAAAGGAAATGCTCAAATTAATTTTATCGAAGATGCTTCAATCAACATAATGGATTTAGAATCTTATGAATCAATTGATGTTGATTGGCCTAGTGATGAGGAATTATTTAAAAAATTGAAAGATCTTCAAACAAATCCTGATAAAATTTCAACTACGCAGGTAGAATATTGGCAATTAGCCGGTAAAACTATTATTAATAGGGTTTTTACAAACTAGGCACACCTAAATCATTTTACGGTTCATAAATCATTAATTTTATTTTCTAAACAATTATTTATTTTTTTAATAAACAACATTTAATTAGTTAGGATCTTATTAAAGAATGGCATAGAACCATGGAAAAAAAATCTATTGCTATAGCTTGCAGATTGGATTCTGAAAGGGCAATTAAAGTAGCAAAGAGAGTATTTGAATTTTTAATTCAAAAAGGAGAAGTAGTTTATTTAGAAACGAGGATCGCTCCTAAAATATTCCCACATAATGGTATGGATTTAGCAGAAATGACCACTGAGAATATAAAATTTATTGCTATAATAGGTGGGGATGGATCAATATTAAGAGTTGCTAGTGGTTTATCTCAAAAAGACCCACCGCCAATTTTAGGAGTGAATGTTGGTTCTTTAGGCTTTTTAGACGAATCAAATGAGAGATCTATATTTAAAGATTTAATAAAAGCTTTAAATGGTGACTATGAATGTGAAATATGTTCGAAAATTACTCCATATATAGTTAAAAACTCTGAAGAAGTAAAACTTAACAATGCATTAAATGAAGTTTTAATTGTATCTTCTAAAAGCTCTAAAGTTTTACAAGTATCAATAAAAATTAATGGTGCCTTTTTAAACCGATCCTATTTAGATGGCGTAATAATTTCTACCTCCGCCGGATCGACAGCTTATAACTTAAGTGCTGGTGGAGCAATAGTGAATCCAAATTTGGAAATTATGCAAATCACTCCATTAAATAGTTTTGCTGGATCTGGGTTAAAACCAATAATAGTTCCAATAGACTCAGAAATTGAGATCCAGCTTTTACGACCACGATTAAATGCTAAAATTGTTATTGATGGTCAGAGAACCATTAAAAAGATTCCTCCTAATACTAAAATTAGAATTCGTAAATCAAAATCTCAAACAAAATTCATTCGATTCAGTAAAAGTTATTATTCTCGTTTGAGGAAGAAAATTATAGGAACCTTGAGAGTACCTATTGATGATTCACCTGAAGAATGATGATATGAAAGATAAATATCAAATTGCTGTTTTTGATACAAATATATTCCTTACTGGAATTGATTTTAATATGTTTAAAAGCATCATATATACTACTCCAAATGTAATTGAAGAAGTAAAAGCCAGTAAATATATGGAAAAAAATGCAAATATTTTAAATAAGATTTACGCTGCTATCGAGAGTGAAAAATTAAAGATAAAAATCCCTAGTAATAAATTCATTCAAGATGTAAATAAAAAATCTAAAATAACAGGTGATTTAAATGCATTATCAAATGTTGATAAAGAATTAATAGCATTAACATTAGAATTATCTGTGAATTATCATCAAAAAGTAAAGCTTTATACTAATGATTATTCAATTGAGAATGTATGTTCTGAATTTAATATTCCATATACTTCATTATATAAAGATGGGATTAAGAAAAAGATAACATGGGAAGTTTTTTGCCCAAATTGCAAAACTATTCATAAAGCTGAAGATTTAAATAAAGTTTGTGAAATTTGTGGTCTTAAATTGAAAAGACGCCCAAAAAGTAATATAATATATTAGTGGAAATTATATAAGTTGTATCATATATTATAATGGATACAGGAAAAAAATAAGAAATAAGAGAAAATGGGCGTAAAAATAAATGAATTAGTAAAGCAAGTCAAAAGAACTATAACTTTTGAAAACCTTTTTAAAAAAAAGATAGCAATTGACGCATTTAATACAATTTATCAATTTTTAGCAATAATTCGCCAAAGAGACGGTACTCCACTGAAAGATTATCAAGGAAATATAACCTCTCATCTTTCTGGATTGTTCTATAGAAATATAAACTTCTTAGAGCATAATATTATACCTATTTATGTATTTGATGGTGAACCTTCAGAATTAAAATTAGAGACAATAAGAGAAAGGAAAAAAATTAAAGATGATGCTACTAAAAAAATGGTCGAAGCTCAGGATGCTGAAGATTTTATACAAGCTAAAAAATATGCACAGTTAACTTCAAAACTAGATGCTGGAATGATTGAAGAAAGTAAGAAATTGATAAAATATATGGGAATTCCAATAGTTCAAGCAAGTTCTGAAGGAGAAGCTCAAGCAGCCTATATGGTTGATCTAGGAGATGCATGGGCGTGTGCTTCTCAAGATTATGACACCTTACTATTTGGGGGTAAACGTTTAGTCCGAAATTTTGCCATTAGCAGGAGTAAAAAAGTAAAAGATACTACTGTTACTTTAGATATTGAATATGTCTCATTAGCTAAATTTCTGAAAAATCTTGATATTACCCGAGAACAATTGATAGAGATGGGTGTGTTAATAGGAACAGATTTCTTCTCTGGCGTCAAAGGTATTGGTCAAAAAATAGCTTTAGATCTAATAAAAAAATACGACTCGATAGAAAATATTATAAAGAATAAGGTTAAAGTTGGAGGTAAGGAGATTTCACTGGATTTAGAGATAGTCAATAATATAAAAAATATCTTTCTAAACCCTAATATTAATAAGGATTATCATCTAACAAAATCCAAGAAAATTGACTTGGAAAAAATAGAAGAACTATTGATAGAGCAGCACAATTTCTCAAAACAAAGGGTAGAAAACGCTTTAGAAAGATTGAGGAAATTAAAAGATGAAAAAGTTCAAGTTTCGCTAGATGATTTTTTCAAAAAAAATTAGACTTGTATTAAAGAAAAAAAGCAAAAATTTTTACAAAATAAATTTTTTTAAATATTAAATAAAGAATAGTTACAAATTATCGAATTATTATGTCATTGAAAGACAATAAAGATAAAGAAACTGATAATAAACGTGAAAATAATATATCTAATGTAACTTTACGCGTCCAAAAAGCTAAGAAAAGGGATATTGGGCGTAATATCATTCGGATAGATCCAAATACAATGGAAAAGTTAAATATTCAAACTGGTGACTTTATTGAAGTTATTGGTAAGAAACAAAGTGCTGGAATTTCCTGGCCAAGTTATCCTCAAGATAACGGTCTAGGGATAGTACGTATAGATTCCAGATTGCAAAAAAATACTGGAACTCGGATTGATGATACTCTTGAAATTCGTAAAGTTAAAGCAGAAGTTGCTCAGAATGTTGTTTTAGCACCTTCAAGTGTTAAAATACGAAATAATCCAAGGTTTGAAAGTTTTGTTAAAAGAAAACTAAATAATTACCCAATTACAATTGACGATTATATTTTTATTTCTATAGGCATTAGTAGAGAAATTACTTTTAAAGTTATAAATATGAGACCAAACGGAGTTTGCATTATAAAACAAGAGACTGTTCTTAACATTAGTGATAAAGTTACTGAAGATATCGAAACAGGAGCGGATTATATAACTTACGAAGATGTTGGAGGATTAGATAGAGAAATTCAAAGAGTGAGAGAAATGGTTGAATTACCTTTACGTCATCCTTCTTTATTTAAACATTTAGGAATTGATCCTCCAAAAGGTGTTTTACTAAGAGGGCCTCCAGGTTGCGGAAAAACATTATTAGCCAAAGCTGTTGCGAATGAGAGTGAAGCACATTTTATTTCGATTAACGGTCCAGAAGTTATGAGTAAATTTTATGGAGAATCCGAGAAAAAATTACGTAAGCTTTTTGTAGAAGCAGAGGAAAAAAGTCCATCAATCATTTTTATCGATGAAATAGATGCAATTGCTCCAAAAAGAGAAACTGTTACTGGAGAAGTAGAGCGTAGAGTTGTTGCTCAATTACTGGCATTAATGGATGGCTTACATGGTAGAGGAAAAGTTATTGTCATTGGTGCTACTAATCGACCAAACAGTTTAGATTCCGCTTTAAGAAGACCAGGAAGATTTGACCGTGAAATCGAGATAAAAGTTCCAAATGAGAAAGGTAGATTAGAAATTCTGCAAATTCATACTCGAAATATGCCTCTTGATAAAAAAATATCCTTAAAGGAATATGCACAAATAACTCATGGATTTGTAGGAGCAGACATTTCTGCTGTTTGTCGAGAAGCCGCTATGTCTGCATTACGAAGATATTTACCTAAAATAGATTTGGAGTCAGAAATAATTGATCCAGAATTACTTGAACAAATTGAAGTGAATAGAAACGATTTTAGTGAAGCTTTAAAAGAAGTATTACCTTCTGGAATAAGAGAAGTGTTTGTAGAAGTACCAAATGTGAAATGGGATCAAGTAGGTGGATTAGAGGAATTAAAGGAGAGATTGATCGAAGCAGTAGAATGGCCGCTGTCTCATCCAACAATATTTAAACGTATGGGAATAACACCTCCAAAGGGAATCTTACTTTATGGTCCTCCAGGATGCGGTAAGACTTTATTAGCAAGGGCAGTAGCAACTGAAAGTAAAGCTAACTTTATTTCAATTAAAGGGCCAGAGCTTCTATCAAAGTGGGTTGGAGAGAGTGAAAAGGCAATAAGAGAAGTATTTAGGAAAGCCAAAATGGCAGCTCCATGTATCATCTTTTTTGATGAATTTGATTCAATAGCTCCAAGTAGAGGTCGCCATACAACAGATTCTGGAGTGTCTGAAAAAGTACTTTCTCAGTTTTTAACGGAGTTGGATGGATTAGAAATAAATAAGGATATTGTAGTAATTGCTGCAACAAATCGTCCCGATATTTTAGATCCCGCTTTAATAAGACCTGGGAGGATTGATAGAATATTATTAGTACCAATTCCCGATGAAAAAGGAAGATTGGAGATATTAAAAATATTTACAAAAAATATGCCTTTAGCTAATAATATAGAACTTGAATCTTTGAAGGAGTTAATAGATGGTTTTTCTGGAGCAGATATAGAAACATTATGTCGTGAAGCCGCTATGCTTGCATTACGAGAGAATATTAGAGCTAGAAAAGTATCACTAGCTCACTTTGAAGAAGCTAGAAAACTCGTTTATCCTACTTTAACTACAGAAATAATTAATTGGTATGAGAAATTTGGTGAAAAACTTAAAAGTCGGAGAATAGAAGAATCAAAGGAAGATAGATTGTTTGTATGAAATCCAAAAGATTATTTAGAAATTAAAAATTATTTATTTTAGTTAATAAATCTCTAATCCTTAATTGTTATATTTGGTGAAATAATATAGAATCTCATCGTTGGAATAAAAAACCCGTAATTAATTCAATTATCGATATACTTATTAAAAATAAGGGAGAAATTCTGGATAAAAGGCTTGAAGAACTTTTAAAAAAGGAATTTCCTTTTGTTAACTCCTTGATTTTAGAAGAAATATTTATGAAATTAGAAAGTATGACTATTATTAACGTTTTTCGAGTCTCAAAAAATAAGAAAATGATAGTTCTTAAAAAAAATAACCAATCCATTAGAAATGGTATAATTACTGATTTAACTTAATGGGTTTTTCTGCCAATCAATACATACTTGTGCTAAAGAAAGTTCTTCAATATTCGATCGAAATTTCCTTTCTCTTATATCTATAAATACAGGATAATTTACTACAGTTCCCATCAATAACATTTCTCCAACACCCAAACTAGATATCATACTTGCATATTCCTTCGTGATAGCTTCAGAACTATCCATAAGGTGTTTTAAATCGTACGGATTTTTTATATTTAAAATCATTTTAGAATTACACTGGGAAAGAGCTGTTGTGCTTAATCTCTTTGGCCTTTGACTTATCAAGCATAAACATGCCATGAATTTTCTTCCTTCTCTTGCAAGCATTTCAATAATTGGTTTAGAAATAGCTTTAGAATGAGCTGCTTCAGGAGAAAATTGGTGAGCTTCTTCAATAATTAATAAAAATGGTGGGATTTTATTTAATCTCCGAAGATTAAATAAACGATTACTTATATAATCTACAATTATTTGTTTTTTTCTAATGCTTATTTCTTTTTGAAGATTAAAAATAGTTATCTCTTGTTTAGTTAAAATCTTATCTAATACAGGATTTTCTTGAGAACCAAATAATGTTAAACGTTCTAGCTCAGACAACCATCCAATTAAAGCTTGTTTTGTATTTCTATTTCCATCAGATTCATTTTCAATTGACTTAATAATATCATTTAAAGTATAAACACTCTTTTTCTCCTTTTTTAATCTTTTAATATACTTTGATAATTCTCTTACTTGAACATTTGAGATTTGATCTTGATATTTTTTAAAAGAATAAAGAGAAATTTTCGGAACAGCTATCTGAAAATATGAGATATCAAATACCTTAACTTTATTTTTTAATTCTGGTATATTTTGCAAATAAGAGTATTCTCCATGAACATCAAATAATATTATAGCAGGTGTTCCACATTCCTCTTTCCTTGTAAGCAATTCCTCGATAAGAATTGAAGTGAGATAACTTTTTCCACCTCCTGAAATTGAAAGAATTGCAAAATGTTTATTTAGCAACCGATTCATATTAATTTTCGCTTCCGCGTTAGTCACCTTAACTTCTCCTAAATTTAATCCAAATTCAGTATCAAATCCTATAAATTTATTTAAGACATCTTCATCTACAACGTATACCTCTCTTCCAGGACTAGCTGGATAGGTCATTCTTTGGATTCTATCAATTTTGTTCTTATTTTTATCGTTGAATCTTATCACACCCAAACATTTTACAATAGCTATTGCAAATTCAAAGTCATCACTTGGAAAAAGTCCCTTTAAAATATTTGGATTATTGTTATTATAGGCTTTAATCGTCAATGCGTCAGTAAAATACTCATTTAGTAGTATTATTTTTTCAATAATTCCAATTAAATATCCCTCAATAGATTTTGTATAAACAAACAAGCCTTTTTGTACGAAAATTCCGTCTTTTCTTTTATTAATAACAAAAGGGAAATTTGATACATCAGGTAATTGTAGGTAATTGAATACAGTTCCGATCTTTATTGCCATATTTGAAATCAATAGTAAATATTTACTGAAAATTGTTTTTAATAACATTAAAGAATAGAATTAAATAAAAAAAATAGAAGAGCGAAAAATTACTGATTTAAAAAAAAATTTAACAACAGACTCTTTAGTTTTTATTAATCTTCTTTTTCCAAGATTCCTAAGAGCTTTAAAATTAAATAATATCCATTTTTCCAAAAGTAAATAATGAAAAGAGCGGCACCGATAATTGAAAAGAGACCGATTCCTATGAATAACACCCATGGTCCTGTACTATCTAATAGATTAAAAATAGAAAAGGAATCATCTCCTCCAGATGATCTTGATACAATGTCCCAAATAATTGCAAGAATTGAGCCAAATATAATAACTATTAGACTTGTTAATAATCCCCCAGCAGCAATTTTTACATCCGTTCGATTTTTATATTTTTCCTCAAGTTCTCTTTTTCTATAAATAAAAACTATTAAAGAACGTGAAGATTTTTTGAATAAACCAAAAAAGAAAACGAGCAAAAAGAATAATCCTGCTAAAAACACTCCTACTATAGTTATTTGATATCCTAAATTGAGATCTAAAAACAAATCAAGTTTACCTGTCGGAGAAATAAAGATATCTGCCAATGTCCAAATTACACCACCTATAGCTATTATTGTTGCTATTACTATAAGGATATAAAATATTGCCGCAACTATCCTCTGTATTTTTTTATATTCTGTAATTGAACTTGTAGAAATTTCATTCATTTTTTTCATATCAGATTCCATTATTATTCTTTTCTACTTTAGGTATTATTCCATCAATTTTCGGTAATTTTGGACGAAAATTATTTTCTAATTCTTCATTGTGAGTTGTTTATTCTTTTTTTTATCCTCTCATTTTTCTCTTTTTTTTCTATATTGTTATCGGAGTTAGTGGAAAACTTCTCGTCCATTTAACATCAAAAATCTATAATTAAAGAAAAAATAACAATTTTAATATATAAAATTGATTATTATGATGAATTTTTCACAATAAAAAAAAGGTTTTGATTTTATTCTGATTTTTTAATTATGTGTAAATTATTAAATTTTTTGTATAAATTTTCATAGTTTAAAATACTATAAAGTTTATAGGAAAAATCATATATTTTTTCATAGAATTTATGTCGTTCCTCGTTAGGACTCCATTTTTTATCTACTTTACATAAATTTTTAGCAGCTTTTGCAACATCAGAAAAAACTCCTGCTCCTGAAGCTGCTAATATAGCTGCTCCTAATGAAGTTGATTCTTCTATCGTATTTCTTATGCATGTTATCCCTAAAACATCAGAATAAATTTGATTCCATAGATCTGATCGAGAACCCCCTCCTGTTAATTTTAATTCTTTTGGGTCGATTCCTATTTCTTTAAAGACCTCAATATTTTTCCTCACTTCAAAAGCCACTCCTTCAAGAACAGCACGATAAAGATCTTTTCGCTCGTGCCCTAAAGATAGACCAAAAAGTGTTCCCTTTGCAAAAGGATTCCAATGTGGAGCGCCTGCGCCCACTAAATGAGGAATTAAAATTAAACCATTCGCGCCGATTGGAGACTGTTCTGCTTCAGAGATCATGATTTCATATGGATCTTGACCTTTTTCTTCTGCTATTAAGCATTCAGCATTCCCCACTTGATCTCTAAACCATCGTAGTGTAGCTCCAGATGTGAAAATGCTAGCTTCTTGAACCCATGTTCCTGGTACTGCGTGACAACTACATAATACACGTTTCCCAGGATCGAAATTTGGCTCAGCTAAATAAGCAAGAATGAAACTTCCAGTTCCTGTTGTGCACTTTATCTCTCCAGGAGACACTACTCCTACACCTAAAGCTGCAGATTGTTGATCTCCAGCACCTGATATTACCAGAGTTTTTTTGTCAAATAAAGTATCATCGGTTAGAATCTCTCCAATTTCAACTCCGCTCTCAACAGTTTCTGGCATTTTATCTAAATCAATTTCTAAATCAGTAGCAATTTCATCCGAATAACTTAACTTCTTAATATCAAATAACATTGTGCGTGAAGCATTTGAATAATCTGTACAAAATTTCCCTGTTAACTTATAGATTATAAAGTCAGAAACAAGTAGAAATTTATGAGTTTTTTGATAGATCTCTGGTTTTTTATCTTTAAACCATAAGATTTTTGTTGCTGAGAAATAAGGATCAATGGTTAATCCTGTGGTTTTATATATTTTATCAATTCCAATCTTGTTCTTTATATATTCTACTTGATCTATAGTTCTTCTATCTTGCCAGACTAAAGCATTGTGAAGAGGATTTCCTTCATTATCTACAGGCACTATTGTTTCTCGTTGATTTGTGACAGAAAGACTTACAATCTCCGTCTTATCAATTCCACTCTTTTTAATTGCTCTTTCTATTGTTTTTTTAATAGATTCCCACCATACATCAGCAT
>CAYSZJ010000048.1:0-27907 GCA_964435435.1 uncultured archaeon
ATTTTTATTTTCCATAATATTACCATAAGGCATATAATTATAAAAATTTATATTTAAATAATGAGGAAGGTTTTGACCCTTAAAACTGGGGAAGAAATAATTATAAGACATCTGAAAAAATCAGATGTAGAGGGGGTCTGGAATAATTTTAATGAAGTAATAGATGAAGGATTATATTTACCTGTTCTATTTCCTGTCAGAACTCAACTTGAAAAAGAATCATGGTATCATTATATTAAAAAAGAAAATGAAATTTGTATGATAGCAGAAAATCCCAACTTTAGACCTCCGTTTAATATAATTGGACAATGTGAAGTATCAAATTCCGAATGGGATGCTGCAGCTCATGTAGGTATCTTAGGCATTATTGTAAAAAAAAAATATCGAGATTTAGGCATTGGTCAACAATTAATTCAAATAACTATTAAAGAATCTAAAAAATTAAATAATAAGGAAAAAATCACTTTAAGTTGTTTTTCAACAAACGAGAAAGCAATATATATTTATAAAAAATTAGGCTTTAAAATCGTAGGCACAAGAAAAAAACAATTTTACATGGAGTCAAACTATTATGATGAAGTTCTCATGGAACTCTGGATTGATGACTTTTTGAGTCCTAATATAGAGTTATAATTTCATATTAAATTTAAGGGAATCTAAACCTCTTTTTATATTGATCCCAACTCTTCATATCTAAAGGATTTTCGTTCAAAAATAGAAAATTCAAATTAGTTAAACTTCTAATACTTTCATTTCTAAATTTTGAGATATTATTTCTCCCAATATGAAATATGATTAAATTCCTTAAACGGTCAAAACCTTCCAGTTCTTCTATGTTATTTTCATCTAAATACAATTCTTGCAATTCAACTAGATTATCTAAACCTTCTAATTTATTAATTCTATTATTAGAGAGTTCTAACTTCTTTAAATTTCTCAAATTGTCAAGAAATTCAATTTTTTCTATACAATTATTTGAAAGATATAACCCCTTTAATTTATCAAGTATCTCTAATCCTTCAATTTGAGAAAGTCTATTATTATTAAGATATAACCATAATAAATTACTTAATTGTATAAGCCCCCCTATCTTTTCTATATGGTTGAATGAAAGGTTTAACCTTTTTAAATTCACTAACACTTCTAAATTCCTTATAATTATTATCAAATTATGACTTAGGTTTAAATCCTCTAACGATATTAGAGAATTCAAATTATCAATTTCTTTTATTAGATTATTGTTTAAAGACAGTTTTTTCAATCTTTTTAAAGATTCTAAGTTTTTTATTATCCTAATTTTATTATTTGATAAATTTAAGACTTCTAAATCATCTAAATTATTTAGATTCTCTATTTTTTCTATTTTATTATTAGATAAATCTAAAGTTTTTAAATTATTTAAAAGATGCAAATTATGACAACTCGTAAGACTATTTCGTTGCATTATAAGATGTTCTAAATTACATAAATTACTTAGTCCTTTAATCTCTTTTAGATTCTTGATGTTTGAACTTTCACAATTTAATGATATTATCTTTCCATTTCGTATAGTAACAAGAAACCCACATTCATCTTTATAATAATCACTTAAGATTAAATTAATACAAATCTCAAGAATGTTGTCAGGTATAGCAACATTACAATTATAGCTAAAAATTTCTTTAGGAAACTGTTTAACCTTATTTTTAAACCTTTTTTTTAATAAATCTTTCAGATATTCTATTATAATTCTTCGAGTTTTAAAATTATCAATTGAGTTTAAAGTGTGTATTGCATAAATTTTCTGGTCTATATTAATAAATTTTTTTAATGTGTATTCTAAAAGAGGTATAATCTTTTTATAATCTGAATATTTATCCCTTAAAATATTTCCAGCAATTAATTTAATATGAGGATCCTCATCTGAGAGGAATAGCTGTTCTAAAAATTTAAAATTTTTACAATTATCAATTGTACCATAAATTTTTAGTGACTTCTTTCTTATATTAGGATCATTTGAACCATCAATAAGCTCTCGTAAAAGAGCTAAACCCTCTTTTATACCAATTTGTTCTAAATTTTCTTTTATATAATCGGGATTAGATAGCATTTGAGCGAAACTAGTCTTAAATCCTAAAAAATTGATAATAATTTTAATATTAAATTCAGTACCATTAATTTGTAAATTAATACAAATGTCTATACATAAAAAATAATTCAATTGAATTAAATATCTCCAACACATTTAATCCTTCAGTTTTAGTCCTTAAAAATCCCTTTTTTTACAACAATCCTTTACAAATTCTAAATTTTTGATAACAATTTGTTATAAAACAATTATCAAATGGAATTAAATTATATCTCTTATGGACTTATTTGCAAATCCGAAATAATTAGAATTTTTAATTTCGTTTATATATTGCTTATGTAAACAATACATTTTCTTTAAGGTTTAAAAAAATTTATAAATACATAATTTATTAGATTATTAAATTTTGTATTTTACACATTAATTGTTCTTTAAAAATACAATTTTTTGATAAAACATAAAAATTAAAATTACCACAAGTAATATAAAATATACATCTAAAAATAAAATCCAAATAAATCAAAATTAAAAATATAGGCTGATAATAAAATATGGCAGAAGAAGAAAGCTTTCTGAATGCAAAAGCATTAGTAGTAGACAATGGTACAGGTATCTCAAAAAATGGTTTTGCCGGAGAAGATCAACCTCGTTCTGTCTTTCCTACTCTTATTGGGTATCCTAAATATGAATCTATCATGACAGATGTTGAGCATTATACACGGGAATACTATATTGGGGAAGAAGCTATGCAGCTTAAAGGTGTTCTAAAACTCATGTTCCCTGTTGAACATGGTATTATAGAAGATTGGACTGCCATGGAGAAAATCTGGCACTATACATTCTATACGGATCTAAGAATCGATCCAAGCGAACATCCAGTACTTTTAACAGAAGCGCCATTAAATCCACGTCCCAACCGTGAAAAAATGGCTGAAATTATGTTTGAGACCTTTAATACTCCTGCTCTTTATGTAGCAATGCAGGCAGTTTTATCTCTCTATGCTTCTGGTCGTACTACTGGGTGTGTTATAGATATTGGTGATGGAGTATCCCACGTTGTACCAATCTTCGAAGGATTCGCCTTAAGTCATGCTATCCAGAGAATTGATCTTGCTGGTCGAGACATAACAACTTATTTACAACGATTACTCAGACAAAAAGGATATTCTTTTACAACATCAGCTGAAAAGCAAATTGTGAGAGATATAAAGGAGAAATTATGCTACGTCGCAATTGATCCAGAGAAAGAGATGATGTTGAGTAAGAAGGTTGCTGGAATGGAAAAAAGCTACATGCTACCTGATGGTGAAACCATCAATGTTGGCGTAGAAAGATTTTTAGCTCCTGAATGCTTTTTCAATCCATCAGTAATCGGGAAAGAGCTTGAACCCTTAGATGATGTAATAGTTGGTTCCATTTCCGAGTGTGATGTTGATCTACGCCGAGATCTTTATAGCAACATCGTTCTATCGGGCGGGAGCACTATGTTCCCTGGTATTAAGGAAAGATTAACTAAAGAGATAAAGGAACAAATCCCGGAGAGCGTGGATGTAAAGATAATTGCCCCACCAGAGCGTATGTATTCAGTCTGGATTGGTGGATCAATTTTAAGCTCACTTAAGACATTCCATCGAATGTGGGTGACTCGCCGCGAATATAAAGAGATGGGTCCACAAGTAATTCACCGATGCTTCTAACGCGTCAAGGAGATCAACCAAAATAAATAAAGCTTTTTTATTTTTTCTAACTTTTTTTTATTAATTCTTAATTTCTAGTACTCATACAGAATAGAGTTATAACTATTTTAAAAACAAGAATGTATAGTGTCGAAATAGTTTTCGATCGAGATAGATATTTGTTTTTTTATTTTCCAATTTAAGCGTAATATTCTCATTAACGCTGAAGTCTTTCATTTACTTTTAGAGTGTTAATTGTTGTCGGATAATTCAATATGAAATATGATAATCTTATATATAAAAGTAGACACGATTTATCAATTCTAATTTAGGAAATTTGTCTTTCTGATAATATAGTCAAAACTGTCAAAGCTTTTATGATTAGTTTTATTCGCTTTTAACAGTAATAGTTGCTTAATTATCATAATTTGTTTTTAATAAAGAAATAACTTATATTGAAATATATAATAGAAGTCCAATCCTCATAATTTCAGATTAATGTACGATGATTAGAACTAATATTCATCTATTAAAGGAAAGCTAAAAGTTTTTTATTCTACTAAAGCTTAATATGATCTAGAAAATATATTTTTTTTTAACATCATATTTGAAATCCCAATTAACAAAGAAATAAAGGAATAATGGTTGACTATAAAGAATTGTTCTATCATTTTTTAAAAAATATTCACTATCAAACGGAATACTTACATTTTATTTATCGTAATACAAACAGAGCAACTATGCAGCAGAGAAAAGCAAATTTTTGGAGAGGAGCTCAAGTTCCATCAATATTTGTAGCTATTTTAAATGTATACATAATATTTTTAACTCAAAATTGGCTAATTGGAGGTCTAACGTTTTTAGTATCGATAATTACTTGTTATTTTATAGGTTCTTGGATCTATAACCATAAAATAAAAAACACAAATAAACTTGAAGAAGAAAAAATGAATTTTAATACTACTTTGATATTTATTCAAAATTCCAGAGATCAAATAGAAATAATAGATAATTATAAAATTGAAGGTATGGATAAAATTAAGATATCAAAGGTCGATGAATTAGAAGGTTTAATTGAAAAGGATTTATGTAAGGTGTTTATGAAATTTGATGGAAAATTAAAGATAGAAATTGAGGATTTCTTGGATGAATTCAGTATGGATATTCCAAGGTTCAAAGGAAGATTAGAGAGATTAAGAGAATTTATGAAAGAGAAATCAGTTGATTATGATAATAAAGTCTATTATAAGAATTTGAATATCATGATAGAATTTTTAGAAGTTTTAGGACGTGATAATGAACCTAGAGCTAAAAATTTACTAAAAAATTTTTTTAAAGAAGAAGATAAAAATGAAAAGACAGCCTAGATCTCCTCCTGATAAAGCATTTGCAAGAACTCCAATTCGCCGACTAGTGATACAGCAAGGAGCAGAATTAGTTGCAAGAAAAGCTGTTGATTTACTTATAGATCATTTAGAAAACACTATAACTTTTTTAACTAAACAAGCAAAAAGATTTACAAAACATGCAAAAAGATCTTCTTCTAGCTTTAAAATATAAATAATTTATATTAAAATATTAAATATTCATGTTACAAAATGGTAAGGGGCCAAGACCCCCACCAGAAAAGTGGATTGCTGTGGTAATTGATGGCGGTAGTAGTTATACAAAAACAGGATTCGGAGGCGAAGATCATCCAAGGTCAGTCTTCCCTACATTAATTGGGTATCCAAAATTTAAAAAGATAGTAACTGATGTTGAGCATTATACTCGGGAATACTATATTGGTGAGGAAGCTAAGCAATTAAAAGGCGTTTTAAAGTTGATGTTCCCTGTTGAACATGGTATCATTGAAGACTGGACTGCTATGGAGAAAATCTGGCATTACACATTTTATACTGACTTGCGTATCGATCCAAGTGAACATCCAGTTCTCTTAACAGATGCGCCTTTAAGCCCACGGCCAAACCGTGAAAAAATGGCGGAAATAATGTTTGAGACTTTTAATGTTCCTGCTCTTTATGTAGCAATGCAGGCAGTTTTATCTCTCTATGCCTCTGGTCGTACTACTGGGTGTGTTATAGATATTGGTGATGGAGTATCCCACATTGTACCAATCTTTGAAGGATTCGCCTTAAGTCATGCTATCCAGAGAATTGATCTTGCCGGCAGAGACATAACAACTTATTTACAACGATTACTCAGACAAAAAGGATATTCTTTTACAACATCAGCTGAAAAGCAAATTGTGAGAGATATAAAGGAGAAACTATGCTACGTCGCAATTGATCCAGAGAAAGAGATGATTTTGAGTAAGAAAATTGCTGAAATGGAAAAAAGCTACATGCTACCTGATGGTGAAACCATTAATGTTGGCGTAGAAAGATTTTTAGCTCCTGAATGCTTTTTTAATCCATCAGTAATCGGGAAAGAGCTTGAACCTTTAGATGACGTAATAGTTGGTTCTATTTCCGAGTGTGATGTTGATCTACGCCGAGATCTTTATAGCAACATCGTTTTATCTGGCGGGAGCACTATGTTCCCTGGTATAAAGGAACGGTTAACGAAAGAGATAAAGGAACAAATCCCAGAGAGCGTAGATGTTAAAATAATTGCCCCACCTGAGCGTATATACTCTGTCTGGATTGGTGGATCAATTCTAAGCTCACTTAAAACGTTCCATCGTATGTGGGTCACTCACCGTGAATATAAGGAAATGGGTCCTCAAGTAATTCACCGCTGCTTCTAGTTCAGCAATAAATTTTAAAGTTTTTTTATTTAACCTTTTTTTTATTGATTATTTTTTCTCGACTTATGTTAAATATATCTTTTTTTCTCTCTGTCATTCAATAATAAATGCTAGAAAATCCTATTGAAAATATCCCAAAAAAGCTAAAATTCGCAAGATTTTTTTTTTGAATTGAAATAATTAATAAAAAAAAAGAGCTTAAATTTCATAGAAAAAAAATATTAAAGAAAGATCTAAAAAAAATAGAACCAAAAACCTATAAAAAAGTCTTATAGAGCTCATCAGTTGCCTTTTCTTCATGCCCTTGCGGTTTAGCAGCATCCTTTTTTTTATCCTTGGCCAACTTTTTGGCATGAGCGCGGTGTAAGTTGTAGCATTCGGTGCAGTACCACGCGTCGTAGGCTTTATTGTAGACCATGTCGCGATCTCCTTTTCCGCAGGTCACACAAACAAGGATTGACCTATCCAGCAAATCACTAAGTTTATTTTCCTGCTCTTGGAGATCTCTATATAGTCTAAGTTCCTCTCGTGGTAAGTCATCAATAGAACGACGTGTTCCATCATTGTTAAAGACCATTTTTCTCCGTTTATCATGAATTTTTTTCCACTGAACATGATAAGCTTGAATTAACAAATCACGCAAGTTATTCCTTATTTTTTGCAATTTTTGGTCTTTTATGATGATAGCTCGTTTATCTCTCATAATAGATATACATTTCTTTTCATATTTAAATATTTGGGGGCGATGGGATTAATGATTTAATCGATAATGTCAGAAATAAATTGGATACTTGTACATCCTAAGGATTTCAGTGAAGACTCTGGAATATGGTCCTATATGATCGTCATTTGTTCCCAGATTCACAAGTTCAGAGACATCAACATCTGGATGCATTGCCTGAATAATTCCAAGTACACTTACTCGTCTTGTCTTCAACAGAGTCTTGATAAATTTATTATAGGCTTTTGAATAATGATCCTTAATAAAATTATCAATGCGCAATGATTTTATATCATCTTTCCTATCATTAAACTGTTGAAGATTCTGAGCAAATTTTGGTTGACTAATCCAGTTCGCCATAATCCAGAGATACTGGTTCCCGAACTTTTTAAACTCATTCTTAATATCGATTTCTGTGACAGGATGGTCATACTTTATAAGATTTTCAAGCACTTGTGTTGCCACGAGCGCGTCATCTTCGCCCATGATATTTTCCCAGAATGAGTGGCTTCGGGTATCAATAAGAACTTGGTCAGATATAGATATTGAAGCGCGATTAGGATTATTTTTAAAGTGGTGTCGAATAAAGATGTATAGTTTCCTTCCTAGTTCTTTAAACATCTGTTTCACGCCTTCATTCATATCAAACATCTGATCTTGAATAGGTCTAAAGAACGCAGGATCAAATCCTAAGTGACGTCCTAACCCAAGGATTACATTATAAATCTTTGCTTGCTCTTTATTAAAATCTCCGCGGTCGCTTGGACTCCTCCCTTTAATGCTACCTCTGAAGTCTATTCTTCGGAGTTGAGCGTAAAATCCGATTGTCTTAAGTGCAATTCGATAGGAGAGTATTTTCCGCTCATCTTTGTGTGGTTTATTGCTTTCTTGAATAATCCAGTCTTGTATAGTCTTTTTAAATAATTTTACAGAATCAGCGACAAATTTACTTCCCTCTTTTAAATTATATTGTAGGGGTGAATCACCAAATAATCGTAATTGATAAATATTATCGAAATCAAGGTCTGGATTATTAGTTTTTCGTCGAGCTGCAAACCAGAGAGAAAGTACTAATTCTAATTCTGGTGCGACAGGATCGGATGAACGTAATAATTTACCATTAAATAGTGGAGGTTTATACTTTGCTTTAGTAATCCAATCAAAAACTATTTCTTTAATATCTCTTCTCAATTCCTCAAGTTCAGGATAAGTAAGTGAGATACCGAGATCCGTGAAGGTTTTTGTAGACCATTCATTAGCATTATAGATTATTTCAAAAATCGTGGTATGAACAGGGCGGCTATCATATCTTAGAAATCCAGTTGTTAATGACTTATAATCTTTCTTAAAGACGAGCTTGTTAAATTCTCGCATTGAAATTGCCATAACCTTTCGGAGCGGTTCACATTTATCTAATAGATTTTGTATTAACTGAAGTCGATAAGTTGGTGTGTAATCCTTTAATTTGTCTTTACTCAGGCGATAAGTCTCAACTTTATCTCGATATTCACCGAAAACTTTTATAATCACATCTTTATGAGATTGTGTAAATTGAATGTTAGGGACACTGTCTGCTGCAAGAATGATGTTATCACGCAAATTTGTTACAGTTGAGGGCCTTGGAGCACTTGTAGGGTTTCTTTGAAGATTTTTATAAAAGCTTTCAGATGCAGGTTTATTAATAGATTTGAGTAAATCATCTAGCTTATCTAATGAAAATTCCGTCATAACTCCTGATTCAAGTAATACCTTACCCGTTCTATAAAGTGTTAATTTTGCTGATTGATATAGAGGATGCTTATACGCATACTCCGATTTCTTATAATAATTGTCAAAAATTTCTTTAACTATTTGAATTGCTCCACTTATATCATGAACTTTAGAACTTAACTCAATTTCATCTATAATATAGACTAGCCATGTATTAAGTGTTTCTTCATTCTTATTCCAATTGACTCTAGAACTTTCTGTACCGTCTAGATTAAATTTATTTAATTGGTATAATTCTTGATCGATGGATAATCCTTGCCTTAAGGGAAGAATCGAATTTATCTCATCTCGATGTCTAATTAATCCATAGTATTTTAGTGCTGCCTCCAGTTGATCAATCATCAACTTGAAATCTGCGAAATAAGGACTGGTTGCTTTATTAGGTCCAGTTCCTGTCCATGTTCCCCTACTATATTTTGCAGGATATTTATTTAGATAACTTCTTGTACCCATAAGTTCTGCTCCAAGGGAAAGAATCCGATTTTCTCTGTCTGTAAGCGTCTCTCCTCTAGCAATTTTATCAAAAATCATCTTTTGAACTTCCCAACTAATCGCCCCGTAAGGCCCAGCATCGACAAATATTTCATGTCCCTCATATAATCTTAATGAACGCTCTTCTAACTTATCTAATCCTTCTTCTAATCTTTGAAGTTCAAGAAAATCACAAGCGTCTACTTCACCAATAAGCTCCTCAGATACCTTTCCATCCATTTCATCAATAAAATCTATGTTATCATCAATGTCTCCTTTCTTCTTAGCTATTATATCCTGTTCACTAATAAGCGTATCATCAGATAAAAGATTTTTTAGGAAAAGATATGTATGCTGTTTGTTTGAATGTTTCGCTTTTTCATGTTGTAGGGATTGTAGGATTAGGATTGGGTTAGTTTTTTAATTGTAGGTATAAGATTATATGAAATTTATAGAGCTAGATTAAGGACAAAAGATTAGGCAGAGAGCAATTTTTTACCTATTTGCTGCGAAGTTCAACCTACAACACAGAAAATAGGTGAAAAGCAAATTATAAAATATTCATATTATAAACCTAATATTATAATGGATGTATCAAGTGTGGCGTTCAATAGAAATTTAGATAATCCTCCGAAAGTTGAAAATATTAACGTCACTTTTTATACTTTTGTAGGATTAGGATATTATGTGATCGGGATTGCTGATAAATCTTTAAGATACTGTATTGATAATCCTTATTGGTATGATAGTAAATATATCACTTCTGATTACTTTACTGAATTTAATTACGCGGACCCAGAAATTGTTGATTTGTCCTATAGACTTAAATGTTTTATAATAACTAATGATAAATATAAACAATATGTTGGAACGCCTTTGGAAGACTGGTTGAACAAGATATTAATTCCCTTTAAAATTATTGACGGCAAATTTAATTTGGTCCCTAAAAAAAACCTTTTCAAATAAATTTGCCTTTTTTTTTTTTTAATTTTATAATATCCTTTTGGATACTCTAATAGTATTACTCCCTTAATGATTCTTTTAAATCTTTTTGAACTTTTTAAAAAATTACCACCCTATCTCCTCTTATAACCTAAAAATCCTCTAAAAAGGTATTAGCAAAGACATCTCGTATTTGGACTGGGAATTGAGCTTTGGAAGAAATAAAGGATATATGGTTTTAAGAATTTCATCGATTTCCGCATGAGAGCCAATTACACATCCAAACTCATTTTAATCCAGAATATAAGTAACAATTTCGGTACTTTTATTACACCTATAACAGTCCCGTTTCCATTTGCGTATTTGGATATCTTCTTCAATTTCATATAATTGGTTTTGATATTTGGAACATTTTCCATTCTGGTTTTTCCTTTAATTTGAAATTAATTGTTTTTTATCATCTTTTAATAATTGGACTAAAGCTTTTGAAGATTTGTATCTATAGTACTATTAGAATTCGAACTAAAACATTATTTTGAATCTTTTTTCTAATTGTTCATTCACAATTTCATTACTCCATAGACTAAGATCTCTAATTATGTCAGACATAAATAAAATTATTTTTTCAGAATTTCTCCATTCTTTAAGAAGTTCAAATCGTGCTAATTGAAGTTTTAATTGACTAAGTCTTTTTGTATTGTAGGCTTCACTTTTCGAGATTAATAAATTTTCTGTATTAGTTAAAAGTGTGTCTATTTTAGAACTATAAGCAAACCTATCATTTTCTTTATAGACATAATTATATTCAATATAATATAGTAAGTAATAAGCCATTATGTTGTATAACTCATTTTCTCTATTTATTACATCATCTAAATCAGTCTGCATAATATTAGACCATAATTTATAATAATCTTCGTACTTTGAGAGATGGAAATTAACAAAACAATCCTCTAATGAGTTCAAACACTTCATTATTTGAGTATTTAATCCCTCATTTTCCTTAGCGGGTGCTAATCGCATGTCATTCACTTCTTTTGGAAAATATAAATGACCTAATTCATGAATAAGAATAACTTCTTTAATGTGAACTGGTACAATTATTTTCCATAGATTTTCACCTTTATTCCAATTACATAATGCTTCCCAACCGCAATTACGTAACTCTACACTCTTACTAGGGCTTAAAATACATAATTTCAAATGTTCTTGTTTTAGATGGAGTTTATTTTTCCATATGTTAAAAATAGATCTTATTGCATTCTGACGATCAATAGCCCATCGCCTGTATGGAGATTCTCTATTATTCATATTTTTGATCTTATGTAATATAATTAATTTCTCCATTAATATCATTATCTTTGTATTTGATTTTTTCTTTTCTAACAGCTTATGTGCAAAATTGCTGATATTTCGTGTTTAGCTTTAATATCAATTTCTTTAGGATACTTCACTTGGGTATTATATTTTTGTAATCGATTAAACTCAGAGGAATTTGTTGAATTTAAACGCTCATTTTTAGTACTATTTGAGTAAACCCGAATTTTTTCGCATGCTGCACAAGATCATTATTATAGGGACGATCATAGTGTAATTTTTGGGCTTCTAATACAACTCCACAACCTTGACACACATAACCTTCATTAGTCTCAACAATTTCTTCGGAATCACATAAATCACATGTATAACGAGAAATACAATCTATTTTAGATTTAAAATTTACTTGTTTTTGCGTTGTCATACAGATTTCCTTTACCTTTTTTTATGCCTTAAGAAATGATAGTGAAGGAGTAGTCTTTTTAAATCTTTTCCTCATGATTATATATAACGAATAGAAGGCGTGTTCTCTTATTCCCCATTTTACAATAGTGTAGAGACACCCCCATTTTTTTGTTTCGTGCATCACCTATCATAAAATGAGTTCGAGGAAATTAGCGTGGTAGATTCATACGCATAGATAATAATGTGATTAACTTACTAATTTAATTCTGTAAAATATCCTGCCCTCTTTTTAGTTTATTTTCGCCTTATAAGGTAAGTGCGAATACAATATACGAGATCAGAAATTTAAATAAATCAATTATTTTGCTAATTATCTATATGATATTCATATTTCTTCCATGATTATGGATCAATAATAGACTATTCTTTCTTATCCTTCTTTATTGGAATATTCTTTTTTTTCCACTCATTCATAAATTTCTTAAAATCATGGGGATACAGACCTAGAGAATTGATCCGTTTTCGTTTTCTTTCGCCCTTCTTTTTTCGAAATTGTAATTCCCAATCAAAATATGAGTTTGGTTTTTCCATCATGATAGGAGAATTACGACCTAAAAATAAATCCAAAGACTCCGACAAATTTATGGATTAATTACTTATTTTTCTTTGGTAGTTCAAATTCTTTAATGGTAGATTTCTTGAGTTCTGTAAGAAAATCCGATGATTTGTTAAAATTCTGACCGCCTAAAAATATGCCTTTCTTAGAAAAGTAGTAGATTCTGAGGGTGTGAGCATAATCAAGAGTTACGAGAAAATAGGGATCTTCAGTTTTGCTTATGCTGATTGCTTTTAAATGACCTCCCCGTGTAAAAAAGGTTTCTCTTTTCCTTCGTAGCACCTTAGCACTCACAGGTTTTTTCTCAGTAAACTCTCGTTTGGCAAATTTAAATTGTTGTTGGTTCATATGATCGTAAAGTTTACTGTCTTGATGGAACTACAGGAACCGAGAAACACACTACAATAAATTTAAATGTATTATGAGATTTGTATATAGTGATAGTGAGGAATAAATGAAGACACGAAAACAAGTTTCCGAAAAAAAGGTTTTTATATCGAGAAAAATGGAGACATAAATATGTTTTCAATTTTATGTATGAATAAATAAGAAGACAATAAGACATGAATGAAAAAGAAGCAGAGAGAGTAATAATGAATAAGAACAATAATGAATTGAATTTAAGTATAAATGAGAAAATATTATACACGACAGAGCCAATTGACGGTGAAAGTAAAAAAAAGAATTATACATTACCATATTCCTTCGGGACATGTGCTTGCGTGATGCCGTTTTTGCTTACTGCAATTTCTCTTATAGGTTTAATGACTAATAGAAATCTATATGAACCCTTTTTCATTGGTTTTATGTTGATAACAACTTTTTTCATCATTCTAGGAATTTTTATGGTATTCAATTATTTTAATAGATATAAAAGAACTTTCTTCTATATCACAAATCGCAATATAATTAAATTTAAAAATCACGCATTTAAGATAAAAAAGGAAAATCTCTCACATTTTCTGTATCATTATCGCTCATTAATATTTGTTTCAAAGAGAAAAAATGGTACAAGTTTCTATAATGGGACTGAAAGTCAAACAAAATACACTTCTAAAAGAAAAACAAAACAAATACTTGTACCATTACTTGGGGAATTGGGTGAAAAAGTTAAAAATGAAATGAAAGATATCGTAATTAAATCATTTTCAATGCAAGAGCATCCGAATATTAAAGATTTATATATACCCAAAAAATGAAAAAGAAACTTAAGAAGAAATATTCTATGCCTTATGATAACTGTGAGAATGTGTGAATGAAGTTTTCTTTTAATAATTAGTGTATTATAGTATAAGTTTGATTATTTAGCAATTATAAATGGGAAAATATCAATGAAAATAAAAAAGTTAATCTCCTAAAAACATAAAGGCTATTTTGCAAACATCCTTTATTATTTAAATTAATAGGGAAAGTGCATTAAATAGTTTCAGTTATACAAAATTTAACTTTTTTCACTTCCACACCCACTTAAGTTTGCCTTATTCTAAAGATAGGGATATTCTTGCTTTAAATAATTTTGTGATTTCGTCTATATATCTTAGACATAGTTAATATGGTTATAGGGCTAAATTCAAATCATCTAATACGCAATGTTTATAAATATAAGTATCCTAAAGTTTTTTATAGTTAATATGAATAACAAGTAGATTCCGAAAAATTTCGGAATCTCCAGATATAGTAAAAATTTTTGATAAAAATTCAGGTGATGGAGTATTAATAAAAAATATGTTGTAATTATAGTGGTAGTATCGCTTCTAACATTAAATCTATGCTCAATGAATTTATTTGCCCATGCGGATAAACCTGAAGAACCAACTTTAGAGTTCTCATGGGATGAGACCACATTTTCATATTCCGTTCAAAAGATTTGGACTGGAGACTCGATTACTGTCAATCACTCTGGAAGCTATACGGATACCTATGACACGTATACTGAAGAGTATAATAGTACTGATATTACGAAAACGATTGGAGAGCATACCATATTTCATGAGGCAAATTATTCTTATGTCTCAGAATATACTATAATAGGAAATATAACGATCGATTTTGATTTTACTGTGTATCGTGTGAATATCGATTATGGATCGAATGTAAAAGTGATTTGGATAGCCTTTAAGCAAGGAACGATGGAAATGGAATACTATCAGGCTTCCTCTATTCACAATTTCAGTTATTACGAGGAATACCACCAAAATATTGAAAGTGAATATGAACAATATGATTTTTTAACTGACGAATTGTTGGATTCATGGAGCTCTACCGATGATATATATGATGAGAAGCAGTATTCCTACATCCGGAATATAACTAGAAAGCCTTATTTCTTGTATCAAAGTATTTCTGGAGAATATTCTTTACCCCTTATACTAACTATTCAATTATTTACTACAGAAAACAAAGATAGAATAGCATGGTTGAATATGTTCTATGATCTTCTTGTCTATAAGGATTTAGACTCGAATATGATCTACTCTGTGGCTGATAAAGAGGATCTAAGTGGTCCACCATACATGACTACAAGTAAAGAGTGGCTTGGTTGGTTAAGACCAAAAGCCTTTAATTATGAAATGACTTCTATAGAATACTACAATGAAGACATTCATAATGTAACAAGACATTGGTTGTATCCCATAGATAAATCTGTGAGTGAAATCGCCTCCACTATTCAATTCACCTCTCCTACAGACACTACAGATGCTAATGTTACGTGGGGAATAACATATCCGGGGTATCCTACAGATGTAGGGCTAATGTATTCATTAGGTCTCTTTAGAACGGAATGGAATTCTTCCTATATTCATTCCTGTCCTTTTGATTATTCTTTCGAATATGATTATAAGGTGGGAGAAAATCAGACAGATTTGGATATTACATGGGAACTTGGAAAAATTACTAACGCTAGCTTATATAACGCATCTCAAGGATATGGATTAGTGATGCCTCAATATAATTATTTCTTGTCTACCTTTGATATTGATGAAATTGACACTAAAGCATTAAGCCTCCCTTGTAGCTCTTTTGATTTTGAGTCAAATGACACTCTGGTCGCAACAATTAACATGGGAGGACCAGATAAGAAGAATTATACACTTTATGACTTTCCAATATCAGATAAAAATACAGTACTTGAATCTGAAGGCGGAAGCATTCATCCAATGGTAATGTGGTATAGTGAGTTAAGTTCATACTATGAAGAACCTTTCATAAATTCTATTTTTACTCTTGTAGATATTGTCAAGCAGGATCCTTCATTCAACATAGTTGATAACCTCTTCCGAATAGAAACACAAAATTACCCTGTATGGAGCGGAGAAAAACTTAGACATGATCCTACGCTCACGGTGTATTTTGAAGAATATGAAGTAGAAGAAGATGGTGGGAAAAAGCCCTTTATCCCCGGATATAATTACACGTTATTCATTGGAACTGTAGGTATCATAACGTTCATAATAGTGTTTGAAAGAAGAAAGAAAAAAATCAAATAACTTTTTTTTTTTTTATTCGATGTAAAATAGTAAGTTAAAAATCCAAAAATGTGGAATATTAAAATACCAAAAGACCAATTATGTCCTCAAACAATCTAAGCTCAGAAATAAGCATTAAAGAACTTGAAAGAAAGTTTGAAGAGTTTCGTGTGTATGGAGATGAGAGAGATCTTGAAATTTTTGAAGTTAGAAAAAATCCAGATGATCCCAATTGTGAGGTATATATAAGAGCTCCTTATTTATATCCAGAATTGAAAGATGATCCAAATAATAAGACGTTATTGAGTCCTGAATGTGTAAAAACTGCCTTAGTTGAATTTGTAAAATATAAGTTTAGGAATTGGACAAAAGTAGAACTTTATCGAAGAATTGAGGATAAGGTAACAGATGACTTTGATCGCAGTAATTCTTGTGCTGTTCCACTAAGCACTTATACTGAGCTAATTAATACTCGAAGAACAAATCCCGCAAAGGCAAAAGAGCATGCCCTTAGAATAGTGAGAAATATACAAATTATTAACAATTATAAATTTGGGAGAATTTCGGAACAGAGATTCAAGCAAGAAATGGGTAAAAGAAGAGAGGAATATGCGATGGGAAAAGATATTCCAAGGTCTATGGCGCAACTTAAGAAGGATAATGGACTTATTCTTGATCATATTAAGAAATATATAGGAAAAATTGGAAAATCAATTCATGATCAAAGTTTTAAACTTGCTCCACTGAGTATCCATATTATACCCAAGACTCACGATCAGAAGCATAGCGCTTTGGTTACTTCTGGTTTAAGTTTTTTGCCCATGTCTCCCCCAAATCCTATGAGGTTTTTCAGATATTCTGAATTAATAATTAAATTACCATTGGATTGGCCTTTACCTGTTGATGAGCTTAAGAAAGATGACTTTTTTTGGCCAATTGAGTGGCTGAATAGACTAATGAAATATGTGCATACAAATCGGCAGTGGTTTTCTGATATGCACACGTTTGGAAATGGGGACCCGCCACTTCCTTTTGGGAATAATACCGGATTCTGTGGGTTTTTATTTACATTACCAGTGTTATCGTTTCCTCCTGAATTTTGTGAATTAAGAATTGATGATACAAAATCGGTCATCTTCTTACAGTTAATACCACTATACAAAGAAGAAATGGATTATGCCATTACAGAAGGTTCAGACGCTTTACTCAAGAAATTTGAGGAGAATAACATCCTCGATTATGTGGATATACACAGAGAAAATTTATTTGGATCAAGAAGACCTTCTTCAAGCTCTACAGAAACAAAGGGACAAATCTGTCCGTTTTGTAATACTGTTTTGAGAAATTTTAGACCCGAAGGTCTTCGTTGTCCCACTTGTAAACGTATGGTTGTAAAGGGTAGAGATGGTAAGTTAATTTCTCTTGATATCCCAGAGGAGAAACCATTTGTCTCTAAAAAAAATAAAGAAAAAGCAGAAAAATTATTTTTTGAAGGTTTAGCTTTTTTTAAGCAGTTAAGAGGTGAGAAAGCTTTAGCCTTTTTCAATAAGGCAATAAAATTAAATCCATATGATAAGCGGGTGTGGAGTCTTAAAGTACAACTGCTTAATAGGTTAGGTAGATATAAAGAAGCGAAAGAATGTGTAGAACAAGGGATGAAATATATTTTAAGGGATGACATTTAATAATTTATTTGATATAATCCTTTTATTCACAGATGCTTTTAAGCCAAGTAAACTCCTTTAATATTATTTGATTTTTTTTATTATTTCTTTTTTATTAATTGTTTTAACAATAATTTTGTATTAATTATATTTTTTCAACAACGATCCTTACATAGTGAACGTATTAATAATTTTCAATAGTTAGAAATATGAGAGTATAATAAAGTGTAGTTTTGAACGAAATTTCTTCCTTTTTCTTGCTTTCCTGATTTCATATTATTAGAAGATTAATAATCTGAAAAATAAGAACTCCCTCTAAAATATATAGCAAGAGGGATAATTATTTCTTAAAAAAATTATTTTCTTGAAGTGATCTAAAATAGTAACAATAGTTAATAATCCTCAAACAATCAAAACAGAATGTCCAGGATGTAAAAAAACTATAAATGCCATTAAAATTGAGAATAACTTAAGAACATATCTAAATAATGATGATCAATTCAAAACAACTATAATACTACTTGGATGTCCTGAATGTAGAATAATTTTCTGGAGCAAGCAATAAAATTACTATTAACATAATTGAAAATAATCTTTCAAAAGAGTTTGAATCTTTTCATAGTCAATCTTTACAACTCTCCCTCTTTTTCGTAAAAAACGTTGTTTACTTAATGATCGAATTTGATATATCATTGCGATTACTTGCCTGGTTAAACCATTTGAAGTATCAGGATTTATTATTTGAGTATATGGAAAATCCTTTAATGCTTGTACATTGCTTGTTAAAGGTATAATGGTTGCCATATCCACAAATTTGTTAAATTTAATAACAATACAAGGATGTCTAAATTGTTCTTCATGGCCAACTCCTTCACCAGAATAACTTAATTCAACATCCCATATTTCTCGACTTTTTATTTGAAACCTTCTCCATCTTTCCATAATATTCCCAATGATTAATCTTCTGCTTTATCCCAGATGTCAATTTCCTTTTGAACTTCTTCAGTTAAGAACTCTGGTTTAAATAATAACTTTTTTACTGTATTAATAGCGATGACAACTATAGAATCCTTTAGATAATCTTTTATTTCTTTAGTTTTTGCAAATATCTCATCATCTAACATGTCAGGATATCTTTTTTTTATATACTGAACTGTTGATACTGCTTCTAAAAACTCTGATTCATAATTATAAGTGACTGGATGATTAAGAACATATTCATTAATTTTATCTAAGATTTCTAAATCATCTTTATTTAAAATATAATCTGTTTCAAGCGTTTCTATTAATTGAGGCGCATTAAAATAGTCCTGAGTTAATCCTGTGCTATATGGTCCACTAAGATATAAAGTAAATTGATAATTAAGAGGAATTCCCATTGATTTGCATAAAAAAGTTAATTTTTGAATCTTAAACCGAGAACCATAATCTCTATCAGGTCTTTCCAAATATAAATTCCAATATTTCAATGCTGAAATAATTTTTTTAAAATCTTCACTCATCATTAATCTCTTCCAAAAGTTTCTTTATTAACTCTATCCAATTTAATATTTTTTTTAATTCTTCTTTTCCCTTCTCTGTAATGGTATAATAATGTAATTTTTTATTATCAAATTCCACTGCATTTTTATTAATATAGCCCATCTTTATTAAATAATTGAGATTTGAGGCTAAATTTCCATCTGATATTTTCAATGCTACTTTCAACTCACGGAATTGAAGTCCATCAATGAAATATGAATGTAAAGCGAGTAAAATGAAACGTGTTATAGTAAATGCAGTAGAATTTATTTGATTCTTTTTTTCAAAAATTTCTTTAATAATCTCATCTTGATTATAATTCATCTTATCCTATTAACTATTAAAATTCAAATTATTTAAATTAAACGATTTACTTTTAAAAAGAAAGTAAACTTTTTTAGTATAAAATATTAAATACTCAACCAAATCTCTAAAAAAGTAAAAAACTTATGTCTTTGCATTTTACTATTAAACACATCAATAATTTTTCCTTACGGTCAAATAATATAATTAGACCAAAATTATATTATATCAAATTTTTTGAAAATTTCAATAACAACTTAACAAGTTTTTTCATGAGTTTTTAATATTAATTACATCACATAGAGATACTGATTTTGTAATGAGTAGTTGGTATCATTATATCTCTAAGATTCGTGGATAAACAAATACCACATCCATTTTGACAAACTGGTTTTTATTTTATTTAATTTTAATATGTAAGAAATGAGCATTCTTTCATAATCCTTTGAATCTAAAACTTTATCTTCTAAAATACAACAAAGGATTACATCATCCATTTTTACTGACTTTAAATTACGTAATATTTGTTGAGATTGTTTAATTTCTTTTATCTCCCATTTTTCCATTATTCGGTTTCTATACCATAATTCAATCAGATCTTTTATAGAAATTATCTCAGATTTTAATGTATTCACTTCAACTAGGAGCGGGTTTTCATATCCTTTAATTATAAAAGGAATATCTGGAAATTCGTATTGATCTAATATGTCTAATATCTCTCTTGTGATATCCTGAACCGTTTTTCCTATTGTGAAAATAGAACACATCATTTTATATTCCTACTAAAAATTACTTACTCTAAATTCATAGCAATATCTTTAAGGAGATGATACGTGACCATTAGGATCTCATCAAAATCTCTTTCTTGCATATCAGAACCATAGCTCTTTAACTTACTCAAAAGATCTTCTAATTTTTCTAATGCATATTCAAGATGATATATATCATCCCTGCTTTTAGTGTTATTAAAATTTGTTTTTAAAAATAAAACCTCACTAATTAATATAGTAATTAGTTTTACTTTCCTCGATTGGATAAACTCATTATATAGCAATATTAATGTTTCACTCATTTTTATAGCCTTTAGAGTTATTTTTTTCCTAAATAAAATAAAAATATAGATAAATTAATTTTTTTTAGAGTCCAATTATTGAGCAAAATATCATTGGTAGAGATTCAATCAAAAAGTAATTTAAAATTCTTGGATAAAGATATCTGGCTCGATTTTCAAAAATTGGTCTAGAAAAGTAATTAATATTTTGATATTCATATTTCATTCAAATAAATATAAAGTAGAATGTAAGCCTGTAAAATGAAAGATGAGAAAATAGAAATGAAGCGGGATGTATGGGACTATTTTCGCAGCTACAGAAAAGCACCTATTCAAAAAAGCTATTTAGAAAAAGAGAGAATAAGAGAAATTATTGAAATTAAAAGACAATATCATCAACATGAAGTTAATCATTAGGCGGAAAAAGCATCTTAATCGATAAAATAAAAGTTATAAATATGTTATTTATAATATAGAATTACTTCATTCTATATAGTAAATTATAATTTACATGATTGGATATTTGTTTTTATAAAAGATATCTAAAATTTATGAATTCAATGTGATTTTAATTTCCTTAATCATTATAGTTAGTTAAAAGGAGGGTATAATATATGCCTGAAAGTGGGACTATTTTATATGATTTAAACACAGTATTTATTCCATGTCGAACTGTGTTGGAAATGGAGGCATTGACTTCATTGTTTTTAGAGTATTATAATTATGATGAAATTAAAGAATTACCACAGAGTCAGCCAACAAGTCAAAAACTTATAGAAAAATTTAGAGTAATCGAATGTGAACCCCTGGAACACATCATTAAATATTTTATAGATGTTGTTGTAAATAAATTAAAACCAATTGTTATGTATGAGAGAGATCATCATGATAGATTCAGAATGGGAAATGTGGAAGCATATACTAAGACAAGGTTATGTTTATTTTTTGCATTGCACCGATTAAAGCTGAAATTTTTAGTCATTAAGAATTTTATGGATAAATTTAAAGAGAATAATTATAAATTAGATCTCTCTAAAGATCAAGAAAATCTGGGGGCTCATACATTTCTATCTGCTTTTTATAGAGACTATTATAAAAAGAATAAGATGAATCTTAAATTAATGCTATCTTCAAAAAGAATGTCAGATAGAGTAAGTAAATTAATGGATACTTCAAATACTATTACTAATGAAGATATCATTAATGCGATAACATTTAAGAAATTTTTAGATGATATGAACAGAATCAAATTTATCATGAAGGAAATTAAGGCATCACTATTTGTGTGTAGAATAATGTTTGCTAAAATGGACGTATATAATCCATTCACAATGGCAAAAGAAACAATGATTGATGCAGAAGAAATGATGATTAGCCAAGATTTTATTCCTGAGCTAATTCCCGCAATATCAAGTTGTTATGCAGAAGTAAATATGACCCAACTTGAAGATTGTTTTAGAGCATATGAATTTATGATGAACAGGGTTTTAGAAGGGATCAATTATGCAGTAGATATAGCATCTGGAGGTCAAATTAACCTTGATTTGGATGCAACCATATATAATACTGGAAATATCTTTGAAATTTAATATTGGAATTTCTTTCTGCTTTTTTTGCTATTACAAAAAAGTAAGCTTCTTCATTAATAAAACCATAAATTCAATTGATCATTTCAGAATTTAATGAGATTTAGATTATTTAAAATAGATGAGAGTCGTTTTACACATGACTACAATCAAATGCTAAAGATCGTTATATTAAATAGTCTAGGTTTCTTTTTTATAGGATTTTGGATTCCCATTGTTGCACGAATGAATATGGGAGCATCTGCTTTTCAAATAAGTCTAGTTGTAGTATCTTATGTTATAGGTCGAATGATAAGCGGCGCTATTACAGGTTTTATAACTGATCATACCACATCAAGAACTAAACTGGTGTTAATAGGTTCATTTGGCAGAGCGATTTCTTATTTTATTATTTTTGCGTCTTTTATTACAAATCGAATTTTTCTATTGGGTTTAGGACATTTTACTTTAGGATTTATGGCGGGAGTTTTTTGGATCCCATTTAATATTTTTGTAGCAGAAAAATCAAGCAAAGATCATCGTTCTCAAGCATATGGAAAGAGAGATTCCATAAATGCCATAGGTCAAATAATTGGAGCTATATTCGGATTTACTCTCTTGATGTTTGCAACTGCATACACAGATAATCCTATTATTATTTATAGTGCTATTCCAATATATGGAATCTTAAATTTTATAGCAGGAATTATTTTTTATCAAAGGGTGGATGAATCAATTAAATTTTCAAATTACATGAGCATTAGTTCAAATGAAGCAAAAAAAAAAATAAATGCGTTAACTTCTATATCAATGATTTTTGGTGCATTCTTTTTGATTTCTATTCTATTTTTAGGTAGTATTAATGCAAACATAGCTAGACCTTTTTTAAACATCTATATTATTGAAAACATTGAAAGTAATGTAAATTTAGTTGTTTGGGCATACCTCCCAGCAGGGCTTTTAGCAACTCTTTTAGCTCCAAAATTAGGAGCTTTTGTTGATAAGCTTCCTCCGTTAGTAGGAATAACAATAACAAGTTCATTAGGAGCTTTAATGACCTGGTTATTAATAAATTCGGCTAACATATGGATATTTTCACTTCTTCTATTATTAGATTTAGCTATCGGAATGTCTGCTGGTTTAATTTTCCAAAACTTGGTGAGTAGAATTTCTACTGAAAATAGGGGGAAGATTTTTGGAATAGGAGACTTTTTTGCTTTTTTAGGAAGTGTAATTGGCCCGATTGTAGGAGGTGTAGTATGGGATATTATAAGCCCTCAATTTCCATTTATAATATCAATTTTTGTAGAATTATCGTTGATTCCATTATATTTAGCTGCAGTATACCTTTTAATGCCACATTTAGCAGAAACTTATGGCATAGAAAAAGAAAGTAAGGATTAAAAATTTAAAATATTTAAAATTTTTCGATTTATAGGTTTTTATTTTGTAAAGTTGTTTCTGCCCTTTCGATTTTTTTCTTGCTAAAATCCTTTACTTTTTCTAATATTTCTGATTTTTTAGCTGGTGTGTTAAATTCAGCTGGTTCTTGGATATAGCCTTTATTTAAGGCGTTTTTATAAATCTTTTCCCCTATTTTGGTCCGAATTATTGTTGTAGTAAGTTTTTCTTCAGATCCAAGCCCTCCAAAAGAGATGTCCGCATAAATATTAGAAAAATCTGAGCATGCAAAACAAGCAGGGCGAGCTATCTCCTTTAAATCTGAAAATTCTATGTTTAATATATCTTTATTTTTAAAGTATAAGATAAGATCCTCTCGAATGTTCATACTTTCTACGTCTTCAAATTTAAAATTAAATTTCTCCTCCAGTTTTTTCCTGTCTTCATCGTTAAATGAAAAGTTTAGATAACAAAATAAACCTAATGTATATTTAACAATATGTGCGGGAAGTATACTTAACTCTTGCATTTTTCTAATTGAGTTTATTTGGCAAGGTGTCCCAACTACAGCTATATTTAGTAAGTCTGGCCCCATTACTTTTTTCAATGCTATATTAGTAGCAATGAAAGTGTTATACTTTTCCAATCCAACTACTTGGCTGGAGAAATCATAATGAGAACCTGCAGCTTCTACTAATTCTTCATTAGTTGTCGCAAAAAAAGATACACGATTAAACGGCCCTTTTCTTTTGCAGACAATTGCCCCATCTATTAATTTATTATCCAATAAATAGCCTAAAATAGCAGTAACCGCTCCACCATCAGTTGCTCTATTTCGAATCTCTTCAGAAGTAGCATGACATGAAGTAATTTTTATCTGGTTCCCAATAGCTGGTCCATATTTGAATTTTTTATTTAATTGGTCGTTTAATACATGCGTTTGCGGACAGATAAAATAACAAATACTGCATTTAAGACATTTATCTTCATTAACATATTTAGGAGGTCCTGATTCTGACATTTCAATAGCTTTTAATTCTCCAGCTGAACAAAAACTAACACATCCTCCACATTCTCCACAAAGTCCCGGTTCATGAACTTCTTTTATTAAATCTTCAAATGTCTTTATGCTTTCACTTTTAGCCAATTATTTTCACCTATTTTTTACTTTAATTTTAAAAAAATTATTTTATTAATTTAATATTCATCTGGTAATTCCTTAAGTTCGGCAAGAGAAAAAACAGGACCATCAACGCAAACAAATTTATTACCGATATTACATCTTCCACATTTTCCGATTCCACACTTCATTCGCATCTCTAAAGAGTTTAAAATTTGATCATCTTTCCAGTTTAATTCTTCTAAAACATCGATAGTTGTTTTAATCATTATTGGCGGTCCACAGACGACTGAGATAGCATTATCGGCACTTGGTGCTACTTTTTTAACAATAGGCGCAACAAATCCTACTTCTTCAGTCCATCCCTCCGCTTCACGATCAATAGTTAAAACAACTTTAATGTCGTCTCGTTTTTTCCATTCATCTAATACATCTGTATATAATACCTCCCCAGGATCACGGTTCCCGTAGATTACGGTGATATCTCCATATTCTTTTCTATGTTTCTCATCGAGTAAATATATTACTAAAGATCGTAATGTAGAAAATGCGAAACCTCCACCAATTACTACAATATTTTTACCCTTCATCTTCTCAACCGGCCAACCATTCCCACAGGGACCTCTAACTCCAACAGTATCACCAATTTCACAATTGTGAAATCCGGAGGTTACCGTTCCCATCTTTTTTATAGTAAATTTTATAGTGCCTTCTTCTGTAGGAGATGAAGCAATTCCTATAGGACATTCTCCTTTTCCTATTAGACTAATTTCAGCAAATTGTCCTGGAATATAATTAAATTTCTTGTATTCTTCTTCTTTCTTAAACTCTAACTCGATAGTTTTAATATCATTAACCTTATTTTCTGATTCTATCGATTTAACTTTAGTAAGATATGGTATATAAGGATTAGGCAACTATTTTTTCATCCTCCTCTTTTTCAATTTTTTCTATTTTATTCAATATTACACGTAGATCATTATTAGCAGGGCATACAAGAACGCATCTCCCACATCCTACACAGCCTAATAAACCATAATTTATTGGATAATAACTAAACTTATGCATTATTCTGTTACGGCAACGTTGGATTTTAGTGATTCGCGGGTTATGTCCACTCGTTTCAAGTGTATAAAGACACGATTGACAGGTATCCCAAATTCTAATTCTTCTACCTCGATTATTATATTGATCTGTTTCATCTATCACATCAAAACATGTACATGTTGGGCATAAATAGGCACAAGAGCCGCATCCTATACAAGATTCACTGATTTCATCCCATATAGGGTGTTCAAAAGATGTTTCTAAGGTTTTTACGATTTTATCAGCGTCTATCTTAGAAACTATTGATTCCTCTGCTTGTTTGGCTAATTCTTCCGCTTTCTTCACGTCTTTATCAGTAGCATTTGAAAGCCATGATAATTTCTTTACTAAATCTTTGCCTTTATCACTAATGCTTTCAACTAAATATGTTTCACCTAAATCTGTTAAAAATATATCCATATTTTCCTTTTTGAAAGGATTTCCGCCTACGGGTGTACAAAAGCATGTAGTTCTTGGAGTATTACATCCAATACCTATGAGTGTTGTATTCTCTTTTTTCTTTAAATAGATCTCATCCTTCCAGTCTCCGTGAAATGAAAAGAAATTAGCAAACAATTCAAAACTGTAAGCATCACATGGTCTAATTCCAAATATCAAGATTTTTTGATCTAGATCCTGTCTATCAGTAATTTCAACATCTTTTTCGTCTAATGAATATTCAAATAATACTTCTTCTTGAGGAAATAAAACTGATTTTGGTGGAATCTTTGAATTCAGGTAATCAAGGACTATATCTTCGTGGTTTTCGATTTTCTCGAAAACTATGTTTCCTTTTTTATTAATTGGAGCATAAAAGTTATAATCACTCACTAGTTCGTTATATAATTTTCCAATTTGGCCTTTTTTTAATATTTTTTGTTCTATTATTTTATTCACCTTTTTAATCTTCCTCTAACATAAATTCTTCTGCATCCTCCATTTTGAAATCCATCATTGGAGGAAGCGTTTCTGCATTAAGACCTGACGTGTAATCAAATCTTTCTTTTACAATTTTTTCCAATTTTCTATTGATAAAATTCAGGTCAATACCAACTGGACAAACTGATGAACACGCCCCACACGCCACACATCTCCCTGTTAAATGCATTGAGCGAACTAAATGAAATACAAGTATGTCGTTAAATTCAGTAGTTTTGTTAAACCATATAGGTGCATTTTGATCTACAAAACAGAGATTGCAATAGCACATAGGACAGGCCTGACGACAACTATAACATAAAGTACACGCTTCTAAAGTATCTTTAATATATGCCCATTTCTCAGCAGTAGATTTCGATTCAAACTCATCGGTATCTGTAAATTCATCATGTATAGATTCTAATTCTTGACATTCACCTACACATGTCTCCTCTGGTGCAGAAGGGGATTTTATTTTGCAAACTTTGCATAATTCGTTAATATATTGCTCATAGGGAAGTTTTTTCTCCCAATCTTTTCCCTTTACAATAATATCGTTCCCAGATATAGAAACATCAAGAATCTCTTTTTCCCCAATTTCCATATCTATTTTACTTTTGTTAACTTTTCCATTGCAATTAATCCCTATCATTTTAATATTTTCTAGATTAACTTGCTTCTCCGCCGCTAAAAGGTTTATTGCCCTAGCAACACAACCTTTAGCAACAATCCCAATTCTCAAAGATTTTCCCTCAGAATCACAAAGCTGGGGCATTAAAGGGGCTAAATATCTAGCTAAATTAATATAGCATAAATTATTCCAGATTAACTTGTCTACATCTTCTTCTTTCCTAATAATAATCGGAGTAGAACTTAAAGGTACAGAACCTTCGGAATATCCAATGATTACATCTACTTGATTCTCATTGAATAATTTTTTAGCCAAATCTCTTATTGAATTTTCAATTTCTTTGTTTTCTGTTTCAATACTCATTTTTTTACCACTCTCTTTGAAATTTTTTATTTGGTCCCAATTCTTTTACTATTTTTGTAGCCTTCTTTACTAAGTTTGCAAA